>JAFGKL010000168.1 GCA_016928585.1 Sedimentisphaerales bacterium
TCAACTCCTCAAGAATTTTATTTTCTTCATTTACAATTTTTTCAATTGAAAAATCAGAGACAATTTTTTGTCTTGCCTTAGCCGCGACGCTATCGCCAGGAAGCCGGGCAGCCCTGTCTATTGCTTCGGCAAGCGATTCCGTATCGGTTGTTTTTGCCAGGTAGCCGTTGGTATCATCGTCTATTATTTCATTAATCCCATCAATATCAGTACCGATACATATTAAACCACATGACATCGCTTCAAGCAATGATTTAGGCATACCTTCGTACAAAGAAGGTAAAATAAAATAACGATAACGATTGAAAACCCTGGGCAAATCCTTATTTGCTACAACTCCCATAAAGTCTACTGAAACACCCAGGTTTTTTGCCTTACGTGCTAATTGTTCCTTCAGGGGGCCATCACCATAGATGTCAAGTGCAAGTTTTGTTTCCGAGAGAGCATTCAACAGGTTAAAAAGATTTTTTTGCGGGTCAAGCCTTCCAACAAAGATCATTTTATTGAAATATTTTTTACCATCGATCGGGCAGAAGACTTCGGTGTTTATGAAATTGTGAATGACGTTAATTTTTTTCTGTGACAAGCCGTATTTTGAATGGATATATTGACTGTCATGGAAGCTTGCGACCACAGCCTTATCGGCACATTTGTATGCGAGCCATTCTATAAATTCAATTATCCTGATCTTAAACCTGCTTCTTGCTTTGTTTTTTGCAAATATACTTAACGTATAGCCTGTCCTGACTAAAAGCGGCTTTTTATACAGGAGTTTAGCAATTACCGCGCTCCAACTGCCGTCGATCTGATTTGTTTTCAGTATGTCTGCGTTTTTTATCGAGCTTCGGTGTATAAACGGCATAAATAAGGAATAAACCAACTGCCCGAACCATCCTCTGAAAAATGCCGGCATTGGCAATACTACAATATTGCGGTTTAAACGATTTTCCGATTTGAGCTTCTCTGCTATTACAGCATCATCTTTGCCGTAGGTAAGCCAGTATACTTTATGCAAATTTTCTCTGCCAAGATGTTCTTCGTAGAGGAGTTTTTCCCTGTCGAAAAGGCCGGAATCGACCCAGAGCTTAAGGGAAACATTTCGTGTAAAAAAAAGAGCAAGTTTCATACTTTTAACCGGCAAACCTGTAATAAGCTATCATCGCTATGAATTTTGCATAATCCAACCATCCAAAAGTTACATGCTTTTGTCCACTGTTTATGAACCGGCTGCAGCTATTCGTGATAAAGTCGTAATATCTTCTTCCAATCTCTTCTATTTTCGGATTATTAATATTGGTTTGATATGATTCGTAGTTATTTACTATTTTTTCAAGTAATACCAGGATATCGCCCGGCCGGTCGAATACTTCCCCTCCTTTACCGATCAGACCAGGATTACTGCTGTTGTTGACCCCAATAACAGGCAGTCCACAATGCAATGCTTCGAGAAGAGAGTTAGAGCAGGCTTCAATAGGGGAGGCAAAGATAAAAATATCGTTCTCTTTTAGCTTTTCGGCAACACCTTTGCTGTCTACCGGAGGGATTTTTTTAATATTTTTAAATTCGACCGGGGAATTTCCGACAAAAAGCATTTCATATTTTTCAAGATCGAGATTTTCGTCCAGCCATTGATAAATTTTGAAGCCTTTTTTCCAGTTTTTTGACCAGCTTGTTGCTATTAAACGGATTTTTCTTTTCGTTGAGAACTTTTTTTTGTCAATTCGATTAAAAATTGACGGATCCGGAGCATTGGGAATTACCGTTTCAAAGAGGTTTTGCGGTAATCCCGTACGGTGGTTTTGCTGTTGTGACCATTCAGACTGAAAGATCGTAGCTTCGGCCAGATGTTTATCCGCAAGATATACGATGTCATCTCTTTTATCGGTTGCGTTATTGTAAAGCCGCATTGGGCCGTCAATACGGTGTACAAAGAACTTGTTGGGATATTTTAATTTAAGTTTTCCCACTTTATGTGCCTGCTGATGGCTGTTAAATAAAATAACATCCGAATTAACAGGGTTTTCTTCATAAACTCCCCGAGATTTAAATAAATTTTTTAGTGATTTTAAGAATTGATTTCCACCGCCGGTGGGTTCATCACTGAATTCAAATACGATATGAATTTTAATCTTGTTGAGAGGATCGGACATTTTTATACAATATCAGACATATGATCTAAACAGGAACTTTTTATTAATTTTTAAGACTAACATCGGCTTTAGCTTTCTTTTCCTGGAAGATCTCATCAGAATGCGGGTGTTCTTTAAGCACTTCGATGCCGTCAACTTCAACGAAGGGATAATTTTTATGAAAATAGCCGAAGAAATCTTTTATAGCCCGGTCCCTGACATCAGCATACATTTGTGCATCCGTATTGCGAATTATTTCTCGGGAATAATTCTTGCAGTATTTACAGACGGGGTTAATAGAATCTTTGCTGTTGACAGTTTCTCTAAGATATTGCAGCAGGGGGTGGTTCCATAAAAGTTCAAACTGCTGTTGTGTTCCAAGCTTCAATTTATCGTACGATATTTTGAATAATTCCGTTCGATTGCATACTCCGACATAATGGCAGTTTCTCTCATTGAGGACAGGTTTAAAATGCAGGCATGTCCACGGCCGTTTGCAGTGCATTGAGGAGTCGTAGTTTTCATGGTCCCATTGTGTTTTTTTATCTGTCCAGTAGTCCGGCTTTGCAGGGCACAGTTTAACGTTCCGATCTTTGGCGTATGAATAAATATCATCCAGGACACGATTTCCTTCGTTAATATCATAATCAAAGGAGACCTTTTGATCCTGAAGCTGATTCCTTCCGCCATAATATTTGCTTACAAGCAGTTCATCGGCGTCTAATTGTTTAACTTTATCAATAATGGTCCTGCACTCTACAGCGTTAAGTCTTTGCAGGGCGAAATTTAATTGAACAGCCGGTTTGTTCTTTCTGTGCAATGCTTTTTGTTCTTTGAGGTATATCAGGTTTTTGTCGACTATATCAATATTCCCGGTCATCAGTTTTTTATATCCGTCTTTTGTACCGGCGTGGTAAGAAATAAGCAGCGAATCGAAGCCGTATTTGATTAATATATCACACAATTTACGATCAAGCCTTGACCCATTTGTGTTGGTCATCATTATTGTGCCATATTTTGATTTTAGGTATTCGACTATACTTCCAAAATTTTTATTAAGTAAAGGCTCGGCAGTTCCGCCGACCCAACTGACCTTGAGAGTGGTTGACAGAAATGACTCATAGTTTTTTACGTCATCCAGAGTCATCTCATTTTTTTCCCTGTTGGGGAACATTAGATTGTCCTTATGGATCTCGCAAAACAGGCACAGGTAGTTGCAAATATTGATCGGCGCAATTCGCACACGGATAGGATTATTTTTTATTTTGAGCTTTCCATGATAAATAGAATAAGGTGCAGACAGAATATTTTTGTACTTTTTGAGCCTGTTAAAACCCGGCAGCAGTATTGCTACCAGTTTTGCTGCTGTTACGAACAAAATATTTTCGCATAGCCTGTTGAATAATTTAGAGTTCATTATCTACAAATCCTTTGAAAAATTGTCTCCAACGGTCGGTATGTGCCATATAAGTGTTTTCTTTTGCGGTAACAAAGCCTTTTTTTATAATCTTGTTTCGCAACTCGGAATCACCAAACACTTTATTGCTCCAGAAGACCAGCCCTTCAATATCTTCCGGCTCAACCATTAAGCCATTTTCCTGATGGTTTACCAGATCCATAGCCTGCCCGACACGAGTGGTTACCAACGGTACTCCGCAAGCCATTGCTTCAAGTACAGCTTTTGGGCCGCCTTCCTGCCTTGAGGCGATTATATACAGGTCCAGGCAATGATACAATTGGTTAATGTCAGAATAATTCTCGAAATACACATGTTTATATGGCACATTTAATTTGTCCAGACCTTTTTTTACGAATCCTCTGGCCGGGCCTGAAAGCAGAACGAACAATTCCGGAACAGAAGCCTTCAGCGATTCGATCGTTTTTAAAAAGACATCAGGTCCTTTTACAAGTTTTGGCTTCATGCCATCTCCCCAGCCCTCGCCGTCTTTTTGAAATGAACCTGCCACCACTGCCTGCTGCGGGATCCCGTATTCCTGACGAGATGTCTTTTTTGATTCGGGTGTCTGGGGGCTGAAGAATCTGCCGTCAATTGCTATTGGAATAAGGAAGACCTTTTTTGGGTCGATCCCGGATTCTAATATCAGATCTCTCATATAAGAATGTGATGCCTGAATACGCGTTATCCGGTTATGGTATTTTTTTAAGTTCTTATGGCAGGCTGTTATCAGGGGGCTTGTTGACGGAAGATAGCCGTGATAAAAGGGAAAAGCTATGCGATTTTTTGCGATGAAGTATGGACAGGGATGCTTCAAAAAATACGCACTCGGCATGAAAATGCTTTGTCTTGGCAGTCCTATTCGCAGCGGCCCGGAATGACGTGATGGTATGCCGAGCTTATTAGTAACGCTGACCAGGCCCCTGATTTCCCGGCTTGTTACCCACTCTATACCTTCCGATACGAAGAGTACATCTCTGTAGGGCTTTAGCGAAAATGAAGCCGATATATTCTTCAACAGAGAAGGTTTTGGATCTTTTTGTTGGTAAGTCATTAGATATTATTTTTTGAGATTAAATATTTTTTTGAGTTTCCTGATACCGATCGAGTTAACTTTTTCCCAAAAATAAGACGGGCTCAAAAGAAAAAATATGACAGCACTTTTGAACGTTCCATATTCTCTGTATTTAGGCTGGGTAATATTTCCAAAAGAATCTTTGGCTGCAGCGTATTTGCCTTTGAATTTATAATTTTTGCTGAGCCATTCGTAGTCCGGATTAAGTTCGAGGAAGCGGTCGCATTCTTCCGTTCCGGGATATATGTCAATGCCGACTCCGACATAATACTCGTCACGTTTTAATTTCAACTTTTTGATCAGCTTTACCGTTTCCAGTGTTTCCCGGAAGGTTTCGCCCGGTGTGGATGACATGAACGAAAGACGGAAATCGATCCCGTATTTTCTTAAAAGCGGTATGATAGTCTCGAGCTTTGAAAGTTTGATACCTTTTTTAAGTCTTTTTAAGACGGTCTTGCTGCCGGATTCAACACCAATAAAGAGCAGCTCAAAGCCGGCCTTCGACAGAGCCTTTATGACTTCCTCGTCTAAGCCGTCCAAGCGTGAATGGGCCTGAAATCTTAACTTGATCTTGTTTGAAACAATAGCATCGCAGATCTGCAGGCAATAGTTTTTTCTCAACGTTAACGTTTCATCACGAAATCTCACACTTTCAAGAGGGCATGTTCTTTGCAGCTCTTTCAGCTCCTCAATAACCGACTCGACAGTTCGTGTTCTATGGGTCTTGTTCCAGTAATGGTTGCAGTTGCAAAAGGTACAGTTCGCCGTGCATCCCCTTGCGCTTACAATATCTGCGTGGACCTGTTTTTGCGGGTCGCCAGTTTCGGAAAAAAACGACCTGTTGAGCATTGGCAGCGTGTTAAGATCTTTCATAAGAGCGATCTTTGAGTTCTCTGCGATCTGTCCGTTTTTACGGTAGGCAAAGCTTGGAATATCAGAGAAGTCGCGATCGTTGTTATGTATCTTTTCACAGAGCATCTTAAAGGGTATTTCTCCTTCGAACTTTACTACGGCATCTATACCTTTGCACTTTTCAAGACACTCTTTAGCTATATAAGAAACATGATTTCCGCCAACTACGACAAAACATTCAGGGATCCTTTTTTTTAACACATCTGCCCAGAACATAACGTTGTATATGTTCGAAGCGTAAGTGCTCATAGCAATTATATCCGGCCCGTAATCTATTACTTTATCAGCAATCTCATTATCGATCTTAAGATATCTGTTCATTATTTTGTCGGGAGGGGTATTAAGATCGATGCCTTTGATCTCGAAATCAGGGCTTTCTACATATGAACCCAGACTGACCAGACCAAAAGGGATAACCAGTTGTTCATAGAAGAATGAAGTAGAACTAACACTTAAAAGCAGGATTTTCATTTTTATTTATTTCGACCTTTCTTTGATAACAGTTGAAGGTCGTAGTCCACCATTTCAGAAACGAGCTCATCGAAAAGTATCGTTGGTTCCCAGCCAAGCTCCTTTTTGGCTTTGGAATAATCTCCGAGAAGTATATCCACCTCTGCAGGCCTGAAGAACTTTTCGTTTATGACGACATAGTCTTCATAGTTCAGTCCTACGCAAGAGAACGCTTTTTCACAGAATTGTCGAACAGAATGAGCCTTGCCTGTGCAGATAACATAATCGTCTGGTTTATCCTTTTGCAGCATCAGCCACATTGCTCTGACGTAATCTTTTGAATGTCCCCAGTCTCTCTTTGCATCCAGATTGCCCAGTTCGAGTTTTTTTGCCAATCCAAGTTTGATCAGTGCCACATGCGATGTTATTTTTCGTGTAACATATTCAAATCCCCGCCGCTGAGATTCATGATTGTAAAGGATTCCGCTGCATGCAAAGAGGCCATAAGCTTCTCTATAATTGCGAGTCAGGTCAAACCCTGCGACCTTGGATATTCCATATACCGATCTGGGGTGGAAAGATGTCCTTTCATTTTGCGGAACTTGATGAACCTTGCCGAACATTTCGCTTGAAGCGGCAAAATAAAATTTGGCTTTGGGCACTATTTCTGTAAGTGCTGACAGAACATAATGAACACCGCTTATGTTCGGCTGGAGCGTAGAGAACTCATCTTCAAAACTATATGAAACAAAACTTTGTGCTGCCAGGTGGTAAACTTCGTCTGGTTTAACGGATGAAACAGCCCTGTATATCGAAGGGTAGCTCTCCATTGTGCCGGGTATCAGCTCGATATTCTTTAACAGGTGCAGAATTCGTCCCATACGGTGCTGTTCGTCTTCCAGTGCGACTCGACGAACAAAGCCGTATACCTTGTAACCCTTTTCCAGCAGCAGTTCGGCAAGATAAGAGCCATCCTGCCCTGTAATACCGGTTATGAATGCTTTTTTCATTTTTTTACCCTTGAAGCAATTTATGATTGCTCATTTATAATATCATAACACCTGGCAATCCACTTCTTTTTTTCCATTATTCCACAGCATCTTCTCAGGCAGCCGGAAATTATCGGGATCTTAATGCGCTTAAGATACTTGCCGGCACCGCTACTGCTGCCCCTGCCAAAATGAGACGCTATTAATTCATCTTCATCGGTAAAGAAGTCTTCTATTCCTGTCAGGTCTCCAAAAGGTCCCTGATTAAAATCCCTTGTGTTTTTTGCGATTAATATTTTACCGGAATATCCCGCTTCGGTAAATTTAGGTTTCCACTGCCAACAGGTATCTTCACCTTTTGCGATGTTTCGCGGCATACAGGAAATATTCAGATTTTTATATGTTTCGGTCTCGAACAAAACAGCAAACTGGAACGGAAAATCATCGGGTTTGTTCAAGTTCCTTCCTTTTGCCATAGGCGTTCCGGCAATTTTGACCTTGTCATTGATCTGATCTATAAGCCGCTGATCCCAATTTTTTAATAAAAAAGTACAATCACTGTCCAGGACAACGATATATTTTGTGTCGGCCTTTTCTATCATCAGATCGACCGCTTCAGCGTGAGCATACGATCCACTGCGGGTTGATTTCCGAAAGAACGCATTAACTTTAGGTTCCCGGGCCGCTATTTTTTTCAGCTTTGCTATTTCAAACGGTCCTGAACCGTTGTCGTTAATTAAAACCTGGTAGGTGTTTTTTGTAAGTTTCTTTATTGCGGTTAAAGAAAGCTTAACGAAATCCAAGGTGTTATAGTTTGTAATTATAATAGATAATAATGGCTTGGTGTTCATAACAGATCTTGTCTCATATACGCTTAATACCATCTTCCATGTTGACTTTACAGGACCATCCCGGCAGTTTTTTTCCCTTGCTCCACGGTACCATAATTTCTCTTGGTCGGTAGGGTTTTTTGCCCCACTGCAGGGGGCACTTTTGCCCCGTAACTTTTTCAAACAACTCAACTACTTTGCGAAGCGAAACGGGGCTGTCGGATGAAACAGCATACTCTTCGTATTTGTCGACTTTACCTTCAAACAAAAGTTTGCCTGCCGCAAGAAAAGCATCTACTACGTCATCTATATAGACCAGATCCAGCAGTTGTTCACCCCTGGACATCTCGAGCGGCTTTTGGGTTTTGGCAGTTTCTTTCAACAATGAAAACAGTTTAGGGCGGATGTCCCCCGGCCCGTAGGTATCAAACAGTACGAGCGAGACGGTTTTTAATGGAGAAGTTTTTGTATAAAATTTTAAGATATCCCCGAAAGCCTGTTTTGTTGCAGCGTACAGACATACCGGATCATAATCCTTGTTTTCATAATGCTGCCAATATGTTCCGACATTGATCAGGAAGGGAACCTGGTTTTTAGCGATTGCCTCTAATAACTGTGTGCCGAAAAGAACGTTGCTGCGGATCAGGGGCTCGATCTGAGACGTTTTGTGCTGTGCCAGAAAAAGCGATGCCAGATGAAATACGATATCAGGCTGAGCATTTTTTACAATATCGCACATATTTTCTGTTGTGCCGTCATGCTGATGGATATGCCCCCGATCGACGATTTCTTCAATAAGTTCCAGTGAGGAGTTCTGCCTTGTTACTAAGTCAAGAGTCCAGCCTTCTTTGACCATTTTTTTTGCCAGGCTGCTTCCTATAAAACCAGTGGCACCTGTTATCAATGCTTTTTTAGGCATACATTATCCGTAGAGTTTAATCACTGTTCCTTATATAAAAAGGGCGTTTCAAAATCACTTAGTTTTTCAAATTGAGAATCACGTTCGGAAACAATTGGGTTATCTGTCGGCCATGGGATCCCGGCAGAATCCCATCTGATCCCGCTGTCATATTCCGGAGCATGAACACTGGTAACCTTATATACCATTACAGTGTTGTCTTCAAGAGCGCAGAAGCCGTGTGCGAGCCCGCGAGGGACATAAAGCATATATCTATTATCAGGACTGAGCTCAAAAGTCTCAAATTTACCATATGTTGGAGACTCTTTTCTTAAATCTACTACCGCATCGAAAGCTTTGCCCGAAAGACAATAAACAAGTTTTGTATGATCGTGGGGGGGCATTTGAAAATGCAGGCCTCGCAATACCCCTTTATGTGAAAACGAATGATATTCTTCGACAAAATCCGTTGCCAGCCCAAGTTTGGCAAATTCTTCTGAATGGAAGGTCTTTACAAATGCGCCTCGCTGATCTTCGGCTATGAACGGAAGAATTTTCAAGCAACCCTTTATTTTTGCAGGTTCTGTTTTGATCATAATAGCTTTAACTGCCCTTAGAACCAGTTGTCTGATGTACGAAATCTTTTATTTGACGGATAACATGATCCAGCATTATTTTGGTCATGCCGGGATAAACTCCAAGCCAGAAAGTTTGATTCATAATTCGATCCGTGTTTTGCAATTTGCCTATTGTGCGATAACCTTCGTTGTTTTCCCTCATCTCATCGAAACAGGGGTGTTTAGTGAGATTTCCGGCAAACAGCATGCGTGTCTGCACACCATGATCTTCAAGATGGCGAACAATTTCATCCCTGGTGAAGGGGGAAGTATCCCTGACCGTCAACAAAAATCCGAACCAGCTTGGATCGGAATTGTCAGTGGCCCGTGGAAGAATAAAAACGTCTTCAAGTTCTTTGAGGCCGTCGTTCAGATATTTCCAGTTTTCCTTACGCAGTTCGATGAAATTTTGCAGTTTTTTCAATTGGGCACAACCAATAGCGGCCTGCATATCGGTAATTTTCAGATTATAACCGAAGTGCGAATAAATATATTTATGGTCGTAGCCTTTGGGCAATTCGCCCATTTGTCGGCTAAAACGTTTTTGACAGGTATTGTCTTTGCCGGGAGGGCACCAGCAGTCACGCCCCCAGTCACGGAAAGAATCGACGATCCTTTTAAGTTCAGTATTATCTGTATATACTGCTCCTCCTTCGCCCATGGTGATATGATGCGGCGGATAAAAACTCGAGGTTCCAATATCTCCGACAGTACCTGTGTATTCCCATCGGCCGTCTAAACGATACCTGGAACCAAGGGCGTCGCAATTGTCCTCAATCAGCCAAAGATTATTTTTGTCACAAAAATTTTTTACCTTTTGCAGATCGAATGGGTTTCCCAGAGTATGTGCCAGCATAACAGCCCTGGTCAACGGCGAAATTGCAGAATCCAATTGACTGCAATCTATATTATATGTCGGAAGGGTTACATCGACAAAGACAGGGACCGCACCATATTGTACAATGGGTGTGATCGTGGTTGGAAAACCGGCCGCGACTGTAATGACCTCATCCCCTTTTTTGATCTGTCGGTCCGCCAGTTTTGGTGATGTCAGTGCCATAAATGCCAGAAGATTTGCGGATGAGCCGGAATTTGTTAACGAACAGTATTTAACGCCAAAGATCTCAGAAAAATCATTTTCAAATTTTTCTGCGTATCTTCCGGCTGTCAGCCAAAAATCCAGCGATGAATCCACTAAATTAACCAGTTCTTTTTCGTTGTAGATACGTCCACCGTACGGGACGGAACTTTTGCAGGGGACAAAAGTGTCTTCTTCGTTAAGAATATTCCTGTAATAAACTTCCGTGGACATAGCAACAAACTTTCTAAGCAGCTCATCCTTTTTTGGGTGTTTAAGAGTTGCCACCCGCTTGCACAGTTTAGCAGTTGTTGTCGTAAGTTTGTGCAGATTTACTGTTCCGGCAGCATTCAGGCTGCCTTCTTCAACATCATCCTGAGATATTGGTACAGAAGATGTTTCTGTTTTATGATCATCGACTTCATCTGCAAGAATTGCGACAAGAAGCTCGTCATCGCAAAGAGATTCTATAAGGACAACAAGTTTGCCGGCTTGTGTTCCGCTTGTATCTGTGTTAACGGCAAGAATGTCGCCTGTTTTATAAATCATTTGCATTCCTGATAAACGCAGCTAAATCTTCGGACGTAAGAATATCGCCGGTTTCGTAATATGTTTTATACCATTGAATAGTTTTTGTGACGGCTTTTTCGATCGACCATACGCTTGTCCATTTTAGAGCATTATTGGCTTTTGAAGAGTCCAGCTTTAAATAGCTTGTTTCATGCGGGTTGTCGGCATTGGTTTCAATTTCATATTTAATCTTAGGCCATATTTGTTGAGCTTTTTTTGCAATATCTATCACGGATAAGCCCGCCTTATCATCCGATCCAAAGTTCCAGGCCTGCGCGAACTTTTTATCCCCCTCAAAAAGTTTTTTGGCCAGCATAAGATATCCCATGAGAGGATCTAACACGTGCTGCCACGGGCGTACCGATTTGGGATTGCGGATGCGGGCAATTTCACCGCTGCCTGCAGCACGAACGAGATCCGGAATAAGCCTATCCTCGGCCCAGTCACCGCCGCCGATAACGTTCCCTGCCCGGGCACTTGCGACGAGAGTGTTATGCTTTTTACCGTATTCTTCGGGATTGAAAAAAGAATTTCTATAACTCGACACAGCCAGCTCAGCGCATCCTTTCGAAGCACTATAAGGATCATATCCACCCATTGGGTCCGTTTCACGATACCCTTGCGATAGTTGGTCCTGCCGGTTTTCATAGCATTTGTCGGAAGTAATAATAACGCATGCTTTGACAGTTTCGATCCGGCGAACAGCTTCTAATACATTAACAGTTCCCATTAGGTTGGTTCTAAAAGTTTCTTCAGGATCCCTGTAAGATCGGCGTACTATTGTCTGGGCAGCAAGGTGAAAAGCTATTTCCGGCTCAGTGTCGCTGAATATACGAGACAATTTTTTTAAATCGCAAATATCACATTCAAAATGCTTCAACTTTGAAGAAAGTGCCAGAAGGTCGAAATGATCAGGCGAAGTATCCGGAGGCAAAGATATACCTGTAACCTCAGCACCCATATCGAGGAGCCATTGGCAAAGCCAACTGCCCTTAAAACCCGTGTGCCCGGTAACAAGCACGCGTTTTCCATTATAGAGATTGTCGAAGATTACCAGCTTTCTGTCCATGGGGCCTTATCTTTTTTCCATAAATTGCTAAGCAATTGATATTCACGTGCAGTGTCCATACACTGCCAGAAGCCTTTATGCAAGTACGCCGCCATTTGTCCGTCTTTCATTGCCCGGCGCATGGGTTCCTGTTCGAGAAGAAGATCAGGATCTGTATTCAAATATTTTTCTAAGAACGTTTTATTGATCACCATAAAGCCGCCGTTGATCAGGCCTTCTTCGGTTTGGGGCTTTTCATGAAAACCCGTTACCAAACCTTTGTTTAATTTGATCTCACCAAAGCGCCCGCTGGGATGAACGGCGGTAACCGTAATAGCCGGCTTGTGCTTATAATGATATTCCAACAGGGCCGTAATGTTGACGTTTGCTACACCGTCACCGTATGTCAGGAAAAAATCCGTATCATTTTCCTGCAGATATTTAGCCGCTATTGCCACCCGTCCGCCCGTCATGGTATTGTCCCCGGTGTCAGCTAATGTTACTTCCCAGTCCTCTTCTCCGCTGGTGTCATGATAGGTGATATTTCCATTTTTTCCTAATTTGATAGTGATGTCCGTAGCTCGTGCGTGATAATGGAGAAAATATTCGACAAATGCTTCGCGTTTATAACCGAGGCACAAAATAAATCTTTTAACGCCGAACGCTGCATAAGTCTTCATTATGTGCCAGACTATCGGATAAGCTCCTATAGGAACCATCGGCTTGGGTAATACTTCATTGATATCCCTTATTCTTGTTCCCTGGCCTCCGCACAGGATCATCGCAGGGGGCATTGAATTACCAGCCATATTTATTCTCCTTCACATCTGGATTATAGAATAATCTATATTGTTTTTTTCAGCACTATAAAATAACCGGTATTTATGTATTTTTTTAGCCGTTCTGATTTGCTGTCCAGCCATAAAAACAACGGTGTACAACAATGTAATAGTTTTCGAAAGACTTTTACGTGAAATCTGTTTGGTTTTGGGTGTGCATAGCCAAAGCTAACATGTAGAAAATCGTGCATCACGGACCATATCGATCCCATTGGCCGGATATCAATTTCTGTAAAACCGGCTTTTCTGCAGGCTTGTTCCAGTTTTACAGCGGTCCATCGCTGCAGGTCATACTGCCAGTCGCCATGTATCGGGTTCAAAAACGGCACAGAGATAATACATACTCCGTCGGTTTTGAGAACTCGGTTGATCTCGGACAAAACCTGCTGCGGTTGGTCGAGATATTCCAAAACCTCGGTCATAATTACTGTGTCGACAGAATTTTTTTCGAGCGGGATCTCGGCGGCATCGCAGCAATAATCCGGCTGATTATCGATATTTGAATTAAGATATTCCCAGCAGGTCACTTGTTTGGTTGGCGGCTGAAAAAGTCCTTTGTTTTGTTTTGTTCCGCCGATGTCCAAAACGCGACCCCGCATAAGATCAGCAGCGTTGTCCAGTAATTTATCCAGTAATCTTCGTCTACAGGTTCTCATATATCTTTCACAAAACAATACTTTGTATTTGGCTGTTCGGACAGCAGTTTTCTTAACCAGTTTACACCTTCCAGAACTAATTCGCGATCATGAAAAGCCTTGATTTTTTCATTGCTTAAAATGCGAATGCCGTTCTTTGAGTTATTTTGAGTTTGACAGTTTATTATTTCAATCCCGAATTTTTTTGCGGCTTCTATTGTGGTATCGGCGAAGACATTTCCCGGAGGAACAAATGTTTTAATCGAGGTATCGAAGTAATCCTGTAATATCTTTTGTGATTGCTCAACATGCTGGAAATGCAGTTTTTCAGGCAGCCACGGCCAAAATTCACGATGAAATTTTCGGTTCGAAAGTATTAATCCCGGCAAGTGTTGGCCGACTACACAATGAGTCAGACCATGGTTGGCAATTTCTATTAATCCTGCTTTAAGGGCTTTTTTGAGTGCCTTTGCCTGATCTTCGAATTTTTCATGGAAGGGGGTCAAGGTGCAATCTTTTTCTACCCAGCAGGCAGTTACAGCGACGGTTAGCTTGGCCTTAAATTCCTGTAGAATATCGAAGACCTTATCCCACTCGCTGGCTGTCATTTCCCGATACGGTCCCCATGCCCGAAACCACGGCAGGTATTTGAAGAAGAAAATATTTCCTAACCCCTTAAATTTTTTGGAGTATACTTCAAACTGTTTGCTTGAGGCACCAATATCATCTATACGTAAGGCAAGTGTTTTCAATTTGCTCCGTTCGCCATTCAAATTCATGTTATTTATCTGTCTTTGAACAGGCCGTAGTGTTCGGGATAAATGGATTCATTTACCGTCATTAAATTTATAAACCCTTTCAGCAGTAATGCGTTATATTTTGGGTCAATAACATTGCTTGGTTTACGGCCTGAGTAGGTAAAATATCCATCACAGGAATAATGCTGCTCTATGGCCTTACTTGTCAGTTCGATCGATGCGGCCTTGTACCGGTCCTGCCCTGACAGCTCTCCGTATCTTCTCATAGAAACCCCAAAGTCGATCTGGTCGTCTATATGAGCGAAATCACCATCGTCGTAACAAGGTATCAAGCCGTTTTTTAATCGATTTTGCAACTGATAGTCTATGATCTCTTTTGCGACAGAAAAAAGCTCGTTCTTTCTGTTTGAGATGGCATGCTCGGCGAAAAATACGGCATCGCATAAAACATCAACAAGAATAAAAGCAGGTACGACACCTGCCTCTCTTTTATTTCTGCTCCGAGGAACAAACTCCATATATACTTTACCGTTTTGACAAAAGTTTTTTGTCGCACTGTCTATCCACTTGATAAGGTTTTCAAGCCAGAAATTTTCTTTCGTTACCCTGTAGAATTCCAGAAGGGCAAAAGCACAAGTTGAATTAGATTTCATTAACTGGCTATAAAGTCCGTTCGTGCCGTAAAAGATCATCTGTTTTACCAAGCCTTTTGGTATATGCTTGGTCCCTCTGCCGGCAACTAACAAGGGCTTGCTTGATTTACGAAGAGGAAAGAGACCTGACAAGAATTTTCTCTGTATAAAATCTGTAAAAGGCTGCGAGTAAATTCTATACGGGAAAAGGTTATGCCTTTGAAAATAATCGTTTTGGATCCAGCTTCTTAAAACCTTTTGTGCTTCTTCAAAGGCCGAGGGAAAATCCTCTCTCATTTCACAAAAGGCTTCCAATAAGCCCGAAGACCAACTTTCATAAAATGCAGCACAAGAGCCGCGATCGCGATAAAAGGCTGCCGAAAGAAAGCCGTCCTTTACAAGCTGCTTTAAAACAAACTCGACTGATTCTGTCAACAGATCATAAGTTGCCGTGTCACCGGTTTCCTTCCAAAGGGCATAAAGTCCGCCGAACCATTCGTCAATATTACGTGTTATCAAGACCCCGTCTTCGCAGCAAAGACTCAGCATTGATTCATTTTTTTCTTTAAGGATTCTGATTTGCGACAACAGGAAGTCCGTTTCTTTGAAGAAAATAAAGAATGGAACAATATCATCAAAATTATCAAAGAGCGTTCTGTTTTTGACAGGATAATTTCTTGCCAGCAAGCCGTCTTCAGTAATGAAACGGGTTTTGATCAGGCTGATGAGTTCCTGAGCTTTTTGCTCTATATTAATTTTTTGATCAACGATTTCCATAATAATCATTCCAAAACCTGTTTTTTGGCAGGTCGCGTGGTATATCGCATACGAATTGATCGCTTTTGCCTATAGCCAGGGAAGAGACAATTAAATGTGTGCCTGGTATCTTGAGTCTTTTTCGTACGTCTTTTTCATGGTTGATACAACTGAAACTTGAATACGAGGCCCAACAACAGCCAAGGCCCATGGTTTCACAAAGCAGGCAGATGTTTTCCGTGGCGGCGGCACCATCTATAAAAGGTATAGTTCTTTCTTCTGGATACCTGTAGTCGCCGGCGTCTGATACCAGTAGAACAATACAGGGGGCCGCAGAGAAGAACTGATGGCCGCCGGGTACGGTGGATGCAATAAATTCTTTTTGTTCTCGCTCCTCGACAAATATCAAATAAAGAGTCTGGCGATTACATGATGACGGTGCACTTTGTGCCGCCTGGCAAATAGCATTTTTTTCCGGATCTGTTAACGGAGTATTGACAAAAATACGTCTTGAGCGTCGCTGCTGCATTAAATTTAACATTGTTTCAGGAGTAATCGGCGATTGCCTGCGAGCCGTATTGTTTAATTGCATTGGGCAAAGCGTTTTTAAGTTTTGCCCGATCGTAGCCTCATACTCGGAAACTATTTTTTCGCTCCATTTTCTCTGGGCCGGCGGGATCATATCGCCGCAACTTAAGACTTTTTTAATGTCGTTATAGACACTTTCAGCAAACTGTGGCGAATAAGAATCGGGGGCGAACAAATAACGTTCCAGGTGATGGGTTCTTTTGCGAAGGAGCAAAGCCGGGTTTGTTTTGCAGCTTCTGTCGAGTATATAATGGCTTTTGGCTCTGAGGAAAAAATTTAGCTCCCTGATGTATTGCAGAACAGCTTTTTTTGTCATTGATAAATATGCGAAGATAGATCTCATGGTTTCTTTTCTAATTATTCTAACTCTTACGTCTGCCCGGCAATTTCAGCAGAATAAACCAAAAATCCCTTTCTATGCCGAAGTAATTTACAAATAAATAGAAAGGATTGTTTTTTTTGACGAAGTTTTCAGGAAAATCATGGAGGATCTGCAGTGTAAGCACCGGTAAATGCCGAATAATCCCCAATATTTGTTTGCGGTGGATAAAATTGAGACTGTCTATGAAGGCTGTTGGCCGCCGACGCAGCCATAAATACAACTTTAAAATGGCCCTGGGTAAAAAAGTAGGCATAAAGATCTTATAATGTGGTTCGTACGGCATACGATAGTTCGGTGTTTGGATAAAGATCCTGCCGCCTGTTTTTGTCACACGCACCATTTCATGCACGGCTCTTTCGACATTTTGAACGTGCTCAAGTACCGTATAGCAATAAACAAAGTCAAAAGTTCCATCTGAATACGGCATAGTTTCCGCTACCCCTTTAGTGACGAACTCGGGATCAATATTATGTTTTGCACATTTGGCTTTTAGAATATCAATTGCGTCGGCATTCGGCTCAAGAGCGTGAACCTGAGCCCGTTTTTTATTGAGATTAAAGAACTCGGCTCCGGTTCCGGCACCAACGACGAGGATCTTTTTCTCCGCAAAATCATAATCGAGCAGTTTTTCGATTATTTCAATGCGCGGCGATGCAAAATTTTCTTCCTCTTTTATTCGACTTTCGATTCTTTCTTCCCAGTCCCTTAAGCCAAGCTGATCGGAATAAAAGTTTTTGTAGTACTGCGTAATTAATGAATTTAAATTATCGTTGTTTTGCATGGTCTTGTAAACTGATCTGTAACTATTCCTTTTTCAATCCGGGAGGAACTTTAGGTCCTGCAGGATGTCCTCCGGGAAATCGTGTTCATACATGTGGTCCTTGTCATTGATCCAAAAATTTGCCAGGCGCGGTGTAAAAACTTTTCTGAAATAGTCCAAATCAGACTCTTTGAAAAAAGAACGGATATCCTCCGAAAGCGTTCGATCAAGTGAAATAGGTACAGTAGGGTTAAAATTACCATAACCCCATAAGAACCTGCCGCAACTTAAACATCGCAGCCATCCATCCTTGTACACCGGCTTAGTATCACAACAATACATCTCTTTGAAAAACTCTTTCCATGCATCTTCATCTATAACCGGAGAAATAGAGCTGTCTATGAAACCAAAGAGGCTTTTCAGTTCTTTCTGCCAATTACGACAAAATTGTTCGTGGAGCGTTAACTTGACGACGCTTCTATTTATTTCAACAGCTTTATTGTATGTTTTTATCAGGTTTAAAGCTTCTTCTATTGTCTGCTTAAACGAACTATTGCTGTATATCCATTCGGGTCGATCGTTTTTACGTGCATACCCGTCCTTTGAAATGATCACTCTTAGCGGGTTCCTTAAGTAAAATAGATATTTGGATTTGCCGGAATTGACTCCAACAGAATCCCAGGAATCCCCCGGCACATCAACTTTATTGTAAACAAGCCATTTGAGTTGGGCGATCTGTTTGTCCTGTAATCCAAGAGATCCATAAATAGATCTTAGCAGAAAAAGCCTAAAAGTTATCTTTGTTTTAGGGTCTTCCTGTTCGGAAACACAAAAAAAGGATTTATGATAATGTATTCTCGAACAGATCAAGTTTGTTCCGCCTCTGGCAAGCCCGAATATGATAAGATATTTTAGTTCATCAGGATTTAGTTTTTTAAAATCCCTATAAGCCTTAAAATTTGCACGTATATGCGACAACTTCGGCTTTATTTTGAAAAACTCATCATGTCTTGCATGAGGAATTAACCTATTGGCTATTTTCAGCCATGTTCTTGTCATTTGTAAAGTATTCTATAAAAGTTCTATATCAAAGGTTTGAATAAGCCGATCTGATCGGCTGCATAAGAAAATCCAATCTGTCCTTTGTCAATATGTCCAGGAAATATTCAATCGCAA
>JAFGKL010000031.1 GCA_016928585.1 Sedimentisphaerales bacterium
GTACTGCCGTCGGTTGGAGTATATTTTGGAGCATGCCTTGATTTTAAGTCGAGTTTTACGCTGCATCTTTCGGCGATCTTAAGAGTATTATCGCAAGCCTGCGGTACATCGGAGAACATTTCCCTCATTTCGCGGCTTGTTTTAAGATAAACGTCCGGGGGATATTTCATTCTGTTTTCATCGATAACTTTTTTGCCTGTGCTTATGCATGTCAGAGCATCGTGTGCTTCGTGATCGTCTTCATTTAGGAAGTGGACATCATTTGTTGCGACCAATTCAATTCCCAGTTCATCGGCAAGCGTTATAAGCTCGTTTCTTACATTCGGGGCATCGCTGTTTTCATGCTCCTGTATCTCGATGAAAAAATGATCTTTTCCGAAGATATCCAGATATTCCTGTGCGGCTTTGTAAGCGTGCTCCCTGTTTCCATTGGCGAGGGCACGGGCAACTTCACCGCTGATGCATGCACTTGTGCAGATGAGCCCTTCTTTATATTGTGCGAGTATTTCTTTGTCTATCCTTGGTCGATAGTAAAATCCCTCTGTAAAGCCTGCGCTTGTGAGCCTGAGCAGGTTGTGGTAGCCGGTGTTGTTCTCAGCTAAGAGTATCAAATGGTATGAGGCATCTTTTATGCGGGTTTTTTGCTTATTGAATCTGGACGCGGGAGCGATGTATGCCTCTATGCCGAGTATTGGCTTGATGCCGTGTTCAATGGCTGTCGAGTAAAATTCTACGGCACCAAACATATTTCCGTGATCGGTAACCGCAACAGTGTCCATATCAAGCTGTTTGCAGCGGTCGAACAGTTTGTCAAAGGCGATCGCACCGTCGAGCAGGGAGTACTGAGTATGTAAGTGAAGATGTACAAAGCCTTTATCAGGCATAAACTCTCCGTAGTAAAAAAAAGGATTTCCTCGTTCGATATGATATATTCGGAATGGTTAAAAGTCAATGCGAAGCGCAATAAAAAAGGGCCTTATGCAGGTGACATAAGACCCTGTTAGTTTGTTTTTTGATGGTTATTTCCAGAACTTCCACCACTTTGTTTTCTTTTCCTTTGGTTGTTCTGCAGATTCTTCAGTTGGTTCCTCCGGTATATCAGGCAGGTTTTCCTGCTGGAACTGCTCTCTTACCTGATTCCTGCTTTTCTGATAATTTCCCATAGTCCTGTCGAATCGCAGCTCCTGCTTTTTTATAATTTGTTCGAGCTTTTCGGCAGTTTTTGTCGCTTTTTCCTTTAAAGCCATTTCTTTCGCAGCTTTTAACTCTTCTACGAAGTCCTTGTGTTCCTGTTTTCTTTGCTCAATTTGCTGATCCATCAATTTGAGTCTCTTTCTATCGAGACCCATTTTAGTTTCGGGCGTCATCGGCTGCTGCATTTTTCTGGTTTTCCTTCTTTGCTCAATCATTTTCTGTACTTCTGCTCTTTTGGCTTCAATGGCGGCTTTATCTTCGGCTGTTATAGTCTCTTTGTCCGTCTCTTCCTCTTGTGCAATTAGGTTTTGCACAGATATGACGAAAGTGGACATTATGCAAATTGTTAAAAATGATAGTAGCTGTTTTTTCATTTTTAAATCTCCCTAAATAAATTAAATCCAATTCCTATTATTGTTTTATCGGCTTAGAGGGGGTTTTGTTCGACAATAAATTTAATTGAAAAGGCTATTAAAACGTAAAAAAAGATATAATTCTGGTTTTAAGGTTAGCAAATAGCGGTAATTGTCTCATTTTTCGGGTTTCCATAGAGGTTTTTTGCGGAAGAATGAATAGGTTAGCCGAGATATTGGTATAATCATGCAAGCGAAAATCGGTAACAATTATCTAAGCGGTATGATCGAGTCTGCTGTTATCCTTTTGATGGCAACGGGGACGATATTTGTCTACTCTGCCGGAGCGAATGTTAATGTCAATTATGATCTTGGCCATTTTTATAACTTTACGACGTTAAAACAGCTGCTGTTTTTTCCCCTGGCTATCGCGGTGATGTATTTAGTCAGCAAAATAGATTACAAACGACTAAGCCTGAATACTAACCCAATAGGTAAGTCGTTTACGCCATATCTTATAATAGTTTCTATTATGTTGCTTGTGTTGGTCCTGATACCCTCGATAGGCATTGAAAAAAACGGTGCCAGGCGCTGGCTCGCAATAGGTGCAGGCAGTGTATCGATCAGTTTTCAGCCATCGGAATTAGCCAAGTGGTCGATAGTGATATTTATGGCGGCCTTTCTTGACAGGTTTGCCTCCAATATAGGTCGGTTCAAAAAAGGATTCCTTCCTGTCTGTTCGGTTGCAGCGGTTGCTGCAGGTCTGATCGTAACGCAGGACCTTGGCAGTGCGGTGCTGATATGTTTCCTGTCGTTTTTGCTTCTTGTGATAGGTGGTGCAAAATGGCGTCATATTTTGCTGCCGGTGCCGATCTTAGCAGTGATATTCTATTTTGCGATAGCAACCTCTCCTTACCGGATGTCTCGTCTTAAGGCCTTCGTTAACCCCGGCGTTGACAGTAACGCGTCTTACCAGGCTCAGCAATCCCTGATAGCGATAAGCAGCGGAAAACTATGGGGCAAAGGTCTCGGCAGGGGAGTATTGAAGTATGGTCATCTTCCGGAAGATACAACGGATTTCATATTATCGATAATTGCCGAAGAGCTTGGATTTGCAGGGGCAATTGCAGTCATATTGATCTTTGTTCTTTTGGTTGTGCTTGGTATTATTGTAGTGTTTAGATGCAAGGACAGGTTCGGGCAGCTTCTTGGGTGCGGCATTGTGCTTGCTATAGCAGTTCAGGCGGCGATCAATATCGGTGTTGCGACGGTAATCCTTCCTACAAAGGGCATGCCGCTGCCGTTTATAAGCGCCGGGGGAACCAGCATGTTGCTAAGTGCGGCCGCTGCTGGTATACTTCTGAATATCGCGAGGCAAACCGAAGTCAAAAGAGAATTAGAAGATGGGTATGACTGACAGTAAGAGGAACGGCAATACAAAGATACCGATGACGGGAACAAACATGGCGGACCGTTCGGGTGAGGGCAGGAGCTATTTTTTTGCAGGCGGCGGAACAGGCGGCCATATTTATCCAGGCCTGGCGGTTGCCGAGCAAATATCCGACAATGAACCCAAAGCTAACATAGGTTTTTTCTGCAGTCAGCGAGCTATCGACAGCAGGATACTTTCCAATTCCGGTTTTGAGTTAATTACACTTCCAGCGGCTCCGTTGTCTTTTCGTCCGGACAAGCTGCTGAAGTTTTTGGTTGGATTATTTAAAAGTTATAGTATGGCCAAAGTCATCTTAAGGCCGGTCGTGGGTAATGCGGTTGTTACAGGTGTTGGCGGATTTGTTTCTGTTCCGGTAGTTCTTGCTGCGAAAAGCCTGAAAATCCCTATAGCACTTATCAATGTCGATATTGTTCCCGGCAAAGCGAATAAGTTGACGGGACGGTTCGCAGATCAGATATTTGTTCAGTTTCAGGAGACAAGGAAATATTTAAAGAAGGGTCGTGCCAATATCGAAGTTGTGGGCTGTCCGCTCAGGAAAAGCTTTTTAGATCCGCAGGGCGGCAAAGCGATCGAGGAACTAGGTCTTGACCTGAAGAAAAAGACGCTTTTGATAATGGGCGGTTCCAGCGGCGGCGTTAATATAAACAAAGCGATCTGTGAACTGCTGAGTGATCTGAAGGAGTTCAAAAAAACGTGGCAGATCGTACATATCACCGGAAGTGCCGGCTATAAAGAGACTAAAGCTTGTTATTCGGGGCAAAGGATCAAACATATACTGCTTGAATACTATGATGATATGGGTGCTCTTATGAGTGTTAGCGAGCTTGTTGTCGGGAGATCAGGTGCGGTCAGTATTGCCGAATACGCATTTTCGTGGCTGGCAGCGATATGTGTGCCTTATCCTTATCACAGGGACAAACATCAGCATCTTAACGCACTGAGGCTTGTCAAAGCAGGTGCCGCTGTTATTGTCGATGACAAAAAGAACAGCAAAAAAACGGCAGCTTCGCTTAGCAAGTGTCTGGTAAAATTGATGAAGAACGATCAACTTCGCGAGAAGATGTCAAAATCATCCCAAGCAGCCGGTGACGCGGAAGCGGCATCTAAGATAGCCGTTCAATTAAGCCATATGTTTTAGTCTATTTTCACGACCCGGTAGCGGTGCGGCTTTGGTTTATTTGCCTGGTAGATCTTATCTTCGTAATCTTCGGCAAGCTTGAGCAAAGCAATGGTATCTTGTTTTTGTTTTTGGACAAACTGCTTGTACATTTCCGGGTTGTTGGTTTCAAGTTTATCTCTTTTTGCTTCTTTTTTTCTCGACCATAAGTCTCGCAGCTTTCGAATGGCCCTGTCGTTTCTTTCTTTGTTTAGTTCGGCAACAGCAAGTGCCTGCTTGTATTGCGGAGAATTCGGGTTTGATTGCAGTTCTATTCCATGTGCGAATTCCTGAATGGTATATGTTCCGACATTATTACCATCTATCAACAACTGTAGTTTTTCACAGTTAAGATTTGGGATTCCGGTAACAGTTAATATCTCCCTGCTCAATTTCGAAGCCGCATTTGAAATTTCATATCCAAGCCTGGCCTGTTCCGGTACAACCCATGGAAGAGCATTGGCGATAAAAGTAAAGCGTGCGATAGTGGCTGTTGACGGGATGTCTTCCGAGGAGAACGAATACAAGAATCCCGGTACCTCCGTATCAATGTCCGTAATCTTTCCGCCTTTTGCACGTCCGTTCCATTTGAAGTCCTTTACATCTATGGCTATTTCAAAAACTGTATCGTCGACACCAATATCGCTAAGCATTGCAAGTGCCATAACTATTTGTCCGTTAGGATTTGGGTGTACGGAGTCTGTAATGAAGGAGAAGTCCGGTCTGTTTTTTCTTTGTTCGAGTGTCATATGATTTAACGGTCCGTACATATCGACAAAACGCAATCCCCTGTAAAAGGCCTGCTCCCTCAGCCAGGCACCATAAAAAGCCAGTACCGAGTTGTAATAGTCGGTCCTGTCCTTATTTGGCTGCATCCAGTTGAGTTTTTTCTCTTCCGTTTTTGTGTCATATCGCGAGTCGAACATGGTAGGTGTCATTGGGATTGCCTGGGCGTCTAATTCTTTAATTTTGTCGAGGATTTCTGTCATACCCTTTTCATAAATTGCGAAAACCTCATGATCGAAGTGGCGGTATCTGCCGTCGTTCATTCCAAGAAGGATCGAGACATATTTTGGTTTATGCTTTGTAACCTCTTCGTCAAAACGTGCGATGGCATCGGATGCAGAGTCACCGGAGACGCCGGAGTTTACGAAGTTGATCCGCGTGTTTGGATAGCGTGTGTAATAATAATCTTCTACATACTGGGTGTAATAGCACTGGTGGGTAATGCTGTCGCCGAGAAACACAAAGGTATCGTTTTTGTTCAGTTCGATCGGGCCCGGGATGGTAACAAAGTTTTCCTCTGCCAAACAGCAGCAGGTCAAGGTCAACATGACAAGTAAAAATGTTGTTACTTTATTCATTATGGTCTCCAAGTTTGATCTTTTTTAACAGTTCTTTTCTTGCTTTTACTCTCAGTTCTGCATTTTTATACCATCTTTTTTCGTTATCACTTTCGGGCAGAATCGGTATTACTGGTGTTGGTTTTTTGTTTTGATCAAGGGCCACGAATGTAAGATGTGCGGTAGTGGCTCTTGCGTTTTTGCCGGTGATTGGGTTTTCTTTTGTAACAAGTACGCCAACCTCCATAGAAGTATGTGAAACGTAATTTACGGAAGCTTTTAGAATTACCTGATCGCCTATGTAGATTGGGCTTCGGAAATTTATCGAATCACAGCTTACGGTAACGACTTCTTTTTCACAGTGTCGCTGAGCAGCCATTGCCGCTACCATATCTATCCATCCCATTATCACTCCGCCGAACGCGGTTCCGGACGGATTGGCCTGATCCGGCATAACGAGGTATCTTGTTACGACAGCACTTTGCCCGGGCGTTTTACCTTTTTGGGACGAGTTCATGTTATCTCCTGTCGAACGATCCTGCTGCTTTTTTTTAGTTCTGTTTTTTGAAATAACCGGAGATATTTTGCGCTACTTTAATGCTCTTTTCAACACCTTCCTTTTTCAGACTAAATAATATCTTGTAATTCAACCTTACGTTACGGTTTTTGTACTCAAATTCAGAGTTTTATGATTTTTTGTCTTAGGCGCATAAAAAAAGGCGGCTAAAGAACCGCCCTTATAGTGTTTATTTTTTGTTATGCAACGATGTGCACTTTTTTGCCCTGGAACTTTACTGTGCCGTCCTTCAGAGCGAATAGCGTATAGTCTTTTCCCATTCCGACGTTAAAACCCGGATGAAATTTTGTGCCGCACTGACGAACGATGATCGAGCCTGCCGAAGCGTCCTGTCCGCCGTAGAGTTTTACGCCGCGATATTTCGGATTCGAATCTCTGCCGTTCCTGCTGGAACCTTGTCCCTTTTTATGAGCCATAACAAACCTCTTTAATACACAAATTAATGATCCGCTGTAACGAATCAAACATAATAGCGATTAGATCCGGAGTTGTAAAGAAAAATCGCAAAAAATAGCCCTTCATGCTTTCTTGTTGTAAGGTTTTTGTTTAAAAGCAGTTACGCGGACAGGGTTTATTCTGAAAGGTGTTTTTGGCTATTTTTTTGCCTTTATGATCGCCAGCGTTTCGGTCATTGAGACGGCTCCTTCAGTTATAAGCTTAAAATTTCCCTGCTTATCGATGTAAAAAGCCGAAGGAAAACCGTTTATCTGCCCATAGGGTCTGTTTAGTCTGTTTTGTGTGGTGGCGACATCGTAGTTTATTTTGCGTCGCTGTACAAATGGCTTTACGATTTGCGGATCTTCAACGGAGATCGCGATTATAGCCAATTCATCTGTGCTTTGTGTCTTTCTTAATTCTATCAGACCTGGTATTTCAGACACGCATGGAGCGCACCATGTGCCCCAGAACAGGAGGAGAATGTTTTTTCCATTGTATTCGCTTAGTTTGCGAATATTGCCGTTAAGATCGTTAAAGACCAGTTCAGGGGCCTTATTGCCGTACCATTCGTGTAATATAGGTGCCCATGTTCTTGCATATTTTGTGATCGTCTCCAGGCTGGCCGGCTCATTGGTGCTGCCTATCTGCTGATCGTAAGTGTGTATGTCAGTGGTAACAGATGGATCTTTTTTGCCAAAAACCCATATAAGAGCCACTATAAGAATCAGAAAAACCAGCAGTACACGGAAGCTTATATCGATTTTTTTGTTGTTATCAACCATTTTGTTAGACCCATTAGAGCGTTTTGGAAGTATTTATTACATATATATCGACTTCTAATAATTATTACTAAAGAACCAATTATTCCGACATAGCAGTTACGGGTTGCCCTGACGGGAGGTTCTAAAGTATTTTGGTCTATTGAGAATTGATATCATGCGTTCTACGCCAATTAAGCAGTAAAATCGCTTGACAAACATGACAAATAAAGATTAGGATGCAACATCTTTAAACACAAGAATTTGGAGAATTAACGAGTGAAAGTTATAGGTAAAACGTCGTTAGTCATTGCAATAAGTTGTTTTTTGATCCTTGGTTTTTCCGGCTGTTCAGACAGCCCCGAAGGTAAAGCCTCTCGGCTTATCGAAGAGAGTATATCTAAAGCATTATCTATTGTGGAAATAGAAGGTGACTATGACAAGGCTCTTAAAGAGATCGATAAGGCTCTAAGACAAGGCCCCAAGGCCAAATCAGCCATCGATGCGGCCCTGATGGTTGCCGGCAACCTTAATTATGATCTTGCCGATCAACTTCAAGAGCAGCTTATCAGCAATATAGGATCGGTTAACGAGCTGACTGATAAGATCTCTGTAGTCGGACAGGAACTAAGCTATCTTCAGATCGAAAAAAATCAGTTGGAAAGCCTCATGGAGTCATCGGATCAGCAAATAGATCAGCTTGAGAAACTCATCAAAGGCAGCGATGATAATATCGGCATCGAGAAGCATCTTCAGGAAGCCGAAGAAAAGCTGTCGGTATTGCGTGAAGAACAAAATGTATTTATTCAGGAAGAGCAGCAGGCTCAGGACCAGATCAACATTATTCAAGAGCAGGCCGATGATAGACTAAGACAGTCTCAGATGGTGACCGGAGACAGAAAACATCAGCTTGAGAATGAATATTATAGATTTGTGATGGACAAGAAGGAATACCTTGTACAGGCACAGGCGGCTCTTGATAAGGTAAAGGAGTTTGAAAGCAGGATAGCGATAGTAGAGCCTTTGGTTGTAAAGCTTGAGAATGATCTTGCCGAGGTGGAGCAGAATATCGAAGCAGTGGAAACCTCCGCCGAGAGAAGCGAGCTTAAGCGTCAACTCAGTGATGTTGGGGTTTTGATAGAAGAGAAAGAAAGCCAGCTTACTCAATTTGTAAACGGTATTAAACAAAGCCAGGAAGAATATGGCAAGATACAGGAGGAAATAGGGACCCGGATCGATGAAGCGATCAAGAATTTTGATAAGATCAAAAGTCGGCATAACCGTGATGCTGCGGCCCTTCGTCTGGCGGACTGCTACTATTCTAAAGCATTGTCCGATACATCGGCGATGGGTTATTACAAGCATTTGAGTGTTCGATTGCGTGCAATATCATTGGGTATAGAAGAACTTTCGATGACGAACATAGGCAGCCTTGAGTCTCAGAGCAGCCAGGCAGCAGAAGATTACGGTAATATGTCGATGGAAGAATACGACATGGCGATAGAGGAGTATGACAAGCTTGAGAAACTTATCGGCGGCGGTAAGGATGAACTGTCATGCAACGTGACGCAGAACTATATCCTTGCATTATACGGCAAGACCATGCTGGCAGAGCAGCTCGATAAATATGACATAGTTGATGAGACCCTGGCTAAGGCAGACGAATTGATGGAGAAGGCGAGTCAGTGCGACCCCGATTTTCCTGAATCGATAACAGCCAGGCTTTTCAAAGGTGAAACGAACTTTGTTCCGACTATGGAAGTTGACAGTACTACATATTACAACCAAATCAAGGATCAGTTTGATAACAGGAGTAGTTGGAAGAGTCTTAAAGGCGAAGAGCAGAAAGAAGAGATCAAAAATATGCTGACGTCCCTTGGTAAAGTCAACCGATCGAGGGATCCGGAAGAGTTCGATCGGATATTGGGTCCGGTTAAAAAAGAGCTTGAGGCGGCTTTGACCAAGGTTCCGGGCGAGCTTGACATGACAGGGGCAATCGACCCGAACTTCTTTTAAAAGATAAATATTGCAGTCGATAGCGAATAAGGCTATATATACATTATGCTGACTGGATCAGCGGGGAAATCATTTCGGTAAACCTGTTTCGGGCCGGCCGTTAATTTTTATTTCTGAGCAGTTTAATCTTTTGCAGTTTTTTATATAGGAAATTAGAGATGGTATGTTTATTTGAAAATGTTCTGGCTTTAGCGGATCGAGCCGAACATCTCAATATTGTGCTGATCGTTGGTCTGGCGATATTTGGCGGAACGGTGGGGGCAAAGCTGTTTCAAAAGATGCATGTACCCCAAGTAGTAGGTTATGTTTTCATCGGTATATTGATTGGCCCTATGATCATGAAGGTTCTCAGTTCCGATACAGTACAGCGTCTAGAACCGTTTAATTATTTCGCTCTTGGCATCATAGGTTTTATGGTCGGTGGAGAGCTGAAAAAAGATATGTTCATCAGGTTTGGCAAGCAGGCCGTGTCAATACTCTTATTCGAAGGTGTTGCGGCATTTTTAGTTGTCGGTCTTTTGACATTCGGGATAACGTGGTATTTTAGTAACATTTCTACCGCCATTGCCGTTGGAGTCGTGTTCGGCGGGATATGCACCGCGACCGATCCTGCCAGTACTTTGCAAGTGTTGTGGGAGTACAAGTGCAGGGGTCCGCTGTCAACGATGCTGATGGCAATAGTGGCGCTTGACGATGCGCTGGCGTTGGTGCTTTATGCGATCGCAGTAAGCATCGCCAGTGTTTTTACGGGAATGGGAGAGGCGTCTTTTGCGGTTGCACTTATTCATTCATTTCTCGAAATAGTTCTTTCACTGGGTCAGGGTGTCATAGCAGGGATGATACTTACGTGGATATTAAAGCATAACGATGAAAGCGAAAAGATATTAGTCTTTACGATAAGCTCGGTTATGTTGAGCATTGGTATAGCGATGGCGTTTCATCTTGATGTTATTCTTGCATCGATGGCTTTGGGTATAACGATGATCAACCTGGCTCCTAGAAGAACCAAGGGTGCTTTTGAGCTTGTCCATAAGTTTGCGGCGCCTATTTACGTATTATTCTTTGTTCTGGTTGGCGCCCGACTGAATATAACCAATTTTAACCGGATGGTTGCAATGCTTGCAGTTGCATATGTCTGCGGAAGCTTGCTCGGCAAAACAATGGGATCCTACCTGGGAGCGAGATCATCCAAAGCGGGCGGGGTCATACGAAAATATCTCGGGTTCTGTCTTTATCCGCAGGGTGGTATTGCGGTAGGTCTTTTAATAGCGGCAAGTCACCGGTTCGACTCCGAGATAGGTCAGATAATCGTAATGGTTGTTGTAACCGGAGTTTTCACACTCCAGATAATAGGCCCGATCTGCACCAAATTCGGCATGCGTAAGGCCCGTGAAATAAACATGAACATTACCGAAGAGGACCTGATAAAAAGTTATAATGTAAGCGATCTTGCAGAGACCGATGTTGCAGTGATAGACTCCAATATGTCAATCACAAAAATACTGGAAATCCTCGGCGACACGGATCTTTTTTATTATCCCGTGGTTGACAAGGCGAAAAAACTCATAGGTGCGATAACGATGGATGGTGTTCGAAATACATTTACGACGACCGAAATGCACGAATGGCTGATAGCGCTTGACATAATGGAGCCGATCATTGCCAAGACAACGGGTGATGTTCCTCTTTCAAAAGCATTGAGAGAAACAAAGAATCTACAGCTGGAATATCTTCCGATTGTGGAGAACGGTGATACGTTGAAGGGCGTTCTTGATGCAAGAGGAGTCAGCAGGAAGCTCAGCACCATCATTCTTGAGAAACAAAAAGAAGTGGATGAACTACAGTCACAGATGTAAAAAGCTATAAAGCTCTTATGCTTGTTGCATTTGCGTGTTGTCGGCAGGGGCGGTGATCAATATTATTTTCTGGATTTTTTGTCAATAAGCCTGTACCAATAATAGCTTAAACGATCTCGAAATAGATTATTGGTGGTGATTTGGAACGTTTTTTTTTCAAGAAAGACCAGAGATTAAAAACCAACGAACAGTTCAAGAGGGTTTTGTCCGGTAAGTGCTGTGTAAGTAACGATTTATTCAGGCTTTACGCAGTAAGCAACAACGTCGGCTTTGCCCGTCTTGGGGTCTCAGTAGGCAAAAGCAGCGGAAATGCAGTTTATCGGAACCGCCTAAAACGGCTTGTCAGGGAGACTTTCAGGGTAGAACAACATAATATTCCGACAAATTATGACTTTTTATTAATTTTTTCCTCTAAAATGACGAAAAAATCAGGGCAGAGCCCTCCGAAGAAAGTTGAGAAATTGTCCTTTGAGCAGGTAAGATCGAGCTTTTTAGGTCTTGTCCAGGAAGCAGTCAGGAAAGCCGTTGAGCGATAAAGAAAAACTACTTTCTATAGGGACGGCGGCTAAACAGGCCGGTGTCTCACGCCAGAGCCTTCAGTATTACCTGATGCTTGGCCTTATGGAGCCTACAGAAGTCAGCTCTACAGGAAGAAGGTTGTTTGACAAAGCAGCGGTTGAGCGTATAAAATTAATAAAGAAGTTGAATGAGAGCGGTTATCCGCTTCGGGCGATACGCGAACTCTTTCTTGAAAAGCGGGATTCTAAGGGAACGGTTTGATGGCTGATTATAATACATTGCAAAGAAGACGTAACATGATCGTTGGAGGTTTTGTTATCATCGCCTTCTGCGCATTTTTGTGGATGGTATTTATTTTTGGCGAGCTTCCGGTGGCTGTCAGTAAACTGAGGTCTTTCGAAATACTTGTTAATTTTCCCTCAGCACCCGGAGTTCAAAAAAACACGCCGATCCAATATTGCGGATATCAGATCGGTAAGGTAACGCATGTATCCCCGCCGTTCAGCTATAAAGATTCTTCCGGCGGTACCCACCACCATGTAAAGGTTTCCCTGGCTATCGAAAACAAGTATACGGATATTCCTTCCTGTGTTAATGTTGTAGTTGTAAAGCGCAGTATGGGCAGCAGCTACATCGAACTTCGTCTTGATCCTAATTATGAATTAAAACCGGTCGATCCGAGAAGGCCGGAAACGGCATTTCTCACGGACCAGCTTGTCATAAACGGTACAACCGGATCAAGTCACGAGTTTATCCCGGTCGAAATTCAGCAGAAGATCGAAAAACTTGTTGACTCTGTTAATAAACTTTCAGAAAACCTTAACGATATAGTCGGCGACGAAGATAACAAGCACAACATACATGACATGCTTGCCAATATATCGCAGGCTGCCGAACAGACCAAAAAGACCCTCAGTTCTGTCGAAAAGTTTTCGGACAGAGGTTATGTTGCGATCGAGACTGTTTCGGAACAAATGAACGAGGCTTTGAGTGACATAAAAGAAATAGCACATAAGATCAACAAGGGCGACGGTACGGCAGCACAGCTGATCAATGACGGGCGCTTATATGAAGATCTCCTTGACAGCAGTGAAGAATTAAAGCTTGCCTTAGAGCAGTTGAAGATAATGGCGACAGAGATGAATGAAAAGGGCATCAAGATCAAGCTTTAATAGCGGTATAAGGTTTATGTAATATAGTGTGCTATGGGGGCAAGTCCGGCTTATTGCGTATCTGCCAAAGTTAAAAAGGACAGTAGAAGTGGTATCGAAAAAAGGTATGACACTGCTCGAAGTATTGGTGGTTATTATGATCGTCGGCATTCTTGCGGCTGTAGCAGTATCAATGCTGCAGGGCAGGGTTAATGAAGCCAAAGTATCTGAGGGCAAGGCCATCGCAGGTTCGATAGCAGTTGCGCTTAGAGCGTATTACGCACAGTACGGCGAAGCGTCTGTGGCCAATCCGAGCCTTACCACCCTGGGGATAAGAGGAAGTGATCTTGACGGAACCTATTTTGACCCGTCAAATTTTTCATGGACCGGTGCTTATGTTGGCAATGGCGATCCACCTTTTATTTTTACGGTTACCGTTCAGACCCCGGAAGATATCCTGACCCCAAGCCGCATTACGCTTGACCATAACGGCGTATGGACTGAAATACCATAGCCAACATTGTATTCTCACAGCACAAGGGCGGACAAGATCAAACTTGACAAATCGCTCGTAAGAACCTATCCTCTTTACCGATAGCATCGGCTTTACATACAGGTGCAGATAATGACGAAAGAAGAAATATTTGAATTCATTAACGAGAACCCCGTGTTTTTCCTTGCTACATGTGAGGGCAACAATCCCCGCGTACGAGGGATGCGTGTATACCGTGCCAATGAAAATGGGATCATTTTTAATACCAGTACCGGTAAGGATCTGCATAAACAATTGATGCTGAATCCGTCTGTTGAACTTTGTTTTTATAGCGAGGAAGACGGCATACAACTGAGGGTCAGGGGGAAAATTCAATTAATAGAAGATGCAAAGTTCAAAGCCGAAATTGTCCGCAAAAACCCCGCAATGGAATCTTTGATCATGGGCCAGGGACAGAACAGGCTTGCGACGTATCGCTTGACCGAAGGCAAAGTAAGGGTCTGGAAGATTGACAGTGATTACATCCCCCGGGTCATGAGCAACGTGGAGATCGACAGTATATGGATGGCAATGAATATGGGTGTCTAAGCCCGTTTCTTACTCTGCCTGGTTACCTCAAAAACTAAAGTGGTATATTTTGGGACTTGACAGGGGGCGAGTAATTGCCTATATTTTTTCATATTAATAGTTCCAGCGGGCGTGGTTTAGTGGTAGAACATCAGCTTCCCAAGCTGAAAGTGCCAGTTCGATTCTGGTCGCCCGCATTTGAGGATTTACGGGGGTAAGCAAAAGGAAAAAAGATCACGGGGACGTTGACTTTCGCCGGATGATCTTATAAGGGAATATTTATGGAACAGCCCCAGGACATTATCAAAACAGGCAGATTGAATTTGAAAAGGGGAAAGCGTTTTGGAAAATATAAGTTAAGCAAACGCCTTGGTGAGGGGGGATACTGTGAGGTCTGGAAAGCACGTGATACGATAGAGGGGATATCGGTAGCACTGAAGATCCCCCGTGTGGAACTGGACGGCAAACGCGATAATCAGACAATAATGCGCGAGGTACGGCTGGTATCACGGCTTCGGCACAGGCACATAGTTCCCGTAAAGAATGCCGAAATAATCGACGGCCATGCGGTCCTGATAACAGAGCTGTCTTCAGGGACATTGGAAGACTGCTCCAGGCCTATGAGCGTAAAAAGGATCATATCTATCATTACCAAGATTCTTGACGGGCTTGAATGCGCACACAGACACCGTATAGTTCACTGTGATGTTACCCCCGGCAATATATTTCTTTTCCCCGGCGGCAGAGCGGCAATAGGTGATTTCGGCATAGGCCTGCATTTAAAGGGACGTGCCAGAACCATCGACGAATATGGAACGCCGGGATACGTAGCACCCGAACAGGCTTACGGACGTCCTACATACCGCAGTGATTGTTTTGCTGTCGGGATCATACTTTACGAATTTATAACGGGTGTATTGCCGCGATGGCCATACAAATGGCCCTTCCGCGGATATAATCGTTTGCGTGACAAAACCAACGCAGAATTTGTAAAATTCATAAAAAAATCGATATCTGTCGATCCTGCCGCACGTTTTGCCGATGCCAAACAGATGCTTGCCGCTCTTATTCAGGCAACTCCTCAAAAAGTTGCAAAATCATTGAAGGCTGACAAGAATAAATTACAAAAGCAATTATGGAAACAAGTCAGAAGGCATGCTTTTCTTTCGCGCTACGGCAAAGTTCTCAGCGATCTGCATCTGTGTAAGGATTGCGGCGAGCCGATCTCCGAGAGCATGCTCATCTGTCCGTGGTGCAGAAGCGAAAGAAACCAGTTTTCTGAGATTACAAGGTTCAGTCATTTTTGTCCTCGCTGCAAAAAAGGGATGTCTCCGGAGTGGCACTATTGTCCGTGGTGTTATGGCTCGGGTTTTGAACCGCAGCCGGCCGATAAAAAGTATATAATAAAATATCATTCAAACTGCAAACACTGCCATGGAAAGATATCACGTTTTATGCGTTATTGTCCCTGGTGCAATAGAAAGATTAAAAAACCATGGCGAGTATATCAATTTCCGGAGTTATGCAGCAAGTGCGGCTGGAGTGTGGACTCGAATTTCTGGAATAGCTGCCCGTGGTGCCAACAAAGGCTTATTTAAAAGAGGGCATTTCTAAATGGCTAACGAACAGGCAAGTTTTCCGAAAAAAAGTGTTTCATACAACTGGGGCGCCGCCACGGACAAGGGCAGATCTCGCGAAACTAACGAGGACGCTTTTGCGGCTGATGCCGAAGCGGGTTTGTTTTTGGTTTCCGACGGTATGGGCGGGCATAGAGGCGGCGAGCTTGCTTCAAATATCGTAGCCGAGGATCTTCCCGTAATGATCGAGACGGGACTTGTCAAACTAAGATCCTACAGCGTACAGGCGATCCGGTCCTTTTTAAAAAAGACTGTTGTGATACAAAGCAGACACGTCAAACTTGAAGGTACCAGCGAAACAGGTTTTAAGGATATGGGCTCGACGGTGGTGGTTTTGCTTATTGCGGGTAATCGGGGCTATATTGCCAACGCCGGTGACAGCAGGGTATACAGGTACAGGAACGGCAAACTTGTCCAGGTATCGAAGGATCAATCTGTTGTTTCGGAGTTGCTGGATAAGGGCAAGATCGATGAAGAGCAAGCCGAGAACCACCCTGCACTGGGAGAGATAACACATTACATAGGGATGGAAGAAAAGATTAAACCGTTCGTTCGCAGCTTTGTCTTAAAAAAGGACGACCGGCTGCTGCTTTGCAGTGACGGGCTGACAGACATGGTTGAAGATAAAGACATAGCAACCGTGCTGCATGAGCAAAGCGATCCTCAGGCTGCATGCGATGAGCTTGTAAAAAAAGCAAACGCCGCGGGGGGGCACGACAACATAACACTGGTAATAGTCAATATAACCCGGCAGGCTACCGCTTAAAAAAGTTTATCAGCCACATTGCCAGCGTAATGATTATCGACAGAACAATACAACTGGCTATCGGAAAATAGACGTGCCAATTTTTTCCGTGCAGTTGTATGTCGCCGGGCAGTTTGAACAATCCAAGATTCCCCAGCAGGATAATTATTACTCCTGACAGCGAGATCGCTATCCCCGCTATCAGCAATACTTTTCCGATCTGTTGCGGCCCGAACGGTTCCATTTTTAAAGCAGCTCGAAACTGCCCTCAAGACCCTCAACTGAATTAGGCCCGACCCATACTTTAAAGTTGCCGGGTTCTACGTTGTATTCCATGTTTATATCATAGAACTTCAGATCACAGGTAGAAAGATCGAATGTTACGGTTTTTGTTTCGCCCGGTTCCAGATAAATTCTTTCAAAGCCCTTAAGCTCCTTAACAGGACGGGTGACGGAGCCGACAAGATCCCTGATATAAAGCTGAACGACCTCGTGCCCGGCAACAGGACCGGTATTAGTAACCCTGGCTGATATCTTTACAGTGCCGGGAATTGCGACTTTTTCATTTTCTATCTTAAGATTCTTATAATCGAATGTTGTATAGCTAAGGCCGTAACCGAACGGCAGCAGCGGCGTATTTGGCGAGTCTATATACTTCGAGGTAAACCTGTCCTCTTCATCGAAGGGCCTGCCGGTATTTTTCATGTTATAATAAATGGGTATCTGGCCGACACTACGCGGGAAAGTGACGGTTATTTTTCCTGCCGGATTGTAGTCCCCGAATAACACATCGGCAATGCCGTTGCCGCCTTCTATGCCGGGATGCCATGCAAGAAGGATCGCCGGGATGTTCTCAAGCGACCAGTCTATCGTAAGAGGACGACCGGTAAAAAGAACAATAACGACCGGCTTGCCGGTTTTATTGATTTCTTTCAAAAGTTCTTTTTGTCTGCCGGGAAGATCGATCTTTGTCCTGCTGTGAGATTCGCCGTTAAGATCTTCACTTTCGCCTATCGCCATAATTACAACATCGGATTTTTCGGCAGCTTTAACAGCTTCGGCAAACCCTTCATCATCCCCGCCCGTTATGTCGCAGCCCTTAGCATAGTTGATAGTGCAGTTTGGAACAGTGTTTTTTATTCCCTGCATAATTGTAACGACATCCTCGTCTCTACCCATGCCTGACCATGTTCCCTTAAGAGCTCTTTCATTATTTGCCAGCGGGCCTATCAGCGCTATTGACTTTATGTTTTTATCGAGCGGGAGCAAATTGTTTTTGTTTTTAAGAAGTACTAAGGACTCTTTAGCCGCCTGCCTTGCAACCTCGCGGTGCTCTGGTGTAAGTATATTGGTATCCTGTAGTTTAGGATCGGCATACGGATTGTCAAACAATCCTAAACGGAACTTGACGCGGAGGATCCTGCGGACTGCGGTATCGAGAACATCTTCTGATACTGCCCCATTCATGGCGAGTTCGGGAAGGTTTTCTATATAGCAGTGGGTGTGCATTTCCATATCGACACCTGCCGTAGAACCTATTATCCCTGCATGCGATTTGTCTTTTGCCAGGCCGTGTGCTATCAATTGCTTTATGGAGTCCCAGTCACTTACAACAAACCCGTCAAATCCCCATTCGTCTCGAAGTATATCGGTCAAAAGATATTTATTTCCGCTTGCGGGAACACCGTTAAGATCGTTAAAGCCGCTCATAAGAGTTGCTGTTCCTTCTTCGACGCCGGCTTTGAACGGCGGCAGGTAAACGTCGCGAAGAACCCTTTCCGGAACTTCTGTTGTGCTGTATTCGCGGCCGGCCTGCGATGCTCCGTATGCGGCATAGTGTTTCAGACACGCGGCTATAGTTTCGGGATCGGAAAGGTCGTCCCCCTGAAAACCTCTTACCTTTGCCCTTGTTATCATCGAGCCTAAATATGTGTCCTCACCGGCACCTTCGACGATCCTTCCCCATCTTGGATCACGGGCTATGTCTATCATCGGAGCAAACGTCCAGTCGATGCCATAGGCACGTGCTTCCTTTGCGGCAATGGCTGCGGTCTTTTCCATAAGGTCCAGGTCCCAGCTTGCGGCTTCTGCAAGCGGTACAGGAAAGACAGTTCTCATTCCGTGTATAACATCATATCCGAATATAAGTGGTATTCCGAGACGCGATTCTTCAACGGCTGTCTTTTGAAGACTATTTCGTATTTCAATGTTAGTAATATTAAGAAAAGAACCGGCCCGGCCTTTTCTTATTTCGTTTTTGATTTCTTCGGGGTCTTCTTTATTATCGTTGATAAGCTGGGCCATCTGCCCGACTTTTTCTTCCGGGGTCATTTTTGCAAGGATCGCATCTATCTTTGACTCGATGACAGGATCAAGGCCGTTTTTTCCCTGTTCCGCAGATGGCATACATCCGGTTTGTATTAACGTCAGAAAAATACAAATAGCTAAAATAATTCTGATCTTCATGTTTTTCCCTTCTAAATTAATAACGTGATTTCAACATGATATTGTCTTATGACTTTTTGGCAAGGAATAATTGATTTTGGGAAAAAATGGTAAAAAAAGCCCGGCTCGAAGGATCGAACCGGGCTTTTTACTTAGCTATAATATACTTTATTTATCTTAACAGGCCTATCGGACTAAAGAGGAAATAAAGCACCAGTGTCAAAATTACAACAACAATCCCCGCAACTTTGGCGCCGTTGGACGTTTCCAGCTCGATAGTTGTATTATGCTTGAAGACGATCGGCTGAGCCAGAGGTTTGATTATGGTTATTATCGCCATTACTACCAGGCACAGGCCGAAGCAAAGAGCCATACGGTTGAGGAACTGAACAGCCGGCATGGCAAATTTGATTGCGCCATAAGCAACGATGTTGGTTAAAAGACCTATCACGCCGGCCATTGGCGGGGCCTTGCGGACTATCAAACCAAATACGAATACTGCAAGAATACCCGGAGAGATAAATCCCTGACCTTCCTGGATGATTGTAAATATACTGTTGCTGATCTTGGGGTCGCCAAGCTTTGGAGCAAGTAATATCGCAACCGCCGAAAAGACCACAACGCAAACACGCCCCATCAGTACGAGTACCGTTTGTGAGGCATCGGGCTGGATATATTTCTTGAAAATATCCATAGTAAAGATTGTCGAAGCTGCGTTAAGCATAGCTGCCAGCGAACTTACCACCGCACCGAGCAGAGCCGCCAAAACAAAACCTACATATCCTTTACCCTGAGGAAGAACGTTGCCGAGCAGTTGTGCCATTGCGGTATCATATTTATAGGCGATGAATTTTTCTGTGGCAACATCCTGAGACTCATCTGCGGCTGCTGCCATTTCGATTTTTTCGTTATATACCTGCACTTCTGCCGCAAGAGCAGGGAAGGTGCTCGTCCATGATTTATCGTCAGACTTGAACACAGTATATTTCGATATGCTTATTTCGTCGAATTTCGATTGCTGCATAGGCAGCACAAAAGCGTTCTTTGCTTCGATCGCTTTCATGTCTTCCGGGCTGTCATACAAAGCGATCATAAATCGTCCCGGCGACCAGAATGATATGGTCTGTTCGGTAGGGGACTGAACAACATCTACTAGCTGGGTATCAGGGTTGGCTTTTAAATAACGAGCCATTGTAACGGCGTTATCGGCTCTGCCCTCAAGCTGCATGTCCTTGGCAAAGAGGTTAAAGGCGATTATACCGGGAATAACGATCACGAACGGGATGATAAGTTTAAGCGCTGCGGCAAATACGATTCCCTTTTGTCCCTGTGCCAGCGATCTTGAACCTAACGTTCTCTGGGTGATGTACTGGTTAAGGCCCCAGTAATAAAAGTTCGGTATCCACAAGCCAAGCATCAGTGCCGTCCAGGGCAGAACGCTATCGTTGCTCGGCAGGAACATATTCATACGGACCTTATTCAGTTCCCAGAAACGTTCGATAGAACCGGAACCCTCCGCAAGAGGAGTAAAGCTTACCGCTCCGGTGTTGACGTCGAGTACAGAAGCTGCCTGTTCAACCGAACCAAGCTTATCAAAAGCAAAGTACATGATAAATCCGCCGCCGA
>JAFGKL010000169.1 GCA_016928585.1 Sedimentisphaerales bacterium
AAGTGGAAGTTAAAGTAGAGCTGGCAAAAATAATAATTAATGAAACTTCCGACCAGCAGATTATCGTGCTGAAAGAATCTCAGGGTCAGCGAATGCTTCCTATAGTGATCGGTCTGCCTGAAGTCCTCGCGATCGACAGGCGACTAAAGGGTATCCAACTGCCGCGGCCCATGACGCATGATCTCTTGGAAAATGTGATCGCACACTTAAAAGGGAAGATAGAAAAAGTGGTCATTAATGATCTTAGCAATGGCACATTTTTCGCTCAGCTGCACTTATCATTTAACGGAAATACAACCCAGATAGACAGCCGGCCATCCGATGCAATCGCCCTTTCAGCAGGTCTCAAAGTTCCTCTGTTTGTGGAAGATCAGGTTTTTCAGAAGAGCCTGACATAAGATTCGTTATTATTAAAAGTCCCACTGCTATACACAGCATACTATCGGCAACATTAAACGCCGGCCAGTGATGATCTTTATAGTAAACATCGAGAAAATCCCGCACGTACCCATCGTTAAATATTCTGTCGTAGAGATTCCCAACTATGCCAGCAGTGAACAACGCCAGACCGATAGGCATTAATCGACCGCGTATCTTTCCAAAAAGAAAAAGCCCTAAAACTATAACAAAAGCGACTAGCGAAACACTTATAAGCATAACCGTCCGCCCACTGGCAATACTAAAAGCGGCGCCAGAGTTCTCCCGCATCACCAGTTTAAAAAAACCGTCTATCACCGAATATTCGTAACCTTCTGAAACCCTTGTATCAAGAAATACAAAAACCGCATGCTTACTCCACAGATCGGCCATAATACCGAATATCACGATAGGCCAGAAAAGGAAATGAGATCCAATATCGGGAAGACCAAAATGATCAGGACTGATCCATTTTTTATGGACGGACTCGTTTGAATTGTCATTATTTTCAATATTTGTCATCGCAAAACGGGCTGACAGCTAATCGGAATATTTCTTAAGCAACACAAGCAGTTTAGGCTGATCGGGCTTAATATTCAACGATTTTTTCCAGTGCTCAAGGCCCCTGCCCTTTAACTGATCGTCCTTTTCCTTAATTGCCTTTAAAATATAAGCAACTCCTATTCCTTTATGTGCCATCCAGTCGCTGCCGTCTATCGATATGGCTCTTTGATAGCTGTCCACAGCAAGATCTGTATCTTTGAGCTTCAGGTATGAAAATCCAAGATATTGGTACGCCATGTTGTTATCGGGATCGGCCTGAACAGCGGACAGCAGCAGTTCCTTGGCCGCTTCGTATTTTTGTGTCCTCAAATATACAACCGCTAATGATACCATGGTCTTAGGATCGTTATCGTTTAGCTCCATCGCCCTCTTATATGCCGAGACCGCAAGTGAATGTTCTTTTTGAACCTCGAATATATCACCAAGAAGAATTTCCGGCTCGCTCATGCTTGGGTCTATATTCTTGGCCTTCTTGCTATACTCAAAAGCATGATCGTAATCTTCTAATTCGTAATAGCACCTTGCTGCGTTGATATGTGCCTCAAAATGACCCTGCTCCAATTCACAGGCACGAACATATGCCTTGGCAGCATTGATGAAATTATCCAAAATCTGATAGACCTTTCCAAGATTAAAAAAGTCCTTGAACGACCACGGATCCAGCTTAGTGGCAGTTTCGTATGACTCTGCACTTAGCTGATATTTTTCAACTTCCTGATATATATCTCCTTTTAACGAATAAGCCATTGCAAATTCCGGGTTGAGTTTGATCGCAAGATTCAGCTTTTCAATAGCTTTATCACGTTCGTTAAGATCGTTAAGCATCACAGCATCAACATAAAGACTTATTGCTTCTTCTTGATCGGCTTGTGACGGAACTTCTGAAATAACTTGCGGAGGGTATATTTCCTGCTGCTGTACTTGTTGCTCCGATATTAGTTGTTCCTGTGGTTGCTGTTCCTGCGGCGGTTGAATTTGCTCTCGTTTGCAGCCGGTCTGGGCAAACATCAATAATGAAACAACTGAAAACACTAAGATAAACTTAAATCCCATACGAAGGATCATAGTAAACACCTTTCTAAATTTAAACGATTTAACTGTCGGCATTGTCGACAAAATCGAATACGCGATTATAGCAAACTACTGATCGATGTCAATTATTTCAGAACCCTGACAACACCCAAAACAGGTCTCAATCTGCCGGGTGCCATGCTCGTAACGCTTGATAGTTGATACACTTATGCCATACGAGTTTAAGCTCTGTTCAAATCCTTTTGCTTAATGTTTGACAGAGCCCACGGCTTTTCTTACCATAAAAGGCCGTTTCGACGGAATAATCCGATTTATTATACGTATATACTTAATAAAGATAATAATTGTTCAAATATAGAGGAAGGTGCCACGTTTAATGCAAAATAACAACACAAAGCTGCAGAGAAGACCGTTTGTAATGATAATCCGTGATGGCTGGGGGCATAATCCGGACACAAACGAAGATAAGTTCAACGCTATCAAATGCGCCGATACCCCCGTAGATGATATGCTGATGAGTCAATATCCAAATTGCCTTATCGAAACAAGCGGAGAAAACGTAGGCTTACCTGATGGAACTATGGGAAACAGCGAAGTCGGGCACCAGAACATCGGTGCAGGACGAGTCGTCTATCAGGAATCCGTAAGGATCACTCTCGCAATAAGAGAAGGTGACTTCTTTAAAAATGAAGAACTGCTGAATGCTATCAATAATGCAAAAAAAAATAACGGCAAACTTCACCTTCTCGGGTTGTGCAGCGACATCGGGGTACACTCGTTACTGAACCACCTCTATGCACTTTGCCAAATGGCTAAAAGCAACGGCCTTGAAGATGTTTATCTTCATGCTTTTATGGACGGACGGGACTCCCCTCCAACCAGCGGTAAAGGTTACTTAAAAGAAATCGAACAAAAAATGCAGCAGATAGGTACAGGACAAATAGCATCTATCATGGGAAGGTTTTACGCTATGGACCGTGACAGCAGATGGGACCGGGTCCAGACTGCATACGACTGTATGACCGTCGCTAAAGGCGATCTCGCTCAGAACGCCGAGCAGGCAATGACAAATAGCTACAAAAAAGATGAAACCGATGAATTCGTCAAACCTGTAATGATAGCAGATGAAAACGGCAAGCCAAAAGCAATCATCAAAAACGGTGACAGCGTTATATTCTTCAACTTCCGCGGCGATAGACCACGTGAGATAACACGTGCTTTTGTGGACGATGATTTTAAAGGCTTTAAAAGAACCGTAAAACCCAAAGTTTATTATGTCTGTATGACAGAGTATGACGCAAGTATACCGGCTAAGGTTGCCTTCTCGAAACCTAAGGAAATGAAAAACATAGCGGGCGATTATTTCTCCAGGCTCGGACTAAAACAATTTAGATGTGCAGAAACCGAAAAATATGCACACGTAACTTTCTTTTTCAACGGCGGCAGAGAAAAACCCTTCGAAGGAGAGGATCGCCAGATCGTACCGTCACCCAATGTTCATACATATGACTTAAAACCGGAAATGAGCGCTTACGAAGTTTGCGATAACGTATTAAAAAGACTCGACTCTGATAAATACGACGTGATCATCGTGAATTTCGCTAACCCCGACATGGTAGGCCACACTGGTGTTCTTGAAGCAGCAGTAAAAGCCGCACACACTGTTGATGAATGCGTAGGGAAAATACTGGACAAAACTAAACAGCTTGGGGGTGCCGCCGTAATTCTTGCGGATCATGGCAACTTCAGCAAGATGTGGGATTTCAAACACGATATGCCCCACACTGCTCATACCGTCGGCAAAGTACCGTTTATAGTCTTTGACGAAAAATTTAAAGACAGAAAACTGGCTGATGGAGGACGACTTGCTGATGCAGTGCCGACACTTCTGGAGATGATGGGATTACCCAAGCCGGATGAGATGACTGGTAAAAGCCTGATAATTTAAAATCAATACACAGTACCTCAGGAGTCCCGAATGGGTATAATACGTGTCCTTGACGACAATATGATAAATATGATCGCTGCCGGCGAAGTTATCGAAAGGCCCGCAAGCATCGTTAAGGAACTGCTTGAAAACAGCCTTGATGCAAAAACAAAAAAAGTAACCGTCCGGGTAGAAGATGGCGGAAAAAAACTTATCTCCGTAACAGATGACGGCATCGGTATGGATCAGGACGACATACAAAAGGCTGTCCTGCCTCACGCTACCAGTAAGATAAAAACATCCGACGACCTCATTAGTATTTCAACGCTTGGCTTTAGAGGTGAGGCCCTGGCAAGTATAGCATCGGTCAGTAAACTTTCGATAACAAGCAGAACAGCAGACTCCATTCAGGCGAATACCCTTGATATCGACTGTGGGCAATCACAACCGATCATGCCTTCAAGTGCAGATTATGGCACTACCATTACAGTAAGGGATCTTTTTTATAAACTTCCCGCAAGAAGAAAATTTCTCAAGACCACAAACACCGAGATAAGCCATATAACAGAACAGTTCACAAGGATAGCACTGGCGCACGCCGATCTTGACATGACCCTCATCCATAATGATCGTCAGATCTACAGGCTGCCTGCCAATATGCCCCTTAAAGAAAGAATCGAAAAACTGCTGGGCAAAAACATCTCTGCCGATCTTATCGAAGTTCAACAAAGCGAAAAAAACAATGATATAACCGCCCTCATCGCAAAACCCATGCATGCAAGATCGACAACAAAATTCCAATATACATTCCTCAACGGCAGGTATATCAGGGATAAATTTATCTCGCACGCGATCAAAGAAGCTTATAGGGGACTCCTTGAGCCAAATAAACACCCGGTGGCGTTTATCTTCCTTAAGGTTCCTGCTGACTCATATGACGTCAATGTACACCCCACCAAAATAGAGGTTCGCTTTGAAAACGCCAACCTTATACATTCACAGGTTCTGGCCGTCCTTCGTGAAAAACTTCTCGGCATGGATCTCGACGTTAGTGCAAATATCTCCCCCCCTGCCGCTCATCTTGCAGACAGTCCTCCCGCAGAACAATCCGAACAGGCAAGAAGACAAAGGATAAGAGAAGCCATGGCCGGCTTTTTTCAAAAATCAACCTCTGCAAATTCTTCTCAGAAGCATCTTAACTTTTCAGATCATGCCAAACCTCCTTTAGGACACAACAACTTATCGAATACTTTTAATAATTCATTCGGCTTGCAAACTGAATCGTCGCCGCCGGAAACAAAATGTCTACAACTGCACAACAGCTATATCGTAACACAAACAGATGATGGCTTTATAGTAATAGATCAGCATGCTCTGCACGAACGGATCATCTATGAGGGCCTTTGTCGAAAAATAAATGAAGGCCAGCTGGAATCTCAGCGGCTTTTAATACCAGAAACATTTGAACTGACCGATATTCAGACCGAGGCTTTAAAAGAGAACTCAGGATTGATCGCAAAACTAGGAATAGAGCTGGAAGACTTCGGGCCTAAAACTATGGCGATCCAATCCTTTCCAACTATCCTTAATAAGGTTAACCCTCTTGATTTTATGACGGATCTTATCGATATGCTTACTGAAAAAGACCTTGGTCTTGATGCCGAACGATTACTTCATGAGGTGCTTGACATGGCTGCCTGTAAGGCCGCGATAAAGGCCGGTCAACCGCTTACGGATTCCGAGATCGAACAACTCCTAACAGATAAAGATGCTGTAGAAAGAACCAGTCGATGCCCTCACGGAAGACCTACAACCATAAAGTTCTCTATAAATGAACTTGAAAAACAATTTAAAAGAACCGGCTTTTAAGCCCTGCCCAAAGAAAGAATTTAACAATTTTTATAATATTTGAATCTCTATAATCTCAAAATAACACACAACTTTAAAATAGACCTTCTGTAAACATAACCGCCTCCCAGGAAAGCACTTACGTTTGGCTACGCGAATTGTCTTGTGTTTTTCGGAATAGTTCTTATTATATTCTGCTTTAGATAATGGCCTGTAAAAGCTATAATACGGGTTTCCTTAACGGTCAATATTGTTCTATTAACCCAAAACAGATTTATGCGTATTTAAAAGGGAGCTTTGGGTGGCAAAAAAAGCGAAAAAAACAACGAAAAAAAAGACTGCAGTAAAAAAATCCGCCGTTAAAAAATCCGTGGCTAAGAAAACAACGGCAAAAAAGAAAACTACAAAAGTAAAGAAAACAAAAACTACAACGATAAAAAAAGCATCCGCAAAAGTTAAATCTGTAAAAACAACTGTAAAACCTAAAAAAGCGAAAAAAATCGCCCCTCTGACAAAAGAAGAAATAAAATACTTCTTGGGCTTGTTGCTGGAAAAACGAGCCGAGATACTGGGCGATGTTAGTTCCATTGAATCAGAAGCTCTTAAAAAATCACGTCTGGATGCCGCTGGAGATCTATCATCGATGCCGATACATATGGCCGATGTCGGAACCGACAATTTTGAACAGGAATTCGCTCTTGGGCTTATGGATAGCGAACGTAAAATCATTGTCGAAATAAACGATGCTCTTAAAAGAATCGTAGAAAACCATTACGGAATCTGCGAGGGAACAAATAAACCTATTTCAAAGGCAAGATTGGAAGCAAGCCCATGGGCAAGATATTGCATTGAATATGCTGTCATGGTCGAAAAAGGATTGATCATAGAGGGAGAAAAAGTCTATGACGAAGACCAGGAAGATGTTTTCGACTTAGATGATATGGACGACAAATTAGATGATGATGACGATGATGATTACGATGACTATGACAGCCTTATTGATGATGATGAGGATTTTAACTAGATTGTTTGATATCTTATAAATGTTAATATAGCCCATCAATCGCTTTCCTAACGTTTTTTTGTATTTAAAAAATAAAATAATCAGTCGTAGGCTATAAATGGTTTCAAACTGTCCTATCTGTAATAAACCATTAAAAACTGTAAAAGATCTAAAGCAGGCCTGTGCAAACAACGCATTTTATCCATTTTGTTCCAAAAGATGCAAACTTTTAGACCTTGGAGCATGGCTTGACTCTAAATACTCTATACCAGCCAATGAAAATATAAGCTCACAGGAATCTACTGGACAATAAAAAGTAAACTGGAAATATTCGACTTGTCAGTTGCCATGCTCGTGCGTTCTTGACATAAATTATAGACACCAGTATAATCCCGGGCTGGCCGAATATGTTTTGAGCGTGATATATGGGAGTAATTCTTATATGCCTGATCCCGGCGACAGTAAAATGAAACAATCTTCTCAGATCGATTCACAAGATACATCGCTTTCTGTTGATGGTTTGTTGCGTTACAGAAGAATATTGATAATCTTTGCACATATCATAGCATTTGCCATGGCTATGCTGCTATCATTCCTTCTCGTTCATAATATGCAGCTCAATAGGATGTGGTTGCAATATCAATATCCTGCAATGCTGCTCTTCACAATTCCGATTAAAATAATTATCTTCGCCATTTTTAAACAGTACCGTGGATGGTGGAAATACGTTGGGATCTCCGACCTGATCAGCATTGTTCAGGCTTCACTTGCAAGCACGGTATTGATCGTAACCTTGTGGTATACAACGCTAAATGTTGAAACGATAAGAAGAAACCTCCCTGGAAATCTCGAGGGACTTACTGAGATCAGCCAGGGTGTCATGCTTCTTGATCTTTTTATTACCATCATGGTTCTGGGCGGCTTACGAATGGTCGTAAGGATGTACCATGAAGAATTCCTTTCTGAAATGGGAACCGGAATAAAAAGACTGCTCATCATCGGAGCCGGTGACGCTGGCGAAGCTCTGCTGAGAGAGATTATGAGGATGAAGATAGAGCAGTATGAAGTTGTGGGTTTTATCGATGATGATCCTGCAAAACAAGGTATAAGAATTCACGGCTTCAGCGTGCTTGGAAGCGTAGAGCAACTGCCGGATATCTGCCAAAAACAGAATATTGAAGAGATCGCTGTCGCCATTCCAAGTGCCAGCCATAAGCAGCTAAGACGTGTCGTACAGGTGTGCCAGGGAACAAAAATACGCTTCCAGACCGTCCCTTCCATTACAGATATTGCTTCCGGAAAATTTAAAGTATCACAGATAAGAGACGTCGATATTAATGACTTGCTCGGAAGAGAAGTTGTAGAACTTGACATCGATATGATAGAAAAGTTTCTCAATAATAAGACTATTTTTGTTACCGGTGCAGGCGGCTCTATAGGATCGGAAATGGCCCGGCAGGTTTGTAACTTTAAACCAAAAAAATTGCTCCTTGTCGAGCAGGCGGAAAATCCGCTGTTCTTCATAGAGAGGGAACTTAGAAACCAATTCCCGGATGTACTTATGGAAGCCATTATCTGCGACATCACTGATTTTGACAGGGTGGATTATCTTTTCAACAAGTATAGGCCGCAAGTCGTGATCCACGCAGCAGCACATAAACACGTACCATTGATGGAATCTAATCCCGGAGAAGCCATAAAAAACAATATAATTGGCACTATGAACATTTCAAATTGCGCCGATGCCTATCAATCAAGTGATTTTGTCATGATAAGCACTGACAAAGCCGTCAATCCAACAAGTATTATGGGATCCTCGAAAAGGATTGCAGAGATGTACATTCAGGATCTTAACAATTCCAGCCATACACATTTTGTTACCGTCAGATTTGGAAATGTTCTTGGTTCCAACGGGTCGGTTGTACCAATCTTCAAAAAACAGATTGAACAAGGAGGCCCAGTAACTGTAACACATCCGGAAATGCAGCGATATTTTATGACTATTCCGGAAGCGTCGCAGCTCGTTCTACAGGCCGCTACAATGGGCAAAGGTGGCGAAATATTCGTACTCGATATGGGAGAGCCGGTTAAGATCGTGGATCTTGCAAGGGAACTTATTACGTTAAGCGGTTTCAGGCCGGGCGAGGATATAGAGATCGTCTTTAGCGGAACAAGACCCGGCGAAAAGCTCTTTGAAGAACTCTCTATCGCAGGCGAAGACATGCTCTTGACAAAGCACCCCAAGATAGCCGCCTGGCAAAACATCCCAAAAGAAAGGGAAACATTGAGAAACGGAATTAAAAAACTTATCGATATCGCCAGATCATCTGATCACAAAGCTATCGTAAAATGTATAAAAGAAATGATCCCCGGATACATCGGAGATCTGCCAAATAACCATTAATACAAATTACAATGTTATGATGTTATGCCAATAAAAAAGCCCGCTTAAAACCAAGCGGGCTTTTAATTTATCTATAGGTCATCTCTTTACTGCTATTCTTCGCTTTCAAAGCTGTCTCTCGGATGGGCCCCATCATAGACCTCCTTGATCTTGGATGTGCTCAAATGTGTATATACCTGAGTCGTCGAAAGCGACTGATGCCCCAAAAGCTCTTGAACACTTCTAAGATCAGCACCGTTATTAAGCATATGCGTCGCAAAACTATGCCTTAAGGTATGCGGACTGATCGCCGGGTCTAGCCCTGCCATTCTAAGATATTTATCCATCTTACGCCTTACACTTCTCGTGCTGAGACGTCGGCCATGCTTATTGGCAAACAGAACTTTAGGGTCAAAGTTGCTGTCGTTTTGCATCCTCTTGTTTCTGAATTCGATATAATGCTGGATGGCCTGAAGAGCGCTTGATCCGATCGGCGAGATTCTCTCCTTTTTGCCTTTACCGCGAATATGAATAACCTCACCTAAAAAGTCAACATCATCCATATTGAGAAGCACAAGCTCGCTTACTCGCATACCGGTACTGTAGAGAACCTCTAGTATCGCTCTGTCTCTTGCACCAAGCCATGTATCAACCGGGGGAGTATTCAGTAAACGCTGTATATCTTCATATTCAAGGAACAGGGGCAGCTTCTTCTCCTGCTTCGGGGTCCTGATAGATGTTACTGGATTATTCGAAAGGTGATTGCGTTTCACAAGGAACTTATAAAAGCTTCGTAGTGTTGCCAGCTTACGTGCTACCGTAGACTTGGAATACTGCCGTTGGTTAAGTTCGGCCATATACCTTCTCATGGTCTCCACGTCTACCGCAAGTATCAATTGCTCGATCTTTGTAGCTGTTTGGAATTCAACTGCTGTAGCCGTTCCGCCCGACTGATCCGACCATTGACCACCTGCATGGCCGGAGCCGGATACTCCTGAGTCAGAAATAAGAAAACCCACGAACTGCTCAAGATCGGCGCCATAGCATTTTGCAGTATGGCTGGAAAAATGCTTTTCGAATTTAAGATAACTCAAAAAATCCTGGGTAATTGCACAATCATTCATAACGTACCCTTCTAATATTTATGTTTCCGCATCTCTAAAACTGCTTCAAAAATAACTTAAGGCAAACTGTTGCAAAACTCACCTGTATTAACTTATTAACTGCTATTAACCAAAAATCTAACCGATCACTCACTTTCATTCAAAAAAGGCTGTATAGTGTCCGGCAATTCGTTATATAAAAGCCTGTCGGCCTCACCTATCAAAGATTGCGTCAGTTTAAAACTAAGAACAGCAGCATCAAACCAGTCAAAATCTGTCCTGCCGTCATTTGCATGCTCTACAAGGCAGTCTAAAAGTTCGCCCTCGCACCCATCCTCATAGCGGAAGATAAACTTTTCAGAGCCCTTATTCAAAACAAGTTGCTTTTTGCCACCGTTCATTATTCACACCAAAATCTAATGGATAACACACACTCAGATAAGATTTTCCTAATGCTCTTATCGGGCTTAATCGCCCAAACTAAAGAGTAATTTCGTATTTTCATGATAAAAAAACCGATTTTCCTTCAAAAACCGTCACAATATTATTATCGGCCGATAAATCTGCGATATTAACTTGTTTTCGGACTTTTTCCTAAAAATTGAGCCTTGGTCCCATAAAAACCCAGATAGGAAAAACTTGAGGATAAAAATAAGAAGAATTGAAAACGATGGTCAGATTTTTTTGAAAAAATCTATCCCGTCCTTTGTTATTGTTTCTATCAGGCCGTCCTGCTTCGCTTTTGTCAGGACCTTCTGTGCTTGTGCCATGTCAAGCCCCAAACCCTGACATATCCCATTCAGGTCGCAGGGGCGGCGTTCCAGTACTGCAAGGATATTCTCTTTTATAGATGATATTTTGGTATTAACTGCCAGTTTTGAAAAATCAGCAATGATTTCCGCACCGCACCCCAATTGCCCGGCAATAAGATCGAGTTGTTCTGCTTTTACCATTACCGCCAAATTGTCAGCAACCGGTCTTACCGATGTATTCAGTTGAACCTTGTCGGGCTGGATCTTTTCTATGATCTTTTTGATCTTCATGATCGAATCATCGCTGGTATTAACCCCTTCGACAAAAAACACTTCGAGCCATATCTGCCCCGAATATTCGTTCGAAAATTTGCAAAGACCGTCAACAAATGAAGAAAAGCTTATATCGCCATGCGGCCAATTGATCCTGGAAAATGTTTCCTCGTCACCCGCATCCAGCGACGGAAGAACAACATCTGCCATCGCACAGTCTTTTCTTACCTGTTCGTTACTGAAAAGTGTTCCGTTAGTTATAACCGCTACCGGAATATCGGTTATGCTTTTGATCCCTTCGATAAGTGTACCTGTCCCGGAATTTAACGTCGGTTCCCCGCTGCCGCTAAGCGTGATATGATCGGCATCGAGTCCTTCCTTGAGCCACTCCTGAAGCTCCTTTAAAACTTCGTTTATCGGCACATATTCTCCGCGTTCAACCACTTGCTCGCCGTTTATTCCCAGTTGGCAATATACACAGTTCTGTGTACATGTTTTTAAAGGAACAATGTCTACCCCAAGACTTCTGCCAAGTCTTCTTGACGCCACCGGCCCAAATAAATATTTCCACTGTTTGCTCATCTGCTTAAAGCCCCAACTCCCTTGCAACTTCCTCAAGCAATGGCTCTATAGTTTTCCCTGTAAAATCAAACTTAAGCCCGGCCGCCTCGAACAATTCAGGCAAAGGTCTTGATCCGCCAAGTGAAAGAGCCTTTTTATAATTACAGATAGCCTTGGACTTGTCTTCCTTAAATTGCTGCCAAAGCCCCAATGCCCCAAGCTGAGCAATGCCATACTCGATATAATAAAAAGGTATTTGAAAAATATGCAGGATCCTGTGCCATGCAGACTCTTTTTCTTTTTCCAGCCCTGACCAATCCTCGAATTTACCGCTAAATCGACCGTATATTTTTAGCCATTGCTCTGCCCGTTCTCGACCGGTATGATTTGGGTTCTCGTATATCCAGTGCTGAAAAGAATCTATCATAGCCACCGAAACAAGGAGCTTAACCGTCCTTTCCAGTTGATTAACTACGGATCGTTTCGTATCATCTTCATTATAAAAAACAGTTAAATAAGGCATGCAGAACAGCTCCATAGACATTGAAGCCACTTCACAAAATTCCGTTGGCGCATGACGATAAAACTGCAGCGGATCATCTACAGACGCTATCGCATGAAACGCATGTCCCCCCTCGTGAGCAAGGGTACACACATCATGATTACTGCCTACCGCATTAGTAAATATAAACGGCTTGCGAACCTCCTGAAGTGTACACTGATAACCGCCCGGAGCCTTGCCTTTTCTGCTTGCAAGGTCCAGCAGTCCTAACTTGTTCATCTCATCGAACTGGACCTGAAGTTCGCTGTCAACACTACCGAATATTTTCGAAAGCCCGTTTATATATTCTTCAACATTATTGAACGGTTTTAAGGACGCGCGTCCTTTCTCATCAACCTGCATGTCCCATGGCCTAAGACTTTCAAGTCCCATCTGCTCAGCTCTGCGGTCCATTATCTGTCCAAGGATCGGAACGACCGTTCTTTTCACAGCATCATGATAATTTTTACAGTCCTCCGGCGTATAATCGAACCGATACCGTTCCTTGAACTTGTAATCCCTGTAATTCGCATAACCGGCATTCTTGGCGATCTGTATCCGCACAGAAAGCATTTTATCAAAAAGCATGTCCAGTTTTTCAGCATCTGCAAGCCTGCGGGAAGATATCGCACGCCATGCGGATTCTCGCAATGAACGATCCGGCTCCTCGAGCAGTTTCGTCATTTCAGGCAGGGTCTTTTCTTCGCCTTTAAAATTAACTGTCATTGCACCACTGATAGTTTGATATTCTTGGCTGAGAAGTCTCTCCTCTGTCTGAAGTGGGATATTGTCTTCAGTGAACAAATCAATATCAGACCGAACTGCACGCCTGTAAACCTTATAGCGACCCTTTTCAAGAGGATACTTTTCCTCCGATTCAAGGAACTTCCTGTCAAGTCGATCGGATATCGAGTGAACTACAGGGAATATTTCCTTGGTAAAGTGCGTGTAAGCCTCAGCCGCCTGCTTGTCATCCGTTTGACATGTCATCCGTATATAAATAACAGATCCTGTCTGATCGATTGCCGCGTCAAGTTCGGAACGATCTAAAAGGAATTTTTCAAGTTCGGCTGTAGAATTTATATCTCTTTCGATAAGGTTTTGATAAAGTTTAGTTACAACCTTAGGATCGGTTAGCTTAGCATCACCAGGTACGAATTTACGCTTCTGGTACGCCGGTAGTTTACTGATATCAAGTTCTCTTAAAGTTTGTGCTAACATTAATTTGGCCTTGGCATTGATCACCTTTTGACAAGATCGAATATAGCTTTGCAGGTCAAGAGCACTTCCTGAACCCAATCGATCGGCATTACGCACTCGGCATCACATTTTGCCTTCTCCGGCTCGGTATGCACCTCGAGGAAAAGCCCGTTAGCCCCTGCCGCCGCCGCCGCTTTGGCAAGGATAGGCGCCATCTCGCGCCGGCCGGCACTTGCAGTACCCAGTCCGCCAGGCTGCTGCGTACTGTGAGTAGCGTCAAACACCACCGGACAGTCAAGTTTCTGCATGCCGGAAATTGCTGTCATATCGTTTACAAGCCGATTATAGCCGAAAAATGTCCCCCTTTCGGTAAGCATTATTTTTTCGTTACCTGTAGAGCGTATCTTATCAACAACATTTTTCATTTCCGATGGAGAAAGAAATTGCCCCTTCTTGACATTCACCGCCCTGCCCGTTTCACCGCAGGCTAACAGCAGGTCTGTCTGCCTGCACAGGAACGCGGGTATCTGCAAACAATCGACTACACCGGCGGCTTTTTCAACCTGCCCTACCTCGTGAACATCCGTTACTATCGCAAGACCCGTCTCTTGTCGTATCAGCTTCAATATCTCCAGCCCCTTTTCAAGGCCGGGACCGCGATAGCTCGATATGCTCGAACGATTTGCCTTATCAAAACTCCCCTTGAACATGATCGGCACCTTCGTTGCGCCGCTTATCTTGAGCAGTCGCTTGGCGATATCAAGGCATATCTTTTCATCTTCCAGCACACATGGCCCTGCTATAACAAAAAGACCCTCATCTAAACCTATTTTTATATTTCCTATTTCAAAAGCTTTGTTCTTCATGATCGATCCTGTTTGAACATCTTTTTTATTTTATTTACAATTCAGCTCTTTTACCTGACTTCGATACAAAAACCCTCACCGCATTTGGAATAACTTCTATCTTGATCGGCAGCTCAGGGCCGGGATCCCCGTCTATTTGTGTCCTGACATTTTTGCTGCTGGAACTGATATAAATTTTTTTACACTGTCGATATATAACGTCATCTGCATGGGCATGAACCCTGAAAATTGTTTTTATATAATGTTTTACAAACTGTATCCGTGAAGCACATTTATAAACACAAACATCTAATAACCCGTCACTGAAATCTGCATCACGCAATATCCGCAGTCCGGTCGCATACCTTGATATATTGCCGACAAAAACTTCTCCCTGACCGTTGAATATCTCCTCGTCGTCGACAATAACTCTAATATTCGGGAACTCATGATCTCTGACTGTTTGTAAGATCGGCTGAAGATAATGTAGATGAGTTATATGCCCCTTTCTTTTTTCGCTTATTTTTTTAATTACATCGCCGTCAAACCCTAATCCGGCTATCGACGTAAAGCACCTCCCGTTAGCAATGCCAAGATCTAATTCGCTTATAAAACCATCTTCAAAAACCTCTACGAGCCGTTTAAAAGCATTGCTGGTTCCCAATTCCTTTGCAAGCAGATTTTCAGTGCCGCTGGGAATTATCATCAATCTCTTGCCGCTGCCTTCAAGCCCGTGTGCAACTTCGCGTACTGTTCCGTCGCCGCCCGCTACTGCTACCATGCTGCAATCTGCATCCATTGCAGCTTTCGTGGCAAGCTGACAAACATGCTCCATTGATTTTGTTTTATCAACACGAACATCGTATCCGTTGTTACGCAGATAATTTGCGAACTTTTTGGCCGTCCCTTTACCAATAACGGATCCGGACTTCGGATTAATAATATATTCGATATATCCCTGCGCCAAATTCATTGCTTACCTTTTGACAGCAAACACATTATTTATCAAATTCAACTTTGTCTGTCTCGACCCCAAGCTCTTTGAGCTTATTTTTCAGCAGTTTCGCGTAACCGGCATTAATATGCTCGCTGCCGCTAAGCCCCAGCTTTACTATCACGGCTTCTATCTCATCTGCCCCGGGCCCTTCTACCTCTACAAAATCTCCCAGCAGCGGAACGCTGTCAAGACAAACAGAACACTCGTCCAGCTCCCACATCTGACGCTTCTTTTCGTACTCGAAGAACTTTGAAAAACCGAGCCCCGAAAGCATATCCTCAACTTTCATAATATCTTCCGGTGACATCTCTATTTCATCCTCTTTGCGAGCCTTAAATCGATGATGCTGTTTTGGCCCCTTAAGGGTCAGCACTGCTTTTTTGCATGCTTGTAAAGTTTCTACCCTCAAACGCAAACCGCTTCCCTGATTCTTAAGCTTTTTTTGAGCATCGTCAAAAAAACTGTCGTTCTGGATGCTGTCCCCAAGAAACTTTGCTCCCGCACATTCAAGCAAATTCACGATCTGCTTAAGCGAGCCGACTTTAATTTTTGCTTCGATCTCGAGCATAGCAAACCGAAAGGCTAAACAATAATATTAACTAAACGGGATTTGATAACTATTATCTTTTTAGGCTCGCTGCCTGCCATTGCAGCTATCACTTTTTCACTGCTTAATGCCTTTTCTTTTATCTGCTCTTCGGTAGCATCTGCAGCAACTACTATTCTGTCCTTTATCTTCCCTTTGATCTGCACTGCAAGCTCTATCTCTTTTTCCTTAACAAGCTCACTGTCATAACCGGGCCACTCATGGTAAGCAAGCGATTCGCTGTACCCTAATTTTTTCCAGCACTCTTCGGCCATATGCGGTGCAAAAGGAGAAAGAATGAGAACAAACTTTTCAATTGCTGATCTTGGTCTGATCACTTGTTTGACAAGATGGTTTACAAAGATCATCATTTGGCTTATCGCTGTGTTAAAACCGAACTGCTCTATATCGTCGCCAACCTTCTTTATGGTCTGATGCAAAATACGAAGTGTTTCTTCGTCGGCCTGTGTATCCTGAACCGCCACTGAAAGTTCTCCCGTGTCTTCATCAATTATCATCCGCCAGGCCCTTTGCAGAAATCTGTGAACGCCTTCAACACCATGCATGTTCCACGGCTTTGACGCCTCTAACGGGCCCATGAACATCTCATAAAGACGCATCGAGTCCGCACCATAATCGGACACCACCTTATCGGGATTTACCACATTGCCGCGGGACTTGCTCATCTTCTGGCCATCCTCACCGAGGATCATACCCTGGTTGATAAGCTTCTTGAACGGCTCCTTGCTCTTAACATATCCAAGATCGTACAGCAGACTGTGCCAAAATCGCGAATACATCAAGTGTAGTACTGCATGCTCGGCTCCGCCTATGTAAAGATCCACCGGCAGCCAGTATTGTTCCTTTTCAGGATCGAACGCCGCACCGTCATTGTCCGGGTCGGTATACCTTAAATAATACCAGCAGCTCCCCGCCCACTGCGGCATAGTATTAGTTTCGCGAGTTCCCTTGCTCCCGTCCGGCAATGTTACATTGACCCAGTCCCTCTCCTTAGCCAATGGCGGCTCTCCATCACCAGTCGGTTTATAATCTTCAACTTCAGGCAGCACCAGCGGCAAATCGTCCACTTCAAGGGCAACCCTTGTTCCGTCTTCTTTATGAATTAT
>JAFGKL010000170.1 GCA_016928585.1 Sedimentisphaerales bacterium
GTAAAGGAGATATTGCTGGCGGTTGGCGAAGATATGAAAAGGGAAGGGTTGCGGGAAACCCCGCTGCGAGTGGCAAAGATGTACGAAGAGCTGCTTGCGGGGATGAGCCACGATCCGAGCGAACATATTTCAAAAGTTTTCCACGAGAACTATGACGAGGTTGTTCTGCTCAAGGATATTCCTTTTTACAGTGTTTGCGAACATCACATGATGCCATTTATCGGTAAGGCTCATATAGCGTATCTACCCGACGGAAAAGTGTTGGGGGTTAGTAAACTTGCCAGGATCGTAGACTGTTTTGCTCGACGATTACAGGTTCAGGAGCGGCTGACAGGGCAGGTGGCGGATTTTTTGATGGAAAACCTTAAGCCTAAAGGGGTGGCAGTAGTCATAGAAGCTTCACATAGCTGCATGACGATACGAGGGATAAAAAAGCCGGGCTCAGTGATGATAACATCTGCGCTTAGGGGTATATTTATTCGTGACCCGCGAAGCCGCAGCGAAGTTTTAGGTTTAATGCATGTTGACAAATCATAAGCGGATCTTAAATGCATAAGCTTGCAAGAGAAGTCAGGTTCAGTGTCGATCCTTTCTCTAAGAGGAATGTTATCGGGAGCAATTCGTATTGTTCAAAGCCCTGCGGCGAGGAACTGAGTGTGTATTTCAGTTTACTGACAGAGCTTGAAGGTCGGGTTGATAATGATACGGGATTTGTTGTAAACGTTACCGAGATCGATAAGGCAGTAAGGGCAAAGGCAGTGCCGCTCTTCGAGGAGCGAATAAGGGAAAACTTTGGCAGCGGCATAGGGGTGAGTTATTTTGATCTCTACGAAATGCTAAAGAGGAGCTGGGGTTTGATAAGCGATGAATTTGAAGGGAATAAACTGATCAGGCTTGTTCTTTCGATCAATCCGTTCAGAAAACTTTCGATAGATTCGGAGGATAGCAAAGTGTTCTATTACAGTGAAAAATTCGAGTTTGCGGCGATGCATCAGTTGTGGAACGAAAAATTCAGCGAAGAAGAAAATTATGATCGGTTTGGCAAGTGTGCCAACCCCAATGGTCACGGTCATAACTATATAGCTGAAATAACGGTAAAGAAGTCGGCTGATGATGAGGATAAGGGCTGGACGGAGCGATTTGAAAAGATCGTTGACGAGAACTTTATTAGTGTTGTAGATCATAAGAACCTTAACGAAGATGTAGAGGCATTCAGTGACAAAAATCCTACCGTGGAAAATATCACTTCTTTTGCGTGGGACAAACTTAAGGGTAAGTTTGGCGGGGCCGAGCTTAGCAGCATAACGATCTGGGAAACGGACAGGACATATTGTACTTATAGCGGGTAAAGAGAAAATTAAAGATTAAAACCTGTATACCAAAATTCAAACAAAACAACGTCAGCCGATGTTTGTCCTGTTTTATGCTCCTGATGTCCCTATCCAAAGAGGGCTAAAAACGGCAGAAAAATGATAAAAGGGATTTTTTGCAGGGAACAGCGATCACAAGGATGTAGCATTTAATATATCTCCTTATCTAAAAGGCACTTATATTAATTACGGCTGAAGGGTGATTTCAATTTCGCCAAGTAATTAATCTGTAAATCCGTGTATGAATCTGTTATCTTATTGCTCTGTATATATATAGGGGGACGTGCGCCGGTTTTTTGTGTAACCGACGGGCACGGAGTGTATGAAAACGAGAGTTAAAATTGAATATAAAAGAGTGAAATTTTAGGGTCTGGCTGTGGCGGGGCTTTTTAACTTTTCACAGTTTTTGGCGGGAATTTATGAGAGCATTAGTAACAGGCGGAGCAGGTTTTATCGGGTCGCATCTTTGTGAGCGTCTTTTGGCAAAAGGTGCAACTGTAAGTGTGATCGACGATCTTAGCACAGGCAGGATCGAGAATATCGAGCATCTTAAAAATGATTCAAAATTTAAATTTATCGAAGGCAGTGTTCGCGATGGTAAAGCACTTGATCCGCTTATAGAAAAGAGCGACGTTGTGTTTCATCTGGCAGCAGCGGTTGGTGTTCAGCTTATAGTTGACCGGCCCGTGCATACGATCGAAACTAATATTCACGGTACAGAGATGGTGCTTGAGTTTGCGAATAAATATTCAAAGAAGGTTTTGATAGCTTCGACGAGCGAGGTATATGGCAAGAGCGAGAGTATACCGTTCCATGAAGACGATGATACAATTTTGGGCAGTACGATGTTCTCGCGGTGGTCCTATGCGTGCAGCAAGGCGATAGATGAATTTTTAGCATTTGCTTATCACGATCAATACGGACTTGAGGTTGTCGTGAGCAGACTTTTTAATACGATCGGGCCAAGACAGGTAGGTTATTACGGGATGGTTGTTCCGAGGTTTGTTGAACGGGCGCTTAAAGGCGAACCGATCCAGATATACGGTGACGGAAAACAGAGCAGGTGCTTTGCATATGTCGGTGATGTGGTGGAGGCGATAATTGGACTTGCAGAGAGTAACGAGGCAGCAGGGAAAGTTTTTAATGTCGGATCGAACGAAGAGATAAGTATCGAGGAGCTTGCTGATCTTGTTATAAATAAAACGGACAGCAGTAGTAAGAAAGAGTTTATTTCGTATAAAGAAGCCTACGGCAAAGCTTTTGACGATATGCAAAGGCGCGTGCCATGTCTTGAGAGGATAAAAGCTGCAACAGGATATGAGCCTAAAACGAGCTTAGCACAAACACTTGAAATAATAATAGATCATTTCAGAGGAAAAGACAAATGAAAATAACAGTTGTCGGAAGCGGATATGTCGGTCTTGTTTCGGGGGCGTGCCTGGCAGAAGGCGGGAACCATGTAATATGTGTGGATAATGACAAAAAGAAAATAGACGATCTGAATAAAGGTATAATCCCAATCTATGAGCCGGGCCTGACGGAAATCATTAAAAAGAACGAGTCGGACGGGAGGCTTAAGTTTACGACAGACCTTAAAGAGGGGGTTCTTAGTTCGAGCGTGATCATTCTTGGTGTGGGTACGCCAAGTGCAGAGGACGGGTCGGCGGATATATCTGCGGTTATCGATGTTGCGGGCAAGATCGCTGAATATATGGATGGTTACAGGATAGTAGTAACAAAGAGTACGGTTCCGGTGGGAACGCACAAAAAAGTTGCAGAAGTTATGTCTTCCAGGACGGATCACGATTTTGATTATGTCAGCAACCCGGAGTTTTTGAAAGAGGGATCGGCTGTTGAAGATTTTATGAAGCCTGACAGGGTGATCATAGGAACCGAAAAGGATCGGGTCAGGCAGGTTATGCAGCAGCTTTATGCACCATTTATGCGTAAGAGCAGCAGGATAATTTTTATGGACGCGGCCAGCGCAGAGATGACCAAATATGCGGCCAATACAATGCTTGCGACGAGAATATCTTTTATGAACGAACTTAGCGGCCTTTGCGATAAGTTCGGTGCCGATATAGAAAAAGTCAGGGTTGGTATCGGGTCGGATTCACGTATTGGCAGTTCGTTTGTTTTTGCGGGTGTCGGTTTTGGCGGGAGTTGTTTTCCTAAGGATGTAAGGGCGCTTAGGTTTATGGGCAACAGCGTTGGTTATCCGATGACGATTACGGAGGCGGTTGAGCAGGTCAATTATCGCCAACAGGATAAATTTGCTAAAAGAGTGCTTGATTATTATGGTGACGAAGTCAAAGGAAAAAAACTTGCTGTTTGGGGGCTTGCGTTTAAGGCCAGGACCGATGACATCCGTGAGGCACCGTCAATAAGATGCATAAAACAGTTTCTTGATGCGGGGATGAAAATAGTTGCGTATGACCCGGAAGCCATGAAAGCCGCAGAGAAAGAACTTGACGGGGCAATAAATACGGTTGATCACAGTTATGATGCTCTTAATGGGGCTGATGGGCTGGTGATATTTACAGAGTGGCAGGAATTCAGGACGCCGGACTTTGATGTGATTGCTGAGAAATTAAAAAAGGCAGTTATTTTTGACGGCAGGAATCTTTA
>JAFGKL010000032.1 GCA_016928585.1 Sedimentisphaerales bacterium
ACCGCCATGATCGCTCCGGTACCATAGCTTATCAATACATAATCGCTTATCCAGATAGGGATCTTTTCGTCGTTAACAGGATTGATCGCATAAGCGCCTGTGAATTGTCCTGATTTGTCCTTTGCAAGGTCGGTCCGGTCAAGGTCGCTTTTCTTAGCAGCTTCCTGACGATAATTTTCAACTCCAGCTTTATACTCATTAGTAGTTATAACATCAACAAGTCTATGCTCAGGAGCCATTACCATATAAGTGGCCCCGAACAGCGTGTCCGGCCGGGTAGTGAACACTCGTATTATTTCATCATAACCGTCTACTTTAAAATCAACCTCCGCCCCGACACTTTTGCCTATCCAGTCATGCTGCAGCTTTTTTATAGACTCCGGCCAGTCAACATCACCAAGCCCGTCAAGAAGCCTCTGGCAATATTTCGTTATACGAAGCATCCACTGACGCATCGGTTTTCTTATTACAGGATGCCCGCCTCGTTCACTCACCCCGCCAACAACTTCCTCGTTTGCAAGAACCGTCCCCAGCTCGGGGCACCAGTTTACGGGGGCTTCCGATTCGTAGGCAAGCCGCTGACTGTCAATGTACTCCTGCTTCTCTTTATCACTCAGGCCATCGGGGATCGGCAGTTCTTCGATAGGTTTTGCCTTCTGCTCTGTCTCATCGAAGTAGCTGTTATAGAACTTCAAAAATATCCATTGCGTCCACTTAAAATAATTCGGATCGGTCGTATCGACCTGCCTGTCCCAGTCATAGCTAAACCCCAGGCTCTTGATCTGGCGCCGCATATTATCGATGTTTTGTTGCGTGGTCTGAGCTGGATGGGTTCCGGTCTGAACGGCATATTGCTCCGCCGGAAGACCGAAGGCATCCCAGCCGATAGGATGCAGAACATTAAAACCATTCATCCTTTTATATCTGGACACTATATCGCTGGCGGTATACCCTTCCGGATGCCCCACATGCAGTCCCTGACCGCTGGGATATGGAAACATATCAAGCACGTAATACTTCGGCTTGGATTTGTCGGCTTCGGTAACCTTGAAAGTCTTATTGCTCTCCCAGTATTCCTGCCAATTCTTTTCAATTTCGTTAAATCGATAGTTGCCTTTTTTCTCGTCCATTCTTCTTTCCGTTCAAAATCTTAGATATGGTTATATACCTGAATGAGGACACCCCCTGTCCGAACAGCCAAAACACTTGCTGTCAGTCCCGTCGTGCCTTACCCCAACGGCAAAGCTCGAAAAAAGCTTCTCCATGGCACCACTGCCGCACTTTTCACATACAGGCTTGCTCTTGCTGCCGGACCGTTCCAGCAATTCCGTCACAAATCCGCATTTTTTGCACTTATACTCAAATATCGGCATAGTTTACCTCATTAACTGATTAACTCCATTGATAATATACACTTATTGACAATAATCAACTATATTCCGAATACTGCTGAAACCCAAAAATACCGTGATTCGCATGAAAAAACCCCATTTATAATAGTATCTGACTGAATTGTTGCACTGTTTTGCTAAGATAGCCAATAAATCCCGAATAAATCGAATTATGTTGACAACTTGCTAAAAATCAGTAGAATGAGTAATCTTTATTGTGAATGTGAACGCAAGCGTTAGGACAGTAAGACAAATGAGATACCAGAAGATCCCAAATGAGACGATTAAGAGGCTCCCGATGTATCTAAGAGCGATTTCTTTTATGTCAAATCACGACTCGGGCTTCATTTCCAGCCGCGATATCGCCGATCTTCTAAACATCAACTCACCCCAGGTTCGAAAGGATCTTTCATATTTCGGAGCCTTTGGAACACGTGGAACCGGGTATCAAATTGACGAACTCAAAAAACAAATTCGCAAAGCCTTAAAACTCGACGTTACACAAAAAGCCGTCCTCGTAGGCGCCGGCAAGCTCGGCTCGGCCCTTTCTTTATATCAGGGCTTTAAAATTTACGGCCTGGATATTACCGCTATATACGACAATTCACCTAAAAAGATCGGAAAAAAAGTCGGACTGCTGACTATAAAGGACATTTCAACGCTTCAGCAGATCAAAAATAATGACATTAAACTTGCTATACTGGCCATGCCCGCTGATAATGCACAGGAAATTGCGGACATCCTCGTAAAGTGCGGCATCAAAGGTATTTTGAATCTCGCACCATGTTATTTGAAAGTCCCCAAAAAAGTTAAGGTCACCATGATAGATATTGCCGTAGAATTAAGTGTGTTACCGTTCTATACGTAGACTATAAATAGGAATTAGAAACCATGAGTATCAAAAAACTAAGCAAAGACGTATTTAAAAGTTTTGTGGACGCTCTGATCGCATCGGACCAACAAGTCATTGGCGTCAAAGAAAAAGTTCAGGCAAAGGGAAACCGTTTCGCATTTGACAATCTTCAGTCCGCGGACCAGTTAAGACTTGATTATGATATCACCTTGCTCCCGCCAAAAAAGTACATGCTGCCTCAGGACGAAACACTCCTTACTTTCAAGGTTGCAGGCGAAAGCAAGTCAAAGATCGATAACAGCAAGTTGATACTGATCGGGGTCCATCCTTACGATATGATCGCTATCAATCAAATGGACGAGCTTTTCTCTCAGGACCAGCAGGACAACCACTACATGACAAGAAGAAAGAATATCACCATTATCGCCTGCGACGTCGCAACTCCGTCTAAGAATGTATTTGCATCATCGATGGGAACCGCTACTGTGGAGTCTGGCTTTGACATTCTCCTGACTGATATCGGCGATGCATATGTTGCACAGGCCGGAACCGACAAGGGCGAGAAGTTGCTCGCAAAAGCCTCCGGCGCTGTTAACGCTTCTGATGATGACCTTGCAAAACGAAAAGCGATTCAGGATAAAAATAAAGATGCTCTAAACAAGCACAAGCTCAACTGCAAGCCTTCTGACCTGCCAGGCCTCTTGGAAAAAGCCTACGATCATCCTGTTTGGGAAGAAAAAGCAAAAACTTGCTATTCATGCGGCTCGTGCAACACAACATGTCCTACATGCTACTGTTTCGATGTACAGGATCAGGTCAACTGGGACCTGAAAACGGGACAAAGGGAACGCTCATGGGACGGATGCCTGCTTGAGAACTTTGCAAATGTAGCCGGCGATCACAACTTCAGAAAACCACGAGAAGCACGTTTCCGCCATAGGCTCTACAGGAAAGGCAAATACGTCCCTACCAAGATCGGCGGACAGATCGCATGCGTAGGCTGCGGAAGATGTATTAACGGCTGTATACCAGACATCGCAAACCCCGTCGCCGTTTACAACAGGATACTTGAGGACATTAAACCAGATTAACAATAACCCGTAAAGGGATTCCATTATAAAGGAGCTTTTTAAATGTGTGACTGTTGCAGTTCTGAAAAAGACATTTACCTGCCCGAATTGGCAACCATTACAAAGGCGGAAATGATGAATCAGACCGAGATGTTTATGCATCTTGAGTTTGACTCCGGAAAAGAGCTTGGCCACCAGGCCGGTCAATTTGTTGAGGTTTCAATTGCCGGCATCGGGGAGGCACCTATTTCTGTCTCGTCATCGCCCCAGCAAAAAGGGTTCGAAATGGTAATAAGGAACGTAGGACGTTTGACAAATGCAATTCATGGCCTGAAGGCTGGTGACAAGCTTGGCATAAGGGGCCCTTACGGATCGGGATATCCTGTTGATGAACTAAAGGGAAAGGACCTCGTATTCATCTGCGGCGGGATCGGACTGGTACCTCAAAGGTCGCTTATCAATTATGTAGTCAGTAATAAGGACGAATACGGAAAGATCGTGATTCTGCAGGGAACAAAAGAGTACGAACAGAGGATTTACACCGAAGATCTTAAAAAATGGGATGACATTGACGGAGTTACCGTATTGGAAACCATTGATGTCGCCCATGATAGCTGGAAAGGCAACGTTGGCGTTGTAACAACACTGATCCCTAAGATAGAAGTCGATCTGACCGCTGCGATGAACCTCGTATGCGGACCGCCGATCATGTACAAATTCGTTTTGATGGCACTGCAGGAGAAAAAAGTGTCACATGATAATATTTTTGTAAATCTGGAAAGAAGAATGAAATGCGGCGTCGGAAAATGCGGACACTGCCAAATGAATGATCAGTATGTCTGCCAGACCGGACCCGTTTATCGTTATTCTGAATTGGCAAGTGTGCCGGAGGCTATATAAATGAGTAAACCAAGAGTAGCTATTTTTGATTTCGCATGTTGTGAAGGATGCCAGCTTCAGATCGTAAATCTGGAAGAAGAGATACTCGACCTGATCAGTGTCGTCGATGTCGTCGAGTGGCGAGAGGCTATGTCAGAGCAAAGCGAAGAATATGATATCGCCATCATCGAAGGATCGATAACACGCCCTGAGGACGAAGAGAGGATCAAGGACATCCGAAGCAAAGCCAAGGTTCTTATCGCTATCGGAGCCTGTGCCACAATGGGCGGTCTAAACAAACTTAAAAATAATTTCCAGGACCTCGAAGAAGTCAAAAAATGTGTTTACAAGGACAGCGCTTCAATGCCGCACCTTGAAACTTCTATGACTAAAGCTGTTGATGAGGTCGTACCTGTAGATTTCAAAGTACACGGTTGTCCGATAGAAAAAGAGGACTTCGCAAGGATCATTCGTTCGCTGCTTCTAGGCAAGACACCTGAGGTACCCAATTATCCGGTTTGTGTTGAATGCAAGAAGAAGGAGAATGTCTGTCGTTGGGAATACGGCGAGATATGCCTCGGCCCAATCATCAGGGCCGGATGCGGAGCAAAATGTCCGTCAGCAAGTTACAGATGTTTCGGGTGCCGCGGATATGTTGATAACCCGAATGTTGATGCAGCCGTCGATGTTATGGATAAGTACGGCCTGACCGTAGATCAGTTAAAAAGCAAAATGGTTTTGTTCGGAAGTAAACAAGGACCCACATTATGAGTGAAAATATTAATATCAAAGTAAAACATATTACAAGAGTTGAAGGACATGGAAACATTGTCGTAAACATAAAAGACGGCTCTGTGGAAAAATGTCAGTGGCAGGTACCTGAGGCCCCCCGCTTCTTCGAGGCAATGGTAAGGGGCAGGGACTACGACGACATACAGACCATCGTTAGCCGTATTTGCGGAATATGCTCGATAAGTCATTCACTAGTCGCAATTAAAGCTGTCGAAGATGCCCTCAGCATAAAGATATCCCAGCAAACCGATGACTTAAGGCTGCTTATGCACTTTTCTGAGCAGCTCCAGAGCCATGTACTCCACGTCGGCTACCTGGTAGCACCGGATTTGTTCAGCGCTCCTTCGGTTGTACCGTTGGTAGCTGCCGCTCCGGATGCCGTTAAAACAATTATAAAGGCACACAGGGTGGCCAACCAATGGTCAGAGGTTGTTGCCGGACGTATCACCCATCCGATTACAATTGTTCCGGGAGGGTTCTCACAGATACCGACAGAGACTCAGCTAAGGAACCTTCAGAATGAACTTAAAGCTCTCGTTGCTCCGCTGGTTACAATAGCAGAAGTCGTACTCAGCGTTGCAGGCAATCTTCCCGCTTTCGAACGTGAAACTGAATACGTTTCGCTTGCCAACGATAATGAGTACACCTTCTATCATGGAAATATCAAGTCTTCCGACGGTAAGACAATGCCCGTAAGCGATTGGGAAAAGGTCGCAAACGAATATGTTGTTGCTCAATCAACGGCAAAATGGGCAAAATGGAACCGTGACTCTTATGCAGCCGGGGCTCTTGCAAGATTTAATAACAACGCTGAATATATTTCTCCTTTAGGCAAAAAGGTTGCTGATATGTTCGGCCTGAAAAAAGGCTGTTGCAGTCCATTCATGAACAATATTGCACAGATCGCCGAATGTGCCCATGTAACGGAAAAAGCTATAGAGTTGATCGATAAGATTCTTACAAGGGGCTTAAAAACAGAAGAAGTAAAGATCAACCCCAGGCCCGGAAGAGGACATGCCGCGGTCGAAGCTCCCAGAGGGATACTGTTCCACAGCTACGAATTCGACAAGAACCTAAAGTGCACATGGGGAAATATGTGCATCCCGACAAACCAAAACCATGCAAATATGCAGCTCGATTTTGAAAAAATGGTTCCCGAGTTCATGCACCTTGGCGAGGACGGCCTGCGTCAGACTATGGAAATGCTCATTAGATCCTATGATCCGTGCATCTCTTGTTCAACTCACTATCTTAATGTTGACTTTGTAAGGTAAAATGAAAAAAGAAACAATTGTCCTTGGCCTTGGAAACCCTCTCATGGCCGATGAGGGCATCGGATTAAAAATTGTTCATCTATTAATGTCGGCCTGCGGCGAAAACGCCCGGGCCGATTTTGTTGATGCCGGCACTGGCGGCATGTCTGTCCTTCACTATATCGCTAATCGCAAAAAAGCGGTCATCGTCGACTGTGCATTGATGAACACAGAACCGGGAACCATAAAAAGATTCACCCCCGACCAGGTAAAAACAGTCAAGGAGCTGGCACATCTTTCACTCCATGAAACTGATATTTTAAAAGTTATAGAACTTTCAAAACAGCTCGGTGAGTGTCCCGGCCAGGTTATATTTTTCGGGATCGAACCTCAGACTGTTGAACAAAGGATCGGACTGTCAGATTTGCTTACAAAAAAACTGGATGATTATGTTGCTACGATATCAAAAGAATTGGTTGCCTGAACAGCTATTTCTTTTCCGATAACTCTTTTTCTACCCCCGTCCTGATCGACTCAAGTTCCGGCTCTTCCTGTTTCTCTGAAACTGCCCCAAGCCACTCTATAACATCTTCACAACTGGTCGGATCGCATTGTATTGTCATAGATCCTACAAAATCGCAGGCTTTTTTTACACGATGTGAAGCTGTAAACCCAAACCCCTTTTCACCAAAAACATTTGTCATGAACTCATACTTGGCAACAGGCATTACGCTCAAGGCAAAAAGCACTAAGCTGCAGGCAAAATAACCGAACAAAAAACCCAGTAGCCCGGCACCTATCTTGTCAAACAACAAGGGGAATGCGATAATATTGTTGCCGGTGATATAAAGTTTGACGATCATGTGAAATAAAACATAGAAAAATGCCGACAAAACGAGCAGGCAGGCCGCAAGAAAATATGCATTTTCTCCTATATCGGGCGTAACTCTTGACACAAGAGGCATAAGCATTACTGACAGAAATATCGAAATAAACAGATTGATGGTCATTCCCCACATAATAAAGAATCCCTTCTTTATACCTATGTAGGCAAATACCCCTCCAGCCAGGATTAAACATAAAGAGATCATTTTTATTCCAGCCTCGTAGTTACTCTTTTTACCTCTTCGATCGTCGTTATTCCCATCAAAACCTTCTTCATGCCTTCACGTTTAAGTGCTGTTCGTCCACGCGTATCGCCCTTTTGCTTCAGATCACCCGCGCTAAGACGGCCGTCAGCTAATATTGCCTTGATCTCTTCGTCAAGTACCATCACATCCATAATTGCACTCCTTCCGTAATACCCTGTCCCTCCGCACTTATCGCACCCCTTAGCAGTCATCACATGATCCAGACCGACTCCTCGTGATTTAAACTCTGCAATTTGCGACTCAGTAAGATTTGCCGAGTGTTTACAATGTTCACATAATTTCCGAACTAGTCGTTGAGAAATAACCACGCTCAATGCTGATGATAACAGTAACGGCTTTATCCCTAGATCCTGTAAACGCACCAGCGTCGCAAGGTTACTGCTGCTGTGAAGGGTTGCAAGTACCAAATGGCCCGTCTGAGATGCCTGCATCGCCATCGCCGCTGTCTCGGCGTCTCGGATTTCACCTGCGACTATCACATCTGGGTCCTGTCGTAAAATACTCCTTAAGGCATTTGCAAATGTAATATTAGCCTTTACATTTACCTCTATCTGGCTTGTACCGGCAAGAACATATTCAACTGGGTCCTCGACCGTTACCACATTGCGAGTATAAAAATCTATCTGGTTTAGCATCGCGTAAAGAGATGTGGTTTTGCCGCTGCCGGTTGGACCGCAAAGAAGTATCATGCCGGAAGGCTGTTTGATAGCTTCGGAAATGATCTTCAGATTCTTACTTGTCATACCTATCTCTTCAAGCCTCAGCATCCCCGCTGTCTGGTTGAGAATACGTATCGTTATCTTCTCTCCGCCCATAACACCTGCCGTAGCAACTCTGAAATAAATATTGGCATCCTTGGTTTTGGCCATGAAAGATCCGTCCTGGGGACGACGCTTTTCCGCGATATCCATCGAAGAGATTGCCTTAATGCTGTTGATAACCGCCACGCATTTCTCGTCCTCGACCTTGTTCATAACCCTTAAAAATCCGTCAACTCTGAATCTTATCGTATAGCCGCGAGCCGTATTCGGATCGATTAGGATATCACTCGCTCTGCTGACCACCGCGTCATAAATAATACGCTCTGTAAGATCGAGAGTCTTTCGTGTGGCTTCAGTGTCCTTGCTTTGGCTTCCGTAAACTTCACTAAAGCTCTTACCGGAAGAGTCCATCAGTTCTATAAATTTCTTCTTTTTGACATGTTCTTGTTTTTCCCAATGTAAAAGATAACCCAATATTGTACTGAAGATCTCATCCGGAGTGATCTCGCCGTCCTGCAGCTTCTTGGAAATATCTGTCACCACAAGCAGTGTCATAAGGAAGGGCCCAATAAGAAGAGATACTACAGAAGCAAGTCCCCTGTATCGATTGGATATCAACGGACTGTATTCGACACGAACTACCGTGTAAATGCAAAGATATAGCCAGCCAACAACAAATATCAGCCTGAAAGGACTAAAAAGCAACACAACATTTGGATCTGACTCTGGCATAAAACCTCGGTAAAAAACTCATCAAATCACAGATACAAAACCTTCTGCAATGCAGCGCCACCTGCAACTATACCATCTTTATTATATCGTAATGGCAATAGATATGTCTACATAAAATTCTATGGGTGTGATCTGGTTTCTACCCTGTTTAAGGCAAAACTGATGATCATATTGCCCTGAAAGTGAACTAAATGGCTTGATCTATCTTATCGTCTTGGGGGCTTACTTCACGCAATGATTCTATCGCACGGTAAAGGCCTGACGTGATCGCTTTTAGATCTCCAAGCTCTTCTGACCGTAATTTATTCTCGGCACTGCGATAGATCAATATAAAACCTACGCCTCTGCCGAATTGACCTAACGGGATCGCCGCCGCTGATAGCTTGTTAAGCTCGGCAGAATTACAACAAAGACCCATTTCAAACATATCGTCAAGCGAACATATATCGTTTGATCGGCAGATATCTGAAACTACCTCTAAGGTAAAGCAATTTTCAAATTTTATCTTATCAACATCGATCGGCTCGTCATTATTCGCCATGTGCATTTGAAAACCGTCCTGGCTAAGCAAAAAGACCGCAACCTTGGAATTGGGAATATGTTCCTGTATATGTTTTGCCGATGTATTTAAAAGGCCTTCAAGTTCTTTCTGATTAAGTATCGACTCATAAAAACCTGCTCTGAAATTCAAGGCTTGAAGCTGATTGATGATCTGGCTGTGTGCTCCGACAATATCGTTACAGAGTATATCTATTTTCATCTCTTGTTTATGTCGTATCTCGTTAAGCTTCTTGATAGCACGACGAGCTCTTTGATTTTGTTGTCTATTCACTTGTTACCTCTTTTCGGCGCAAAATATTCATTGTTATAGAACTAACGACCGTTTATTCGACCCGAAATTATCCCCTCTTTAGCAACTATTATAGCTTTCTGACATTTCTTAAGGACCGATAAACATTTTGCATAATAATTCATGGAATGCCTTTCACGGGAAAACATTAGAACAGGCATTTATAGTACTGTTGTAAGGGGATCAATGGGCTCGACTGGATATCTGTCTGACCCAGACACTTTCGGACGGAATAAAAAATTTTCAAAAATACTTTCAGAATATCTCGTTTTAGCCGTTTATGTCCTGATAAGTATCCTTATTGAGCTTAAAGATTGCTGCGAATTGACTAAAGTAAAAACCGTTATGATTTTGGAAGGGTAACCGTTACCGTTGTTCCCTTGCCCGGCGTACTCTTTATTTGCATCTTACCTTTATTAAGCATCAAAAGACGTGCAGCATGAGCAAGCCCCATACCCCTGCCTCTTCCTGCCGGTCTTGCAGAATAGAACGGCTGTGCCGCCTTATTTATCGTTTCGCCGCTCATTCCATGGCCGCTGTCAATTATCTCAAAGCTCGTTGCTGACTTGCTCTGGCTGCATCTGCCGCTGATACGTATCGGCCCGTTGCCGCCATCGAAAGATTCAAGTGCATTAGAAAGAATATTACCTATCACTCTGATGATTTGTTCTTTGTCTACACAAACATCACCCAACTCGTCTATCCGGTCAAGCTCAACCTCAATATCGCTTAGATTATGTTTTTTGGCTGTTCTTTCTATTGCACCGGAAACCAAAACGCTAAGAGATATGGATTTAGCTGCCGCTTCTCTTGGCTTTGCATAATCCATAAGTTCGCTGATTATACCGGATATTTCTTTGGCCCTGTCTTGTATCTGTTTGAGCATCTGCTTCTTATCTTTATCTTTTTCTCCTTCATAAAGAAGCTGCGCCCTGCCGGATATAACTGCCAAAGGAGTATTAAGCTCATGGCCGGCACCGGCCGCTATCTCCGCTATCGCTTCGAGCGATTTTGACCCTGACCCTTCTCCGCGACTTTCCCTGAGCTGGCCCAATATTTCCGCAAAACGCTCTGCAAGCCTGACCTGATCATGGCTTACCTTCGCAATATCTATAATGCTCGCTCCTATAGAGGATACAACCTTGAACATATCCGATTGCTTCGAAAGATCTGCCGGCATCCTCTGTTCAAAGATCAGTCCGCCTGTTAATTTCCCTTTGCATACAAGACCTAAAGCTTTTGATTTTTGAACGTTGATCGGAAAATTGATCTGATCTAACAACCAGCCAAGATACTCTTCGGCATCGACTATTGCAAATTTGTCTTGATCCTGCTCTGCAGGAAGTAATACTTCTTCAGGTCGCTCTACAAAACATCTCTCGACAGATCCGTCATCACAGGCTGCCACAACTTCTATCATATTATCGTCGTCTCTAACCAGGTAGACTATCACAGGGCCGGTATGATAATGCTTTTTCCATCCGTTTGCCAATACCCCTGCTGCCTGATCTGCCGACATATTAGCGTTTATTCCAAAAAGAAATTCTTTGGCAAACGACATATGTGCAAAATTGGTTGAAAGCCACAAATTGTCCGCAGTAAGAACGCTGTTGTCGCGGGACAGTTCGGCGGCGGCTTTACGTATCGAACTGCAGTAAGCTGCCGGACCGCCTGGCGATATAAGTCCCAAAAGTTCACTGCGCCGTGAAACTTCACTTAAAAACCTTTGCTTAACTTGCTCGAGCTGACCTGCCGATAACCCTAATGCTTCAGACAACTCGCCAATGCCGCTGATATGATCGCAACTCCCCGACTCTCCGATCCCGCCTAACCGTGCCAGCATATCCGCAAGCTGAACAACTCCGGCCATCTTATATTCCGGAAGGTTCTTTACAATGATCTCTGTATCGCTGTGGTGCAGCCATATTCCTATTATAACCTCTTTCGGCAAACACCATTTTTGACCAAGTCTCTTCCCGACCACTGCATGGTCGAGGCCAAGATACTTTTTCTCCATTGTACTCATCAGGCAGCCGTTTAGCTTTGCTTGCCTGGCTATCTTTTCAAAGCTTTTCGGCATTGCCTCGTCGATCGCCAGTTTGCCTATATCGTGAAGAAGCCCTGCCGTAAATGCATGCTGAACGCCTGATTCATCAAGAACAAAACTCCCTATCTCTTTGGCACAGCATGCAACTGCGATAGCGTGAAGCCCAAGCTGCTTGCGAGGGATCTGCCGATCACTGTCTGGGTCGTAATCCTTCTCAATAACATCAAAAACCTTCATTGACATTATAACATCACGAACCTTCTCATTGGACATGTTTGAAAGTATCTGAGAAATAACTGGCTTGTCATTATCGAACAAGACTCCCTCGCTCTGTGCAAGCGAAAATACTCTCGCCATAAGCGCAGGGTCTGACTCTATCATCTCGCTTATGGTGCTAATATTTAATTCCTTACAACCGCCTTGTGAAAGAATAGTTGCCATGATCTCTGGAAGTGTAGAAAGTGAATTGATATTGCCAATTATAAGCTCACACTGTCTGTCCAAGGATATTTTACCAGTTGCTTTGACCATCATGTACCCCTGCTAATCTTTTATGGCATAAAAATGGTAATTTTTTGAATGTCTCACCGATCTTATTGAAGCTGTAATACACCGGCGATCTTTTCTGTCAGTTCCGCAATATTGAATGGCTTTTGAACGAAGTCTTCGGCCCCTGCTTCAAGAAGATCGTCTATCTCGTCACGGTTGACAACCCCACTTACAATAATTATTTTGGTATTGATAAATTCGGGATTACTCTTGATCGTCTTGCAAACTACGTTGCCGTTGACATCGGGAAGCATGTAATCGAGAATGATAAGGTCGGGGTTAAACTTATTTGTTAGTATTCCCGCATCGTAACCGCTTGATGCCGTACGTAATTCAAATCTCCCGTCCCTGCTGAGAACATCGACCATAAGTTCAAGTATTTCTGGATCATCGTCAACGATCAGAATTTTCTTTTTACCACTGTCAAGGTTGTTCAAAGGAATGGAATTGTCCTTCATGAATTTGATTAGACTTTCGCGGGGAATCCTGCGGAACTTGGAGCCGGGGATTTTAAAACCTTGCAGTCTCCCCGAGTCGAAGCAGCGGATGATAGTCTGCTGACTAACGTTGCATATTTCAGCCGCTTCGCCAGTAGTATAAAGGCTCTTTATTTTATCCATCCTTGTCTCCTTATTGCAATTGGGAACATATCCCGTCCCCTAAATTACCTTCCTGTCCTATATTAACCGGTTTTAATAGAAATTGTCAAGTCTTAATTAATGATAAAATAGGGTTTTTTTAAATTTCATCAGTGATTTTATAGGACTCCAATGTCGACAAAAGCAATAGCTTAAAATCGTCATATAACATAAAGCCCTTGCTTATAAATACTTAACTGATTTCATCTTGGCTTGTTTGACTTTTTTACGACTCAAAACAGCACGATTGGCCAAAACAGGACAAAAAAAGTTTTTTTCACATATTTCCAAACTTATCACAGCCAAACGGTTGTATCTGTTCGCAAACACTGAAGATCTAAGCCGGCAAGGCCGGAACTCAGCTTTCTTGACATAATTCTTGTTCTGATATACTGTATCTCCATGACAAAGAATATTGCCATTTTAGGTTCCACCGGCTCGATCGGCAAAAACGCCTTAAGGGTCATTCAGGCCCTTGGGCAAGACTACCGCGTAACTGCTATAAGCGCAAATTCCAACGTTGATCTGCTCGCCGACCAGACCAAAAACTTTCAACCAGAACTTATCTGTCTTGCCAACCCTGAAAATTACAACTCCTTAAAGGAAAAATTAGCGGACTTCAAGGGCAAAATACTGACAGGCCCAAAAAGCCTGATAGACATCGCAACACTTGATAAGGTGGACATTGTTATAACTGCCGTCGTCGGTGCCGCAGGGTTGCCGGCTGTCCTGGAAGCCGCAAAAAAAGGAAAAACTCTGGCAATCGCCAATAAAGAACCCTTTGTAATTGCCGGAGAAATGCTTACTAAAACCGCAAAACAGAATAATGCTGCTATCCTTCCCGTTGACAGTGAACATTCCGCCATCTTCCAATGCCTTCAGGCCGGCAACATTAACGAAGTAAACAAAATAATACTTACCGCTTCGGGAGGGCCTTTTAGAAAGTTCTCGCCTGATCAGATCGAAAACGTAACTCTAAAACAGGCACTGGAACACCCCACATGGAACATGGGACCAAAAATTACAATTGACTCTGCAACAATGATGAATAAGGCTCTGGAGATCATTGAGGCTGTTTGGCTTTTCGGAACACAGCCGGAAAAGATCAGCGTACTCATTCATCCGGAATCTATAGTACATTCAATGGTCGAGTTTATCGACGGATCCGTCGTTGCACAAATGGGAACTCCGGATATGACTTTGCCTATCCAGTATGCCCTGACTTATCCAAAAAGGGCAAAAGGAATTACTAACAGGCTAAAATTAGACGAACTCGGAACTCTTAATTTCGAAAAGCCAAACTTGGAAACATTCAGGGCAATTAAACTCGGCTTCCAGGTCGCAAAAAAGGGAGGTTCGCTGCCGGTGGTATTTAATGCCGCTAATGAACAGGCCGTGGAGCAATTTCTCGCTGGAAGGATCGGCTTTGCGTCAATTATAAGAATAATTGAGCATTGTCTTGAAAAACATAACTCCGTTTCGTGCGTATCATTGGAGCAGTTGTTTGATATCGACACATGGGCAAGGGCACAGGTCCTTGATTTTGTAAGCCAAAAGACCTGATTTGCAAATACTTAGAGGGCCTAAAGATATTGTCTATGCTTTGACGACTTAAGGGTAGCTTGATAGGTAATATTTTTATTTTCCCTAACTTATCGATTTTACGTGATATTTCGCTTAAAATACTGTTAAATAACCCATAATAACCCTAAAAGATAATTACGGGGTTCTAAGGTTTATCCGGCTTCTTGATTTAAGTAAGTTTAAAGGTTTAATTATATGTCTGAGAAAAAAAGTCCGTCTTTTAAAAAACCCGTTATAATAACACTGATTATCGTAGCAGCAATCTGGTTTCTTTTTTTCAGAAACTCCGATTCATTTGCCTCTTCGATCCCTGTAATAATTAATATACTTATTGTTGCCGTAGGTTTCGGTGCAGTGATCATGATCCACGAGTTTGGACACTTCATCGTAGCCAAGATAGGCGGCATAAAAGTCGAGGCTTTCTCTATTGGTTTCCCCCCGACATTTATCGGTATACAAAAAAAAGAAAATGGCATTCGTTTTCGTATCCTGCCGAAATTCTTCCCAAAAAACACCGGTGATCCTGACGACGACGGTTTTATTTTCACCATACCGGGAAAACACAAACCTTCGGATACCGAATACAGAATAAGCCTTCTTCCATTCGGTGGTTTTGTCAAAATGCTCGGTCAGGATGATACTGGATCTGTAGAAGCCTCCAACGACCCGAGATCGTTCGCAAATAAACCCGTTTCCATACGTATCGCCGTTGCTGCCTCAGGTATCGTTTTCAATGCCATTAGCGCTGTGCTAATCTTCATGATCGTTTTTCTTATCGGCGTTGACCTTATGCCGGCAGTCGTCGGCCAGGTCAGACCGAATTCACCTGCACAGATCGCCGGAATAAAACCACAGGACAGGATCATCGAGATAGACGGTGAAACTTTCGTTGACTTCCTCAGCTACTCCATGACAACGATGCTTTCCGAAAAGGCAAAACCTATACATCTCAAAATTCAGCGACCTGACGGAGACATTGAAGAAATGACCGTTGTTGCTGAAGATTCCAAGGGGGCACTGCTTCCCGGAAAAGACATTGGTATTATACAGGCCAAAACTCTTAATATCGCCAGCGGCCTAACTTCAAGCGATGTCAAATATCTCTACGAAACCACAGGATTAAAACCCGGCGATAAAGTCATCGCTTTTGACTCAATGCCCGTACGTGACTCATGGGAACTGGACAAGCTTGTCCAAAATGCTCTTAAGTCTTCTTGCACTTTAACCATCGAAAGGATCGATCCGGATACTAAAAAAATAAATAATATAGACATTTCTCTTCCATTATCTGTAGATCGAGTTAACGACAACTTTGAGACAGGCTTTGATATTGCCCATATTTATTCTATCATACCAAGACTAAAGATCGTTACCGTTCAGGGCATTAAAGAACAAAAGACCTTTAAAGAAAAAGTTATATCAATATGGAAAAATAAAGTACTTAAGCAGCCCGTTCCGGAAAAAACTGAGCTGACCCTGGAAAAGGGAGATATTATTCTACAGGCCGCTAATACTATAAATCCCACTTTTGAAGAACTGCATGATATTACGAACGAACATGCCGAGAAACCTCTCCAGCTTAAGGTGCTGCGAAAGAATGATCAGGGAATTGAAAATTCCGTCGACATAACCGTTACTCCAAGGATCATAGAAGAACCAAGCGAAGAATACCCTGCAGGCAAAGCTATCATTGGCTTTCTCGCCGACCTTGATGTCGAACACCCCGTCGTAGCAGACACCATCGATATCAAGAACGGACCTTCGGCTCTGGATATCCCAAAAGGCGCTATTATTACTAAGGTCGACGGTCAGGAAGTTGCGTCGTTTTATGACATTATAGAAATAATAAGAAAAAGCTGCGGCCAGAAAATCAGCATTGACTATGTCACTGCTGACGGCAAAGATGCCGGCGGAACGGGAATTCTGGTCCCTTCAAAACATGACTATATTTCTGTAAAAACTGGCTTTGAAGATGCCGTGCCTTTTGATTACCTAAAGGAAAACTTTAAAGCCGATAATCCTATTCAAGCAGTAATAATGGGATTGAAAAAAACAAAAATGTTCATCGTCAACTCCTATCTAACTTTAAAAGGCTTGATGGTACAAAGTGTAAAAAAAGAAGCTATTTCCGGACCCGTGGGAATCGTTACAATAAGTTATAAGATCGCCGCAAGTCAGTCACTTACATACTACGCTTACTTCATGGGATTGGTCAGCTCATGTCTGGCATTCATGAACCTTCTGCCAATACCAATTGTTGATGGTGGAGTTATTGTGCTGCTTATCATTGAAAAAATTAAAGGTTCTCCGTTGAGCCTGAGAATACAGGAAACTATAAGCTATGTAGGACTTGCTTTTATTATCACTCTGTTTGTTTGGTTAACGTACAATGATATTACAAATCTGATCCTTCATTGGTAAAAAACTTAGTCTGTCAGGCTTAACGATTATGACTGTTACTGTTGTTATTCCAACTTACAACAACGCCGATCAAATCGCAAGAACTCTCGATAGCGCATGTGCCCAAACTTTACCACCACTTCAGATTATCGTCATCGACGACGGCTCTACCGACAACACTGCCAGGATCGTTAAAAACTACGAACCGAAAGTAACATATATCCGCCAGCAAAATGCCGGAGCATCAGCCGCCCGAAACGCCGGAATAACCGCTTCCGATGGAAATTGGATAGCTTTTCTCGATGGTGACGACCAATGGCTTCCGGAATACCTCGAAAAACAGGTAAGATTGTTAAAGGCAAACACCCAATTGCAATGGATAGGTGCAAATTACTACCGATGCTACTGCCAAAAAAACAAAAGCATTGTTGCTGAAAACTCTGAAAAAGCAAAACAGGTACTAAAAGACAAAGATTATTTTGACTCTTATTTCCAGGCATACATGAATCAGACAAGGGGGTGGACGGGAACAATGATAATAAAAAGATCCGTCTTCGATCTGGTCGGCCTTTTCAATACGGATCAGTTGCGTTTCAATGATGAAGATATGTGGTGGCGCATCGCCGCAAAAAAACTCCCTTTTGGCTACAATGCTGAACCGCTCGCAATATATCACATGAATATTAAAGACAGCATCACAAAAAAGTACGCTGTTCATGAGCTGTTTGCTGAATTTCTCGACCGGCAATTGCATATTGCCAAACAGGAAGACTGCCTTGAGCTGTTTACTCCTTGTGCAGAACGCATGTTAAGATACTGGATTCATGAGTTTTGGTATGATGAGAATGTCGTGCACATACGATACCTGATAGAAAGATTTGCAAATATTCTTCCGGATTCTTACAAAAAACTGGTACGGCTGCTGACAATATATCCCAAAGCAACCTCCGCTGCTATGCCGATACTTTCAATGATAAACAAGATATTTAAATTAAAACTGTAATACAGAGGTTTTCTTTGAGCAATGGCAACACGAATAATCCGGCTTACAACGTAAGCGTCATCATGCCGGCATATAATGCCGAAAAAACCCTGGCACGTGCTATTGCTTCTATTACCTCGCAAACATGTAAGCCACAGGAGATTATAGTAATTGACGATGGTTCAACTGATAACACTGCCGGGATCGCAAAAAAATATGACTCCGTTAAATATATCAGCCGGCAAAATGCAGGTCCTTCTGCTGCACGCAATACCGGAATACAATCCGCCCTCGGTGAATGGATCGCCTTCCTCGACGCTGATGACCAATGGCTTCCGGAATATCTGGAAAAACAAACAAAGATCTTAAGGAATAACCCGGATCTTGTCTGGACAACTGCTAACTATTATCAGTGCCTACGGGAAAAAGGTGTAAAAGAACCGTTCGTAGAACCAAAAAAAATAAATAACCTGCTCCAGGGCAAAGATTACTTTGACAATTTCTTCTTTGCTTTCAAAAAACACTGCCGGGGCTGCACGGATACAATGCTTATAAAAAAAGATATCCTTAGTAAAATAGGATTATTCAACACCGAAAGGAACCTGAGTGAAGATATAGAATTATGGTTTAAGATAGCCTTTCAATTCCCCATGATCGGTTTTAACGCCGAGCCAATAGCAATCTACAACATGGACACTTCCCAAAGTCTGACCACAAAAAATGCCTCGGACAGTGAATACATTGAATTCGTAAAGCAGCTAAATGAACTTGCTCGCAAATATAATAAAGCTGGAGATTTTAAGCCGATCGTAGCTGAAAAAACTTCTCTTCGCATCCGCTCTTTGCTTTTTGAAAACCGACCGGACAGAATAAAGCTTTTGATCTCCGAACTCGGCCATTTACTAAACCCCGCTTTTAAACTGTTAATAAATTTACTAATGATATGCCCCGGCCTTACCGCTTATGTATGCCATTTTATATCGAAAGTAGTAAGAAAATTAAAATTAAGAAGCCAGATAATACCGCCGCCAAATAAACCGAAAAAATAACTATGGATAAGGACAAAAAAAACAATGACGTTTCAATATGCGTGGTGATTCCCGCCTACAACATTGCTGATTATATCGCTCGCGCAATAGACAGCGTTCTCGCACAAACCCATCAGCCCGATCAGATTATTGTTGTTGATGACGGCTCAACGGACAACACCGCACAAATAATTAAAAGCTATGAGTCTAAAATTACATACATCTACCAGAAAAACGCCGG
>JAFGKL010000171.1 GCA_016928585.1 Sedimentisphaerales bacterium
GTGCCTTAAGTTTTGCTTCTTCATATCCGCGATGCCAGAACATCACGTTAACTCTCAAATTCTGCGGGATCGACACTCTGCTGCAGTACCTTCGCTGTATCGAGATTATCCGTTCGGGTACTGCAAGGGCAAACTTGTTGCTTTTAGCATAGCTTACGCCTCGGCCTGCACGGGTAAGATGCGTCCCAAAAATGTATTTGGTTCCCTCGAAATTAAGAGATATGCCGACTGGTTCGTTTATGAAAAAAATGGGGTGTTCTTTTTCTCTTCCGCCCTCAAACTCAACGCTCAACTCCTGCGCAGAGACCCCGGAAAGGATAACATTTGCTAAGTACCACCTTCCCTCCCTGTGATAGCTCATAACCGCCTTGGAGCCAATGCCGGCCACCTCGAAAAGTAACCTGACTGCCTGGTCGAGCCGAAGTACATACGATTCTTCCATAATAATTTTCTTTCTGCCCAGACGCGTATTATACCCGCCTAATCGTCATAAAACAAGCATTTTCTTCAAGAAAATTAGCCCCTTAATGTGCAAAACTCTCATAATATCTTTTCCCAAACACCACTGACCCTGTTGCAATAATCACAAAATCCTTTATTATATCGTGCTTATGAATACGAAGGCCGTTACAAATAAATATTCCATAGCCGAGGTGGTACTTTTGGTCACCTTTGCATTCAGCCTGCTTGTCGGGTATTACATAGTACAGGAACGGCAAAAGATAAGGCTTTCGCCACCCATTAAACTGGATTATACAGGTGTTTCAGTTTCGATACCTTCCGGAGAAGGCTGGAAAAACTTCGGTTCATGGCAATTTCGCGAAAACGACAGCGACTACATGCTTTCGGCACAGATGACCTCCAGGGGTCATGTTCTGGCTATAGTCCGTTGGAGATATATTCTCGCCTCCGAAAAAATAACCACATACCAACTGCTCGCAAAAAGGGCCGCTGACGGTGGAGCAGAAATAGTCAAAACAAGTCAGTACAGTGTTGGAGATGCCCTGATCGAATGGGCCCAGGCAACCGTACCGGGGGGGCTCAAGAACGTTTTTTTTGGCATTGCCCAACTCGATAACGGGAGAACTCTTGAAGTCGATGCGATGGCACCTTCGGATCAGGATCTTGCAAGGCTTATCTTCAGGAGGGTTTGTAATAGTCTTAAATACCGGCCGAACGACTTGCTCAACAAAGGCGATAATTTCATCGCAAACATTAAAAATTTCGGTACGACAAACCTCATAGAAAAAGACACCGGTTCGACCTGGGAAAAAGTCTATCTCATCGATGGCAACTCCGGGAACACTAAGGGGTATACACTGGAAACATTCAACAAAATAAATCCGTCCACAGACAATATGAACATAAAATCTGACAGCCGAAAATACTTGTCTTATGAAGGCGGCTGGATCAAAGAAAATACATTCTTTAAATGCGACAATCGTTTTGACAACTTTTTTATGCAGACCCAACTAAGCAGTTCCAACACTAACCGCCCTCATATGACAGTGATCGATCATAATTCACTCAACGGCATGAAAGTGGTCAGCCAGGCTCTTTCCGAAGATATTGTCTGCTGGCCCGGTGACAACATAGTTCCTGATATACTTCTTGATTCAATACTGCCCGCTTATATCGACAGTGAGTATACCGATATGATGATCGATACGGTTCGTCCCGGCGGCCAAATTGTCCCTGTGCTGGTTTCGAAGATCAGCTCGGAACAGGCAAAAGAGTTCGATCCAAAGGCTCATTATGCGGTTAGCCTTGATTTTCTGGATCTAAACAAAAAGCACCAACAGATTCTTTTTGATCAGGATAAAAACATTATCAAAAAGATCGACAGTCCCAGAGAAGCTCAAATATGGCTAAGAAGCAACAGAAAAACTCTTCTTGAAAAATTCCCTAACGATACCGAAAATGTAACCCGTGACAACACCGGCTCTTCTATTTTTAACCTGATAAGCGATTACTAAAACGATCTGTAGAAAGGATTCACTGTGAGCAAAAAAGTTTATGATTGTATTATAGTTGGCAGCGGGCCGGCCGGCCTCGGAGCCGCTCTTTATACTTCACGCGACGGCTTCAGCACGCTCATGCTTGAAAAGTTCTATCCCGGCGGCCAGATCAACAATACCGATCGTATTGAGAACTTTCCCGGCTTTGCTCAAATATCCGGGCCGGACCTAATTAAAAACATGACCGACCAGGTTACAACATTCGGCGCCGAGATAAAACCCGGCTCAGAAGTTACATCTTTGAAAAAGCTCGACGACGGCAATATCGAAGTCGGCTGTGATGATGATGTTTATATTGGAAGATCCGTGATACTCGCCCCCGGAAGCTCTTACCGCAAGCTTGGCGCACCCGGCGAAGAGGAGTTCAGGAATGCCGGAGCCGGCGTAAGCTATTGCGGCACATGTGACGCACCGTTCTTTAAGGGCAAGAAGGTAGTCGCTATCGGCGGCGGTAACGTAGCCGTTGAGGACACCCTCCATCTTGCCAAGTTCGCACGCGAAGTTATGCTTGTTCATCGCCGTCAGGAGTTTCGAGCAACA
>JAFGKL010000172.1 GCA_016928585.1 Sedimentisphaerales bacterium
CTCCTGGATCTGATCAGACGCCACGAGGGCAGGTTTAAAGTGGCCTTTAGCATCACAGGAGTATTGCTGGAGCAGTTCCATCAGTACTGTCCCGAGGTCATCAGCACCTTTGATGCGCTTGCACAGACCGGCTGCGTGGAGTTCCTCGCTGAAACATATTATCACAGCCTCAGCTATCTATATTCACCGGACGAATTTGCCGAGCAGATCGACAAACACTGCGAAATGACCGAGCAGATGTTTGGACAAACACCACGGGTCTTCAGGAACACCGAACTTATATATAATAACGATCTCGCCGAAACAATTGAGTCGATGGGAAGGTTTGATGCCATCATAACTGAAGGTGCCGACCACATACTCGGCCACCGGAATGCTAATTTTGTCTATCGCCCGCCCAATTGTGAGCATCTTAAGCTGCTCCTGAAAAACTATACCCTGAGTGATGATATTGCGTTCCGATTTTCCAATAGGCAATGGAAGGAGTTTCCGTTAATGGCGGACAAATTCGCCCAATGGGTAAACAGAGCTAACGGCAATGGCAATGTCATCAATCTGTTCATGGATTACGAAACCTTTGGGGAGCATCAATGGGAAGATACTGGTATTTTCAATTTCATGTCACACCTGCCGGATGAAATATTAAAACACCCCGACAATAATTTTAAGACCCCAAGCGAGGTCATAGATACATATGATGTAATGGACGTCGTTGACGTACCTTACGTTATAAGCTGGGCAGACCTCGAAAGGGATCTTTCGGCATGGCTCGGCAACGCGATGCAGTCAAATGCTTTGCACGAAGTGTATAAACTTGAACAGGTCGTTAAGCAGTCCGAAAACAAAGAACTCCTGGCAGACTGGAGAAAACTCCAAACATCGGATCATTTCTACTACATGTGTACAAAATACTTCTCAGACGGGGACGTACACAAGTACTTCAACCCTTACGATTCGCCATATGATTCATACATCAATTACATGAACGTACTTGATAACCTTCAGAACCGCTGCAGACGAGAAACGATGGAGCTCGAAACGGTTTAGCAAAAATCGTCAGATGGATTCAGCATGGCGTTACTATCAAAAAAACTCAAAGGGCTTGAATGCAAGACAATCGCTGTAGGGGGCAGGAGCTTCGATGAACTCCTCGAAAAAGAATGGCTCCTGACTAACAGCAGAGGCGGCTTTGCCTCAAGTACAGTGATCGGATGCAATACGCGAAGATATCACGGTCTTTTGGTTGGAACACTAACTCCCCCTGCAGCCAGGATACTGACGCTTTCAAACTGCCTTGAGATGGTACATATAGGCAACAACGCAAAAAGACTTTCATGTTTTGAATTTGAAGGCACAACTGCATTGGAAGGCATGGAGTTCTTAAAAGAATTCAATAAGGATGGAGGAGTCCATTTCGAATACGAATTATGGGATGTCAGGGTAAAAAAGTCCGTTTACCTCATGCCGGACAGTGACCAGGTTGCCCTTGTATACACTTTCTCGAATATGATCGCAGAGTTGGACTTTTCTGTCAGGCCTTTTGTTGCTATGAGGGATTTCCATTCGCTGCAGAACTCGAAAACAGCAATGTATACAACCATGCAGGATAACGGCATAACCGTTCAAAGTCCGGGTTTGAAAAACGGCAATCTCTACATATGCAGTCGGCAGATGCGGTTTGAAGACGACCGGCAGTGGTGGTATAACTTCTACTACCGCAAAGAAAAACAGCGGCAGGCCGAGTACTTTGAAGATTTGTGGTCACCGGGAGTTTTTAAGTGTCATATCGACTGTCCGTCAAGGGTCGTACTTTTCGCAAGTCTTGGCGAAGACGACAGAAACATCGAGGACGAGTGTGATGATCTGGAAATAATGATAGACAACTTGACGCTGAACGAAAAGGAAGTCTCTCTCGGACTTGAAAAAAAGGACCAGATAATCTTGGATCTTACATCTGCTGCCGATCAGTTCGTCATCGAAAGACAGGTAGCGGGAAAAACTTCGACAAGCATATTGGCGGGCTTCCCATGGTTTCTTGACTGGGGAAGGGACACTTTTATATCTCTAAAGGGAATTTTGCTTTGCACGGGAAGGTATGACAAGGCTGCAAAGGTCCTTACAACATTTGCAGCAGCCGTAGATGAGGGGATGATACCAAACAGGTTCGACGATTACGACAACCTGCCCCATTACAACAGCATAGACGCCTCGATGTGGTTCGTCCATTCCGCATTCGAATATCTCCAGGCCACATCGGACACTAAAACGTTTTGCTCAGAGCTCCTTCCTGCTATTCGCTGGATAATGGATTCCTATTATAAGGGCACAAGATTCGGGATCCACGCTGATCACGATGGACTCATCACAGGCGGAGACAAGGACACCCAATTGACATGGATGGACGCAAAATTCGGCGATCAGGTATTCACACCAAGATATGGTAAAGCAGTCGAGATAAACGCGTTATGGTATAGCAATCTCCGACGCCTTGAAGAGTACTACAAACTTAAGAGTAAGGACCAGAGCGATCAGGACGAACAAACCGCCAATTACTATGGAAAATTGGCCTCTAACGCAAAAAAAAGCTTCAACATGCTGTTCTGGAACAATGGGGTTGGCTATCTTAACGATTGTATCCTGCCGGATGGAAGAGTGGACTCAAGCCTGCGGCCGAACCAGATATATGCCGTTTCATTGCCTCACTCCCCCTTGGATGAGGGGCAAAAAAAATGCGTAGTAGGTGTCGTAGAAAGAGAACTCTTGACCCCCTACGGGATAAGAACCTTAACAAGCAGGGACCCCCGCTACATCGGCACATATCAGGGAGATACATACACAAGGGACTCGGCATACCACCAGGGAACTGTCTGGCCATTCCTTATGGGGGGCTTCATAGAGGCATACCTTAAGATAAACGATTTCAGCAAACAAAGCAGACGTAAAGCCCTAAGATACCTTCGCCCCCTCCTCGAACACCTCAATGAGGATGGGTGTATAACAAGTATCTGTGAGATTTTCGATGGCGAAACCCCGCAAAAACCACATGGCTGCTTGGCTCAGGCATGGAGTGTAGCCGAGATTTTACGAGCCTACATCCTCATAAATGATAACAATGCATAGTAGTATAACTCATATTTTAAACAAAAAATCCCCTTTTTACACTGTTTATGAACATCATAAGCGAGATTTCGTATAGATTTCCAGAGGTTTATTATGTTGCACAATGAACACAGAAAGAAGCATATACACATCCTTACGCTCGATCACGTGCTCGCTAAAAATCTCTCTCTAAGACTCCGCCAATGCAATCTGGCGGCAAACGCAAGGATAGTCATACCCAATAACGGAAAGCCGGGCATAAAGCCGGAAGATGTAGAAAAACTCGCAAAAGAAACACTAAATTCACGCCTGTTGATAATTGATGTCAGGAGTTACACATTGATACGTCTACAGCAAGCTTACAACACCATCATCGGCTACAACAGGGCCGACTTCAACCGGTACTGCCATACCGTCTTGATTGGCGACGGACCAGTGAACGGATCACAACACACAAAGGGGCTTCAGGTCTTCGAACGACAGCTTGCAAAATTAAGGATCGATTACAGTGCTTCAGTATTCTTTTACGACCCGCTAATGGAATACTGCAGCGAAGTAAAAATGAACGCCGCCCAGGGAAGGCAGGTCAACCTGCCCGAAGCAATACCACGATTCTTGTCTGACAGTTTCAAGGGGGAGGTATTGACAGTTGAAAAAATAAGGGAATTTTTAACTCCGGACCGTTCCGACACTCCGGAAAAAAAACAAAAAAAGCAGCTCAGATTAAGGGCCCTCAGAAGTCTTTATCTAAAAAAAATATCAGAACTATACAAAGCAAGCCCCAAAGATGTGGCAAAATGCCTCTCTAAGGAAGGGTTCCCTCTGCCTGGCGAAATGCTCAGGATAAATGTTTTTCCGTTCTATTTTGAAAATTGGATAAACAGCCTGTTGAATATGTCTTCAGAAGCGATCTATTCAAAACGCAAATCACTTGCTGGCTAACACATTAAAACCATGCTACAAAACAGCTCTTACACTTGATATAAAGCTGTGAACCTCTGATTTTATTTTTTCTGTATCGCCAAGGTTGTCCTCTATCATTTTCACCACTTTCGAACCGATAATAACTCCGTCGGCACCCGCAGCAGCCACCTCTTTTGCATGCTCAGGCGTACTGATGCCAAAACCGACACAAACAGGAACATCTGTCATGGATTTCAGCTTTGCAACAAGCGGGCCGACCTTTTTTGAAAGAGTTTCACGGGCGCCGGTTATACCAAGCAGCGAAACGGTATAAATAAATCCCGTAGTCTTCTCGGCTATAAGTTTAGCGCGGTCATCGGCAGTATTTGGTGTAACCATAAAGACTGTTTCAAGGCCCGCATTGGCCGCAGGACCGGCTATCTCGTCGGCATCGTCTATGGAAAGATCTGCAACTAAAACGCTTGAACCGCCTGCTGCCTTAAAATCCGCAAAAAATTTGTCATGCCCGTACTGATATACAAGATTGTAATATATAAGCAAACCTATCGGCACCGGCTTATAGTCCGTAACCTCTTTGATGAACTGCAATGCTTGTTTAACTGTCATACCTGCTTTTAATGCGCGGATATCTGCCTTCTGTATTGTAACTCCGTCTGCAATAGGGTCGGAAAAAGCTATACCAAGCTCAAGAACGTCCGCTCCCGCATCGATAGCGGTCTTTACGATCTCCAATGACGTAGCATAATCAGGGTCCCCGATAACAAAGAACGGGATAAGTGCTGCCCGGTCTAATTTCGCAAATGTTTCCTTATAAGTGGCCATTTTGTTTATCCTTATTCAACTGGTCTGTTTTTTTCTACTATTCCAACATCCTTATCGCCCCTGCCCGACAAATTTATGATCACATTCGTCTCAGCCGGAAGCTTGCCCTTCTGTGAAACAAGATATGCCAGTGCATGGGTACTTTCAAGAGCTGGGATAATGCCTTCGGTCTTTGTGAACAACTCAAATGCGTCAAGCACGTCCTCGTCTCCTACGGCAACGTATTCAACCCTGCCGCTGTCTTTCAGCATACAATGCTCCGGACCCACTGCTGGATAATCAAGCCCTGCCGAAATGGATTCCGTCTCATAGACCTGCCCTTCTTCGTCCTGCAGAAGATAGCTCTTCGCCCCGTGAAAAACGCCCACCTTCCCGGCCACAAGTGTCGCCGCGTGTTCTCTTGTCGCAAGGCCCCTGCCCCCAGGCTCTACGCCCACGATCCTAACGTCCTTGTCATCGACAAATGCGGAAAAAAGACCGATGGAATTACTCCCCCCACCGACACATGCCGTAATAACATCAGGCAGTTTACCGAGGATCTCAAGGCTTTGTGCCCGCGCCTCAACACCGATTGGCGTCTGAAAATGTTTGACGATTGTTGGATATGGATGCGGCCCGCAAACTGAACCGAATATATAAACCGTATCGTCAACATGCGACGTCCAGTAGCGAAGAGCATCATTGATAGCATCTTTTAATGTACCGGTTCCGCCCTGCACCGAAATAACTTCCGCTCCGCAAAGCTTCATCTTATGAACATTCACGCTCTGCCGTTCGATATCCACAACTCCCATGAATATTTTCGTTTCCAGGCCGAACAGGGCTCCCGTCATAGCGGTAGCGAGACCGTGTTGTCCGGCCCCTGTTTCCGCAATGATCTTTGTCTTGCCCATATATTTTGCAAGCAGTGCCTGACCGAGAGTATTGTTAACCTTGTGTGCTCCGCCGTGAAGCAGGTCCTCACGCTTTACATAAACGTTAAAACCAACGTGCTCGCTGAACCGACGCGCAAAATATAACGGCGTAGGACGACCCGCATAATTCTTATAAAGATTATCAAGCTCCGCTACGAATTGGGGGTCGTCTTTAAATTTATAAAACGCATGCTCGATCTGCTCTAGAGCTGGTATCAAAACCTCCGGAACATAAAAACCGCCGAACTCTCCGTATCTTCCCTTGTTTTCCATTTTAACCTCTTACATGTTCTAAATTTTCGAATAATTTTTTCATCTTACTATGATCTTTTTTACCGGGTGATTCTTCTACGCCGCTGCAAATATCAATACCGTAAACACCCGTTTCAACCGCCTCGACTGAATTCTCAGGATTAATCCCGCCGGCAAGAAAGATCCTCTTGTTTATGTTCGTAAGAAGAGACCAGTCAAACTTTTTTCCGGTACCGCCATACAAAGACTTATCGAAAGCATCCAGAAGAATTGCATCGGTATAGTATGTCTTTGCCTGTTCCGCGTAATCCTCAGATGCAACCCTTATAGCCTTGATGGTCTTTATATTGAACCACTTAAAGGCGTCGCAGTATTCGGGCGTCTCATTGCCGTGGAACTGTAGCCAGTTCAAAAACCCCAGCTCGGCCAGATCTTTTACCTGGTCAAAAAGAGCGTCAACCAGCACTGCCGCCGTATCGACAAAAGTAGGCAGCTGATTAATGATTTCAAGGGCCTTATCAGGCAAAATATATCGCGGGCTCTTTGGATAAAAATTAAAACCGAGTATATCAGCACCCATATCGACCGCAGCCTTAGCGTCTTCAAGGTTTGTAATACCGCAAATTTTAACTTTCACTATTCTCATAATAATTATGTCATTTTAAGAATTAGAAACTTCAATAAGCTTTTCAAGTGCCTGCTCCGCCTTGCCGCCCGTTATAGATTCGTCCGCAATCTTTATCGCCTCCGACAGTTCTTCTGCCAGTCCCGCAACAACAACCGCACCCGCCGCGTTCATTACAACAATATCTTTTTTAGGCCCGGTTTCCTTGCCGCTTAAAATATCCTTTATTATCTTTGCATTGGTCGGGGCATCTTCGCCTTTTAACGAATCGAACTTGGCAACATCGAAACCAAGCTCTTCAGGTGATATCACGCTTTCGGTGATCTTACCGTCTTTAAGCTGCATGATATTCGTAGCCGCCATCGTAGACATTTCATCAAGACCTTCACTGTGCACAACCATAGCACGCTTAATGCCGAGAATTTTCAGCGTTTCAATTATCATCTTCATAAGGGACTTATCAGGCACACCCATAACCTGTCCTGACGCAAAAGCCGGGTTCGCCAGGGGCCCTAAGATATTAAAGACCGTCCTGAAACCAAGTTCTTTTCTCACTGGCTGAACATATTTCATAGCCGGATGGAACTTCGGTGCGAACATAAAACCTATTCCCGCCTGCTTGATGCATTCGGCAACTTTTTCCGCTCCGGGATCGATGTTTACGCCTAAAGCCTCAAGAACATCCGCTGACCCGCACTTACTTGTAATACCCTTGTTACCGTGCTTTGCGACATAAGCTCCCGCACCGGCCGCTACAAAAGCCGCCGCTGTCGA
>JAFGKL010000033.1 GCA_016928585.1 Sedimentisphaerales bacterium
GATGACATAACTAACTATAATTACTAAATAAAGTTCAGTTTAATATTTTATCCAAGTAATTTACAGCCTGCAGTTTTTGGCGGTCCGGGTTGTCTGAGTTTAGTTCAAATAATTCCCAATAAATATCGTATTCGAAAGACTCATCTGTTTTAAGTTTTACGAGGGGGCTCATACATTCGAGTTCGGCGAAATCGGGGCAAGTGAATATTGTTGCACTTGTACCGCCGTCGGGATAGGCTGCATGGGGTTGAAAAGAAAAGAACTCGGCAATGAGCGTTCGGCCAATGACAGCGGCTACATAATTCGGGGCATCAGCCCCCATCTTTTGATTCCTGGCGGGGTCCGGCGTGAAAAAAGCGTTGCTGCCTTCAACGGTGATATTTTTACGGCCCTGATTGTCATAGTCGTCCCAGACGGGAACGAAGACACGGCCGTCAAAGCAACTATCCTTATTCAGCGAAACGAAAGTAACTGAAGGGGGCCTAACCTTGGTAATGTTCCAGATTGTAAGCGGGAGGGGTTCGAGGTGCTGCTTTGCGGCGGGTTTTATTTTTTTCATGGTTTGATGTATTTGAAGTCTTGTGCTGTCGGGGAGAAGGTGTATCTTTCTGCTGACCTGCGAGCCGCAATATTCACTTACTTTACTTGTAATGATGACGGCGCTGTCCACTATCTTTGCGTCCCAAGGCATTCCGTCGAGCCAATGGTCGGGAGGTCTTTTATGGCCGTTGATCTCGACGAACATGTTTTCCTGGGAGGGCCATATCCTGTCGCCTCCGAACGCGGCCCATATCGGCTGGCCGTCCTGTTCGAGGGGTTTGCCTTCGGCGAGGGTTTTGCCGTAAAGGGCGGGGTCATGGCACAAAAGATTGTCCGCACCGATATAGCCGTAATGCATTATTCTTCCGATGGCGGGGACGACCACGACGCGTACTTTATTGTTGGTTATTTCGAATGAATCCTTCCAGCCGTGGTATTCAATCTTTCTTATATCAACCCGACCGGCGACTTTAGAGGGACCGCAGGCGGTAATTATGCAGCTAATGACCGCTATTGTACCGAATAATATGTATCTTTTTGCCTTCATATATTACCTAAATATGATTTTAGGCAAATTGGAATTAAAATCAACCTGTAATCCAGAACCAATTTTTTTGTAAATCTTTGCGGATTTATGTTATGATGTGTGGTCATGGGAACCAGTGAAGATATAAAAGGGACGATCTTCGATATCAAGGGATATGCGATACACGACGGGCCGGGTATCCGTACGACCATTTTTTTTAAGGGGTGTTCGCTGCGGTGCAAGTGGTGTCATAACCCTGAGAGTCTTTTAAAGCGCCCGGAACCAGCGATACGGTTCGGCAGGTGCCTTCTTTGCGAAAAGTGCGTTGAGGCGTGCGAACAGGGTGCAATATCAAAAGTCGAAGGCAGCATTGTTACCGATTTTAAAAAATGCGTTCGGTGCGGCAACTGCACCTATGTATGCGTTGTCAATGCGAGAGAAATCGTCGGCAAGGAAGTCAGCGTAAGCGAAGTAATGGGCGAGATCGTTAAAGATGTGCCTTTCTACGATGAATCGGGCGGAGGAGTTACGTTTTCAGGAGGTGAGCCTTTGGTCCAGCCGAAGTTCCTGTCGGCGTTGCTGGAGGAATGCAGGGCGGAGAACATTCATACGGCGATAGACACGACCTGTTATGCGGATGAGGCGGTTGTTATGGGGATCGCCAAGAAAGCGGATATGTTCCTTTGCGACATTAAGCATATGGACCCGGCAAAGCATAAGGAATATACCGGGGTGGATAACGAGCTGATCCTAAGCAATATCAGTAAGCTTGTTGAGCGGGGGGTTGAGGTGGTTATCCGGATACCGATAATAGGTGGGTATAATGACGATATGGAGAATTTGCGGCGGACGGCAGAGTGGGTGGCGGGTCTGAAAAAGCGGTGCTGTGTTGATTTTTTGCCGTATAACAGTGCGGGCACGGAAAAAGCCAAGCGACTTGCCCACAAAATAAGTATAATAAAGGCAGACAGTCCCAGCGAAGAGAAGCTGAGAGAAATAGCTGATGTTTATGAAAAAGATTATGGTTTGAAAGTTAAAATTGACGGTTAGGCGATATGACCCCCAGAGTAAAAAAACTTAAAGAGCAGAGCGTCGGTATTCGGCCGTATATTTCTTCGGAGCGGGCGGAACTGGTGACGGAATTCTACCAGGGCGAGAAGCCAGCAGAAGTGTCGGTGAAGGTGTGCAGGGCCCTTGCGTTCAAGCATATAATGGAAAACAAGACCATCTGCATAAATGACGGCGAACTGATAGTTGGCGAAAAGGGGCCGGCGCCGAAGGCCACGCCGACGTATCCGGAATTATGCTGTCATGATCTTGAAGACCTTAGGATATTAAGCACCCGCAATAAGACGCGGTTCGAAGTAAGCCCTCAGGTTTTGAAGGTGTACGAGGAAAAGATAATTCCGTTTTGGCAGGGCAAGACGGTGCGAGAAAAATTATTCGCTTCGATGGATGAGAAGTGGCACCAGGCATTCGATGCGGGGGTGTTTACGGAATTTATGGAGCAGCGGGCGCCCGGTCATGCGATCCAGGACGACAAAATATATCGTAAAGGGCTGCTTGATCTTAAGGCGGAGGTTGTTCGCTATCGAAAAGAGATAGACTTTGTGAACGATCCGCTTGCCAAAGAGAAAGAGCAGGAATACGAGGCGATGGAGATAGTTGCGGATGCTGCAATAACTTTTGCCAAGCGTCATGCCGAGGCTGCTCTTAAGAAGGCGAAAGAGGAAAGCGATCCGGTCCGGAAAAAAGAACTTGAGCAAATAGCCGAAGTTTGCATTCGTGTGCCTGCGAACGCTCCGCGTAATTTTCACGAAGCCTTGCAGATGTACTGGTTTGTTCATCTATCGGTAACGACGGAGCTGAATACGTGGGATTCGTTCGATCCGGGGAGACTGGACCAGCATTTGTATCCTTTCTATAAAAAACAGATCGAAGAGGGGAGTATTACAAAAGAAGGTGCAAAAGAACTGCTGGAGTGCTTCTGGATCAAGTTCAATAATCAGCCAGCTCCTCCGAAGGTTGGCGTTACGGAAGAGCAGAGCGGCACCTATACAGATTTTGCATTGATAAATACGGGTGGAGTCAAGCCGGAGGACGGCAGCGATGCGGTTAACGAGTTGTCGTATATGATCCTTGATGTTGTAAGCGAAATGCGTCTGACGCAGCCGAGCTGCTGTATTCAAGTCAGCAAGAAAAATCCTAATGAATTTGTGAAACGTGCCTGTCATGTTGTTCGGGAGGGGTTCGGCCAGCCGAGCGTTTTTAATACCGATGTTATTATCCAGGAGATGCTTAACGACGGAAAAACGATAGAGGATGCGCGTTCCGGCGGGCCGAGCGGCTGTGTTACGGTAAGCGCGTTCGGCAAGGAAAGCTGTACTCTGACGGGGTATATGAACTGGGGGAAGATATTAGAACTTACGTGCAATAACGGGGTCGATCCCGATAGCGGTATTCAAGTCGGGCCGGCGACGGGCGATGTGCGTGGTTTTGAGAATTTCAAACAATTCATGATGGCGTTTGAAGAACAGATACGGTTTTTCATAGACCTTAAGATCAGGCACAACAATATAATCGAACGATTATATGCCGATGAGATGCCGGCGCCATTTATGTCGCTGGTGATGGAAGACTGTATCAAGAAGGGGCTCGACTATCATAACGGCGGGGCTCGATATAACCCGACGTATATTATGGGTGTGGGGATGGGTTCGGTTACCGATGCGCTGACGGCGATCAAGTATCATATCTTCGATAAAAAGACGTTCCGTATGAATTATCTTCTCGATGCGATGAAATCGGACTTTGAAGGTTATGAGCAGGAACGTAATATTCTTTTGCATCATACGCCTAAATACGGCAACGACGATGAGTACGCAGATTCCATATCGGAAGAAATTTTTGAGCTATATTACAAGCACCTTAACGGCAAGCCCAATACCAAGGGGGGTAAGTATCGCGTAAATCTATTGCCGACGACGGTGCATATTTATTTTGGTTCGGTGGTGGGTGCGCTTGCCAGCGGCAGAAAAGCCAGAATGCCGATGTCCGATGGTATCTCTCCGGAGAAGGGTTCAGACATTAAAGGGCCGACGGCGGTTTTTAAGTCTGCATCGCGAATCGACCACAGCAGGACGGGCGGGACACTGCTGAATATGAAATTTACGCCGCAGGTGTTAAAGAACGAGGCGGATATCGAAAAGCTTGTGAGCTTGATCCGAGGGTACTTTAAACTTGGCGGGCACCATGTTCAGTTTAATGTAATAGGTGCCGAGACGCTTAAGGAGGCGCAGAAAAATCCGGAAGAGAACCGCGATCTAATCGTAAGAGTTGCGGGCTACAGCGATTATTTTGTAGATATCGGCCGAGATCTACAGGACGAGATCATCGCACGCACAGAGCAGGAACTGTCCTGATCACCAGTTCATTATGCAATTGCCGTCCGAGGGCTCGTTACATTGCAGCCAGTATTCAGCCAGATCGGCGAAATCCTGCAAGTCGTAACCGTTCGACCAATTTTCAGCTAAGAAGAGCAAATCATGAAAATCTACGTAACAGTCCTGCACCCAATCCGAGGGAAGGGCTGCACCGAGGTTATGAACGTCTGCACATGTTGGCTCAGTAAAGCTTGGCCAGCCGTCCGGTGTCCAGAATAACTCATGAATTCTCAAGCCAGCCCAGCCGCTGGGCACAGCGTATGCGTGATGGAGAAGCCAGTATCTGCCATCGTCGTCCAGCAGGACGTCGTTGTGTCCCGGTCCTTTCCAGTCGTCATCGGGCCATGTTATTTGTGTTCCGCCGCCATACATCATTGATATGCCATCTTCGTCAAGATATGGCCCGGTAACATCTGTCGCGCGTCCGTATCTGACATTGTATGTGCTGCTTGTGCCGGCACAACAGGCATCAAAGGAAACGAAGAGGTAATAATATCCATTCCTGTAAACCAAGCAAGGGGCCTCTATAGCACCGCCGCCACGACTTGCGATTCCCATAGGGGCGACGGTGTTAAAAGGTTTTCCGGTGGCAGGGTCGATCTCTTTCAGCTTAATACCCGACCAAAACGAGCCGAATGCGAGCCAGTATGTAGTTGTCGGGCCGCTGTCATCTATTAGCAGTGAAGGGTCTATTGCATTATAATTATTGTATGTGTACGAACGTATCGCTATGCCTTCATCGACCCATTGGTAAGCGGGGTTGGAGGAATCAAGCGTTGTATTTGTTGCCAGGCCGATACATGAATGATTACTTCCCCAGCTCGAGATGGAATAGTACAAATGGTACTTGCCGTTGAAATAAGCAATTTCCGGAGCCCATATATTGTAGTTGTTTTCATCCGGATCAGCGAAGTCAGGCACTTCCTGTTCCCACCAGCTTAGCGCATCGCTGGTCGGCCAGACGTCGCCTGCGTACTGCCAGTAATGCATATCCGTCGATTTTCTAATGGGGGTTCTTCGGCCGGTGCAAAAGCTATAGTAAGTATTGCCCTGCTTAATCATAACCGGATCATGAGACCAGTAGTCTCCTGTGAGCACTTCGTAGTCGGCCAAGGTCAAGTCGGCAAAAAGAATTAATGTGAAAATAATGAAAACCAAGAGAAATAATTTCTCTTTCATAAAACCACCCTTCTTTACGTGCGATAATAAAAACCCTTTAAACTTATTCTAACATAAAAACATCTACAATGCAAGTTTATCAGTGTATTCATGCATTTTTAGTTAGTAATGTTTTACTTAGATAAAAAGAGGCCCATACCATTAAGATACGGACCTCTACAATCTTTTAAGTATGTTCTATACTATACAACCTTATATTCTATTTACGGAATACAGGTCGGTACCAGATAACAATCCAACCACGATGAAGCAAAGTCGGCGAAATCTTCCAAGTTTACCTGGCAGTCATCATTAAAGTCCATGTCTGTTGTGCTGGCGTCCTGAATGCAAACATCGGCGCCAGTTACCAGATCAGTGTAGAGCTTTGCAACGTCATAACGACTTAACGCATAGTTGTATATCTCTACGTTGTCGATAAGACCGTCTAACGGAGCGAAACCATCGGCGGTTTCTGCACCGATCGCCAAAGCGTCAGGATGTGTTTGCATAACGACCGTCGAAGCGGCGGAAACAGTTTCCAGATTACCATCTACATAAATGGAGGAAACACTTCCGTCATATGTGCCTGTTACCAAATGCCAGTTATCGCCGGTATCCGGATTGACTGCGGAGATATCTGAAGTGCCGAATGTATCGGCCCATTCCGAAGTGGTCTCACGTGCGGCAAAAACAGCCGTGTTAGTGGGATCATTCAGTAAAGCCCAGCCTAACGGGTCAGGTATGTTTCGCTGCTCTTTGCTGACGATACCAGTCCATTCGCCGTCTCTGCCTGTTAACTGTACCCAGCAACTAACTGTCAGACCCTGCGGATAGAAGTTGAGGGAATCGGGATCTGAAGCCAAGACAGCTTCACCCGTGTTGTTACCTTGTGAAGTGGCGGTATCACCACTGAAGACCATATATTCCCCACCAGCCGGTGAAGGCGTGGCGCTACTAAATACCGGAACCGATGTAACCCCATCGTTTGTGTTTGGATCAAAATATGTGCCGGTATAGGCATCTTCTTCGCCGACTACTACCGAATCCATGGAACTTCCGTCAAATGTCCACAGTGCTACACGGCGCTGTTTCATAACTCTTACCTTATTAGAATCAATTCCTGCCGGAGTTGATGCATTAGATACATTGCAATGGTAGTATCCTTCATTTCCTATTGCCATGGCGGCGATATTAAGTGTCGGATCAGTCTCACCAGTTTGTAAAACGTCATCTTTGTACCATTTGTAATCAGTTGCGTTGGTTGCGGCTACTTCCAAAGTTACAGGGTCACCAGCGGCTACAGTTTGCGGTGCAGGCTGTAAAGTTATGATCGGTGCGTCGGGCATAGTTGTGAAAGTTCCTATTCCGCTTGCAACGGTACCGCCATTGACAGCTTCAACCATCCAGTAGTATCTTGTGCCGTGCTGTAGATCGGGCAAATAACCAACATTTGGATAGTTTGGATCAGTGTCGCCTGTTACTTCCAGTTCCAGGGTAATAGTTGCAGCGGAACCTAAAGCGACTTGTATTTCATTAGGATCTAAATAGATATTATAACTGGTCGGAGTATAGTCTGCCGGTGGGTCCCATTCGAGTCTGACCTGGTCCCACATGATGTTTTCCACATTAAGAGGATAGTGCAGAGCAGGTTTTTGACCGTAAGAGGCAGTTATTATTACACCACCAGGAATAGTTGTTGTGTCGATGTTAATGTCTGAACCTTCCGGTCCACCGGGAGTGTACCCATATGCTTTAAGATAACCAATATCTATCCAATCCAATACATTTTGTTCTGTAAGATTTGTACGTACTATAAGAGTACCGTCCCAGATATCCAGTTTTGTCAGTCCCGACCCAAATCCCTGAATTGCTTCAAGGCTTGCAGCCATGTTGAAGCCGTTGGTGACATCCATAGTACCATCGTAGATGTTTAACATACCGCCCAACCAGACATAATCACTTACGTAGGCAGTAGTAGTCGCATCGTACATATTCATCGTAACGTAAGGTGCAACAAACCACCAGTTGTCTCCTAAGAGCAAATTTTGAACATTTAGCTGAGCGCCCTGGGACATATTAATGATAGATCGACCGGCCCCACCTGTAGTACCTACCGGAGCCATAACGAAGCCCGCTACTTCCAAACTTCCACCTATGATATCCAGAGTTATTCCAAACTCCGGACCATACAGGTCATCACCGACGAATCCGGCGGTTGGCGGATCGATAACTATCAACGAACCGTTGGTTTGGTCGTTGAGGAAGACATCTATCGAGTCAGCAGGCGGCGGCCCAACAGGGCTCCAGTTGTTTGCTGTTTTCCAGTACTCATCGATATCACCTGTCCATGCGTAATTAACGGCTGCAGCACTAGCAATACCGGCTAATAGGAACGTCGTAACAAGGACAATAAAACAAATTGCCTTACAAAATTTTGTTTTCATTACTCGTTCTCCTTAAATATATTGTAAACTATATTTTAAACACTTATCTGCAAATGAATCCCAATGGGATCCATTTCAACTTCGCTGTCCCTCCTCTAAAACCCAAATAGTTAGGTTGGGAACAAGGTTTTAGCGTTTACGACGAATAAGCAGTGCACCCAGCCCGAGAATCGTCATCGTTGCTGGTTCGGGAATCACGGCTGTGATCACAACGTCTCCTGATATGTCATCAATGATAACATCGCCGGAACCCCCGAAACCGGTCAGGATTCCGCTGTCTTCCCATCCCTGCGCAGTAGCCGCCGTAAATCCATCATCTCGGATGATTAGCATGCCGTTTTCAATATCGATACCGGCATAGCCTTTGTTATTGGTATCCATATTAAAACCACCCTGGATATCGACAGTGCCGCCGTAGAGGCTCATCTTACCTCCCAACCAGCACCAATCAGTTGCCAGTACAGTACTGGTGTCATAGACTTCTAAATTAGCTGCGGGGGCATCCCCATACCACCAGTTGTCTCCCAGCAATAAGTTGTGCACCTGCAGATTACCACCGTTCTGGACCGTCACAATGGAAGGATTGTCCGTCGCGCCAATCGGAGCAAAGACAAATCCGGAAGGATTGGTCTGAACCAAGCTGCCGCCGTCGATAATCAAGTCCATTCCCCATTCCGGACCGAACACATCATTGTCGATAGCCACAGATGTTAAAGAACCGATAACCACCAAGTCGTTACCGGCATCATTTGCTTCCTGAAGCAGAACGTTCCCTGCACCGGGGCCTGGCATAATGCCACCCTGCCAGTTGTCCGAATTGCTCCAGAGATCATCTGCGCCGGCACCTGTCCAGATGACGTCGGCTGAGGCGTTGCTGAGCAGGCTGACAGCCAGCAGCAATACTACAATAATTAATTTTTTGTTCATCTTTCCACTTCCTCCACAAAAAACATTTACATTTACACTCCGTTGAACCAACAAACAATCCATTTCACACACACCACTAACTCTACTCTTTTGCTTTTACTATTAAATACGGATCTGCAAAGAAACACCAATCGCTGTCAATCGGTATCGGTGTACCGTCCTCCAACGACCAGCAGACATCCAATCCCCCATCAGTTGTCACCAGGGATAAAAAGCGATCTGACGGTGAGATCGGAATCGAAATTTCATAAAACTGGTCATTCTTAACGGCGTTTTCGTTAAAACGCAATTGCCCATCCATCAAAACCCAAAAATCCGCATTCGGCAAGCGTTGCGGGACATTGTCGCAGATACCGCAACGTGTGCGAAACTCGGTCAGCGTGATATTCGGATAGGCTCTGCGAATTGCCTCAAGATCAAACGTTACTCCCAAGTTAGAATGCATAAAAATACCGGGACGTAAGCTGTTTCCATACTGCAGTCCATTAAACCACAAATCTTTGGCCGGCTCATCCAGCGGCTCGGGTAATCGGCCCCCGTTTGTGACACCGGCCCAGACCATGTGACTGGTATTCGGAAACAATTCGAATTGCAGACCGTTGCTTGAAATTGTAACCGGTCCGAGTTCACTATCCGGAACAAAAACGCCGTCAATAAAATCATGCCAAGTCACAGGAACATAATGTTCTTGTCCCTTATGCGGAGTCCAGTCGATAACATTTTCTAACAAAAAGCTTTCACCAGTCAGGGGATCAACCGCCGATCCAATCACTCCTGTACCAAAACCATTGCCTCCTCCGACAATATCGGCCAGATTAATTGGTTCGCCCCGCCAGACAAAATTTTCTTTAGAATCAAAAGTACGAGCAAACAGTTTTGTATTGCACGGGATGTCTGAAATTACCGATGAGATACCCGATATTTTTTTGGCAAATCCCCGCCCAACTTCCATGCTGACTTTATTATCAGATTTCTCTCCGGCTATCAGCGTTGTTTTGCCTTTTATAACATGCAGATTGGTATCGCCATCGATATCGGTTTGAACACCAAACTCCGTACCCAGATCGATAATTTTGGCATTTTGAGTATAAACAGAAAAACCGGTAGCTGCTTGTGGTACCGTTGCATAAATCCTGCCGTATCGCAAACCGATCCGGTCTTCGGCAAGAATCTGAAATTCCGCAGGTCCTTCGATCACAACGCGAGCATTGGTATCAAACTGCAATTCAGCAAACCCTTTCCGCAGCAGCAACGGTGTTCCATCGTCAAGAAGCCGGGTACCGTTCTGCATCGATGTATTCGTATCGGACCAATTTTCCTGTATGCTGTCTGTAAGGACCGCCACTTCAACACTGGTTGAAACCGGCGGAACAACATAAATAAATAAAACAATGAAAAGTAATGCGGCAACGCTGAATATGACCGAAAGGCTTATTTTTTTTGTTTTCTGAGGGATTTCAACTTTTTGTATAGACCCTTCTTCTGGTTCTTCCTTCGGAATTTCAATAGCCAGAGCTGTTTTTTCTTCTTCCGCCAATATTTTCATCCAGGTATCAAAATCGCTGGAGTTGACAATTGTGCTTGAGTCGACAACCTTGCCAGAATCGACATCAGTGCTTGGTATCTCTACGCTTCCCTGTAAAGACATCTCGGTAAATAACTCCATCAATTCAACGTAGACACGTACCTTATCCGGCCTGGCTATTAAGATGCGGTTTAGCTCCTGCATCTGAGCCGGAGAGGCCTCTCCCTGTAACGCTAAAAGAACCAATTCAGTAAAATCATATTGTTCTTGAGAATTATCCATTTGTCTCCCAGATCAAAAGAGTTTTTTGAATGCATCTGTTTAGGTTTGTATGGATCCTTGCCATTATTTTATAAATGCCGGTTTTGGAGGCCCTAAGTTTCTCGGCAATTTGTTTGTAGTTGAAACCATCTTCATAGTGCATTGACAACATCCTGCGGTCTGACTCTTTTAATTTATTCAGACACCCTCTAAGTGCATTTTTCCTTTTGTCGGAAGAAGGTAAGATGGCTTGAAATTCCTGGATCACTTTTCGGTATACATCTTCGCTTAAGAATAAGGAATTTCTGACTTGTTTTTTTCGATAATCAAGTATTCTGTACCTTGCAATCGTGATCCCCCAAGCAGCAAAATTGGTTCCCTCTTTAAACCGGTCGAACATTCGCCACATCTCTGCCGCTGTTTGCTGCATAATATCCTCAGCATCCGTTTGTCGATGAACCATACTCAAAATAAACAAAAATATTTTTTTTTGTTCTTTGGAATAAAGCCCTAAAAAGTCAGTTTTTTTAGAAAGAGGCATAACTCACTACAGTAAATTGGCTTAAAATATATTTGTCCGTTTAAATGAACATTTACATACAACGGAACCCACTATATTAATAGAGTTCTAAGTCGGTAAAATTAGATGAAGAAAACAAGAATTAATAAAATTTTCTAAAACATATCGATCGATGCTATTTGCAGGATTTTAGAGGGATCTTCGTTTTTTGGCTAAAATTGGAGTTTGTAATGCTTTTTTTCTCTAAAACAGGGTTTTAAAGCCCGGAATTGGGTTGAATCTGAATATGGGAAATTTATCCGGATCAGTTTTTTTCTATTTTTTGTTTGTTGCCCATGTAAGGGCGCAGCACCTGTGGTATTGTGATCGAGCCATCGGCGTTCTGGTTTAGTTCCATTATCGATATTAGTACCCGCGGAGAAGCGATTACCGTATTATTGAGCGTATGACAGAAGAGGTTTTTGTTTTTTGCGGTCTTATATCTTAAGTTCATTCTTCTTGCCTGGAACTCATAAAATCTACTGGCCGAGTGTGTCTCGCCGTAGCTGTTTCGTGATGGCATCCATGCTTCGATGTCATATTTTTGCACCTGTCCCCGTCCAAGGTCTCCAGTGCAGACATTGACGATGCGATATGGTATTCCAAAAGCCTGCATGACGGCTTCGGAGTTTTCGAGTATTTCCAGATGATACTTTTTTGATTTTTCTTCATCATTTTCGCCGATGATGACCTGCTCAACTTTGTCGAACTGATGTATTCGATAAAGGCCGTGTGTGTCCTTGCCGGCGGCACCGGCTTCTCTTCGGAAGCATGTGCTCATTGCAACGGACTTGATGGGGAGCATTTCTTCTTTTAATATTTCGCCGCTATGGTAGGCTGTAACGGGCACCTCTGCGGTTCCTGCAAGATTAAGCTCATCTTTTTCCATTCTGTATGTTTGTTCTTCTGAGCCGGGATAATATCCCGTGCCCCGCATTGCCTCATCACGCATCAGGAGGGGTACGGCCATTGGGGTGTATCCTCGTTTTATCATGTAGTCCATTGCAAAGCGAAGTACAGCCCAGTGGAGCATTGCACCATCTCCTTTTAAGAAATAGTTTCTTGTTCCAGCGAGTTTTACGCCTCGTTCGATGTCTATCATATCAAGTGCCATGCCGAGAGCTACGTGATCCTTAGGCTGGAAGTCAAAGGTCGGAATTTCGCCCCATTTTCTAAGCTCGGTATTCTCGGTATCATCTTTGCCGAGAGGTACCTCCGGAGATGCGGGCTGGGGTACCTCAAGCATAAGTGTGTCAAAATCCGGCTGAAGCTGCTTTATGGTTTCATTCAGTGCAGATTCTTCCTGTTTAAGTTCACTTAATTTGTCGAGAGCCGGTTTCTTTTCACTTTCACCTAATTTTGGGATGGATTTTCCGAGGTTATTTTTTTCAGTGGCAATGTCCTGCAGTCGGTTTTTGTTCTCTCGCAACTGGGTATCGACTTCCAGAAGCTTGTCAATATCAACATCAAAGTTCTTTGCTTTTGCGCCGTCTTTAAAAATCTGTGGATTTTCTCGAATTTGCCTTATATCAATCATTATTCGTCAAACCTTTTTAAAATGAGAACATTGTTTTGCCCGCCGAAGCCGAAAGATTCTTTCATTGCAATATTAACATCGGTTTTTCTTGGTTTATTCGGCACAAAATCCAGATCAAGTTCCGGATCCGGGTCGTTTAAGTTCATCGTAGGCGGTAAAGTGTTATCCCTTATTGCCATGATACATGTTATAAGTTCAGCACATCCGGTAGCACCGATAAGGTGGCCGAAAACGCTTTTTGGGCTTGAGGCCGGGGTATTTTTGGCTTCTTCTTTGAATACTTTTTTTATTGCTTTTGTTTCTATGGAGTCGTTTTCTGCGGTACTTGTTCCGTGAGTGCTGATGTAGTCAATGTCTTTATAGGAGACGTTGGCGTCCTTCAAGGCCGCTTCAATAGCCTGAACCGCACCGCGAGCATCTTCATGCATGTCAGTAACCCGGAAAGCGTCGCCGCTGGAACCGAAACCTATAAGCTCTGCGAGTATTTTTGCGTTGCGTTTTTTTGCGGAGTCGAGGGATTCAAGTATGACGACGGCAGCACCTTCGCCCAAGACAAATCCATCCCTGCTTGCAGTGAAAGGTCTTGAGGCGGTTTTCGGGCTGTCGTTACGAGTGGACAGGGCGGTTAACCTGCAAAAGCCCATGACGCCAAGCGGATGTATCATAGAGTGCGCACCGCCTGCGATCATAATGTTCGCTTTGCCGCTGCGAACCATCATATATGCTTCGCCGATGGCTTGCGTACTTGCAGCACATGCTGTAAGACAACTTCTTGACGGTCCCCTTGCACCTGTCAGCATGGCGATGTGTGAAGCCGGCATTACCGGTTCCTGCTCAAGTTCTTTCATTTCGGAGAAATTCGAAAAAGCGTAGTCGCCCCATTTTTTCCAGTCCATTTGCCTTTCGTTATCGTTCCATGCCTGCACGAGAACATCAAAGAAGTGGTCATTGTCGACGGAGCCTTCGCCTGCGCCGAGATAGATGCCCATTTTTCTTCTATCGATACCGTCTGTCGGCCGGTCCGATTCTATTTGGATGCCGGCCTGAGTGCATGCCTGAGCGGCGGCGCCGATGCAGAAGGCTGTGTGGCGGTTGCCGGTTTTGTGCAGGTCGATATTTTTTGTGTATTTACTGAGGTCAAAATCTTTTACTTCAGCACTGAAAGTAGCAGGACATGTCGAAGCGTCAAAGGTAGTTGTTTTGTCCATGCCGCTGTTGCCTGCCAAGAGGTTTTTCCACATGGTCTCGACATCGTGGCCAATGGGACATACAATTCCTGATCCTGTTATTACTACTCGCTGGTTCATTTAACCTGTCCGTCAAATTTTTTCAAAATTAAAGCAGTCGTATTTCCGCCGAACGTATAACTGCAGCAAAGAGCGTAACGTATATCTTTTTGCTGAGGCTTAGTTGAAATGTTCAGTTTACAGCCGGCAGCCTTATTATCGATATTTTTAGCGGGGCCTATCAGCCCATTTTTCATGGCCATTACAGCGGCGACAACATCAATAGCGCCGGACGCGGCGCCGGTTGTGCTTAGCATGCTTTTTGTAGGCCAGGTCGGAATTTTTTCAGCGGCATTGCCGAGAGCATTTTGTATCCCGATGGCTTCTGCCAGGTCGTCCTGCGGAATGCCGATTCCGTGAGGCATTATCAGATCGATATCTTCTGCGGTTATACCGGCATCCTCCAAAGCGTTTTCTATAGCGTATTGGATGCTCTTGCCGTCGGCTTCGAGGTGTTTGTAAGAAGGATCAATGTTATTGCTTGAGCCGGAGCCTACTAACTCTGCATGTATCGTTGCGTTGCGATCCTGTGCGTGCTGCAAGTCTTCCAGGACGAGCATTGCAGAGCCCTCGCCAAAGACAGAACCTTTTGCATCGGCGTCGAAAGGCCTTAATGCAGTTTGCGGGTCATCATTTTGTGTGGTTGTTCTGCCTGCGAGGCACTGTCGAAGCATCATTATGGCGTTTACTTTTGCGTCACAGCCGCCAGCGAGGGCGATGTCTGCGGAGTTTCTTGAGATGACCGAGGCAGCCTCAGTTATTGCAAGGTGTGCAGCAGCCTCTGCGCAGACGATAGAATTGTTCGGTCCCTGAATGTCATGTATTATCGCTATGTGACATGCGGGCATGTTGGGTAAGTATTTAAGCAGCCAAAGTGGTGTAATTGAACTTATTCCGTCAGTTCCCCATTTTTTTGTATCAAATTTATTGTTGGTGATGCATTTTGCGACAGCCGGCGAAAGTTCATCAAGCTCACAGCAGATGACGCCCGCACCGATGTTTATCGCGAACCTTTCCGAATCGACATTTATTTTGTCGGGATCTATTCCTTTTGTGATGAGTCCGCTGCTTATGATTGCTTCTTCAGCGGCTACAACGGCCAACTGGATATCTCTGCACATAAGCTTTGCAGCTTTGCGGTGAAACTTCGGCAGATGCTTTTGTATTTTGAAGTCGGGTACCTCTCCGGCGAGTTTGCAAGTGAAACCAGAGGGATCGAAAGCTTTTGTAGTGTCGATAGCGCAAGAAGCATTTGTCAGGCCGGTCCATAAATCGTTGGAGGTTATACCAAGCGGAGTGATCGCGCCAAAACCTGTTATAACAACTCTTCGGGAAGTCATTTTATCTTCTCCGAACCCTTTTTTCCGGCAAAATCAGTAAGCAGCGAATTGAACATGTCCGTAAAGACAAAGTTTTCTTCCGGGAACTTTTTGCCGGCAAGGTTGTTGTCGATGTGACTGAACATAAGGCTGATCTCGGCGACAATTTGTTCACCTCTCAAGATCTTTCCCGTAGTGCTTGCGGCTTCGGAAGTTATTGATTCAATATCAGCGTGAAGTGTGATGGTGTCGCCGGGTCTTACATATTGATAAAAGGCTGCTTTTTTTATTTTTGCCAGGATGACTTTCTCCTGAAAGTCCCTTGCTTCGCCTACGAGTATGCCGGCAGTCTGTGCCATAGCCTCAATCATAAGGCATTCAGGCATTATCTCAAAACCGGGGAAATGGTCGTGCAGATGTTCTTCTGCAAGAGTAACGTTCTTTAGAGCAACGGCGTTTTTGCCACTGTTAAATTCAAGAAATTTGTCTATCCAAATCCAACGCATATGCTATCCAATTATATTTTTTTGCGATCAGTATAAAATTATCGGCAGGGGCGCGAAAAGCGAACCTGCCGACAATGAGCTTCATTTTCAAATCAATTTACTCAGCATTATTAAGCTTGATGTCAACAAAATTGACAACAGAACGCACGGTAAACATATCCGGAAGTTTGTTGACATCGGGGTCTTCCTGAAACGAAGAGAAGTCAGAGTGCGGCATCTTTGCCATGAACTCTTTTAATCCTTTATCTGTAAGCTTGCCATTACTGACAAACTCAGGGTTGCTCAGTAGCGAGTCAGCAGGAAAAAGTTCCTCTCTTGGAATTTTAATCCCAAAGGATTTTTCAAGCCTGAAAACGATATCAAGAAAGTCAATGCTTTCTGCACCAAGATCACCCATCAGTGTAGCCTCTTCGGTGACTTCATCATCATCTAAACCAAGCGCGTCAATGAGGACTTCCTTAACTTCCTCAAAAATTTCTTCACGACTCATTGCCATAATAAAATGCCTCCGGTATAAAAATTCAATCCATTGTAAAAGATACTATTGTGTCAGCAATTTCCATCGCTGTTTTAAAGATTCAATAATCCTTCCATCGTTCATGGCCATTTTTGGAATTTCATCCGCAAGGTTAAAGTGCCTGAGACTTATTTTTGCCTCGACAATGGTTTCACCATCGCAGATGCCTGTTCCAGTAAAGCTGCTTTTGTTATCCTCTATTGTTTTTGCTTTAACATTATAGGTTATTTTCATTCCCGGAGCAGCGAAACTCTTATATTTTACATTTTTTGCAGTTTCAAGCAAGACCATACTATTTCTAAAATCCTGCGAAAGCCTTACAAGCCATGCAGCCGATTCTACCAATCCTTCCAAGAGCAGTACCCCCGGTAATACGGGAAAAGCCGGAAAATGGTCCGCCAGGTACTCTTCGGCAAGCGAAACAGTTTTTACAGCGGTTAGTTCTTTTCCCTGTTCTGTTGCTATAATTTTGTCAATAAGTATAAATTTCATGAGACAGGGATTTTAGTTACTTTGACGGGTTTTTCCAGTAATTTTTCATTAAAATGTGTCATTAGTGGGTATAGGGAGTAAAAAGAGGTTGATATTTAAGTTTTGTTAAAACGTCCAATAGAGGTTATACTGCCCGATTATGAATATACGAAAAGCCACAGTTAAAGATGTCGAAGCGATTCATTCGCTTATCAGCTACTATGCAGAGCTTGATAAGATGCTTTTTCGCTCTCACGCTGATATATACGAGAAACTGCAGAATTTTGCAGTTGCCGAGTCTGATTCTGAAGTTGTTGGCTGTTGTGTTTTGCAGGTGATATGGGCCGATCTTGCTGAAATCAAGTCTCTTGCTGTTAAAAAATCATATTTTGGGCAGGGGATCGGCAAAAGTCTTGTGCAGAGATCTATTGATCAAGCCATGGAATTGGCGGTTGACAAAGTGTTTGTTTTGACCCTGGAGCCGGCTTTTTTTGAGAAAATCGGGTTTACCAGGATCGAAAAAGAATTGTTACCAATGAAGGTTTGGAGCGATTGCGCAAAATGTTCCAAACAGGATCATTGTGATGAAACAGCCCTTATTTACTCTATTTAAACCTTGTTAAACCGACCGGACGGTATATAGTCACAAAAAGTTTTCCACAATGATTAACAAAATAGCGTAAAAAGGGGCGTAATAATTTTTAAGTGCTTGTCTTACAATAAGATAAGCTGTCTGTTAAAATGGCAAAATTAGCCTACCTGGCGTCTTTGAAAGAGCGCAATAGAGATCAGAAGTATTCCTGCTGAGTATAGGATGGCATATGTGGATGCAATAGTGATGTATCCTGATGTTACGGCCGCACCCTCCTGAATAGCGTCTGAAACCCAAAAAACCTGTAGATTCGGCACCAATATCTGGCCAATTTTTGCCCAGATGTGCTGGGTTGCGAACCGGCTAAAGACATAATCACTAATAAGTCCCAAGAGGAAAACAGCTACACAACAGGTGAGGGTCAGGACAATGTTGAATCTTGTTGAAAACATGATGGCAAGCGATACAAGTATTATTATTGCCAATAACAGCAGTATAGAGGCGTGGACGTCAAATATCTTGATGGTTTGGTTTTGTGGATCAAATTGCCATTCCTTGTTGATCAAGGCCAGAAAGACCAAGGCTAATGTAGCTAAAATGGTCAACAATATTGTTGCTGTGGCGGGGAAATTCCAATCATAAACATAGTTTAAAAAGGCAGTTATCAATAATGTTAATAATAGAGCGACCGATGCGGCTACGATCACCGGCCAGTCATGGAGGTCGGTTGCGGCTTCGAGTACGCCATGCCTGTTAACCATTATCATAGCGATAGTTAGGATATAATGGGCCAGAATAACAGCAAAAGCGACGCCCAGAAATTTACCAAGTATGAAAATAGGGCGTGAAACGGGCTTTGACAGGACGGTAGTGATGGTTTTTGACTCAATTTCTTCGTTAACAGCACCAGTTGCTGAGAAAATAGCAATGAACAATCCGGCTATAAAAAGCGTAGAAAGTCCGATTTCGCGTAAAAATTTAATGTCTTCGTCGAGAGAGTACATTACAATTGACGGGCTTGTAAAGTACATGAATATTGCCAATGCAATTATTACGGCATAGACCGGTTGCCTGAGTGTTTCAGTAAAAGTGTTTTTGCCGATAATGTAAAGTTTGTACAGCACGACAGTATCCCAAAAAAACATTACAACTTTTAATTATTATTGTTATATTATTCTATTCATTGTTTGTAAAGATTGGAATTATTAATATTTGGTACATACTAAGGAATTATTTTGTTCATATTTAGACAGACGGGAATCATGACACATGAATGTATCGAGTAAAAGAGCTGAATATGTTTCCATTGTCGGATTAGTTCTAAGTTTACTGTTTTTTATCACAGCGTGGGTTGTAGGTGCGTTTTCTGGTGCTTATGCTGTAACGGCGATCAGCTGGCAGATATTGAGCTGTTGCTTAATCTGGTTTGTTCTGGCGGTTCAATTTCACCAGATGAGCCTTGCCGAGCAGGAAAAACTTGATATCGATCAGCTTTCGAGGACGAAGGCATCCGATACGATCTTTCAGGGCAGTGCGGAACGAAGTGAGCTTTTTGCAGTTGCATCCAAGCGTCTTGCATTGATCGAAAAATGGTTTGTGCCAATCTTTGCATCGCTTATAGCCGGCTATGAGATATTTATAGGTTTTTATCTTTTTAACAGAGTTTCCGATAAGCTTGCCGAGCCTCCCAAATACGCTCAGCTATCAGCAGTTTTCATGGTTATCATTGCATTTATAAGTTTTCTTATTTCCAGATACGCAACGGGTATGAGCGCTCAACTAAAATGGAAAGCACTTCGAGCCGGGGGGAGCGGACTGCTTGCTACCGCGATCTTTTCTTTTGCGGCTGCCATATCTTTAGCACTTGCACAATTTAAAATAATTGCAGTAGTCAATGTTCTTGCATGGGTTGTCCCGGTTGTGTTGATAGTTATAGGAATCGAGACGGGACTTAATATAATCCTCGATATATACCGTCCGCGGATAGCAGGCCAGTACAGTCGCAGTGCATTTGATAGCAGACTGCTTGGAATATTTAATGAGCCTGGTGGGATCTTTCATACCTTTGCGAGCACTATAGATTATCAATTTGGATTTCAAGTTTCGCAGACATGGTTTTATAAGCTTCTCGAAAAGGCGATCATCCCGCTTTTCCTTTTTTTAGTCCTTACATTGTATCTATTGAGCTGCTTTGTGGTTTTAAGGCCTGGCGAGGAGGCAGTTATCGAACATTTTGGGTCGTTCGACAAGATCGTAGGCCCTGGTTATACATTTAAACTTCCGTGGCCCTTTGATATGGCTTATAAATATCCGACGAGCGAAGTGAGACGGATCGATATTGGATTTTTGGAGTCGGAAGAGGCTCGGGAAAAAAACAAGGACAATCCGATGCTTTGGGGCGAGCAACATTACGAGGAGGAATACAATCTTCTTGTCGCGACGGAGTCCGACGGGTCTTTAGGTGAAGGGGCTATCCCGGTAAGTATTGTTCGGGCGGCAGTTCCTATTCACTACAAAGTCAAGGATCTTAAGCAGTATCTATATAACCATAACGATACCGAAAATATGCTGAAGGCGATTTGTTATCGTGAGCTTGTTCGTTTTACAGCAAGCTCTAAGGTTGAAGCATCCGATAACGAAGATTCAAGTGTGGAAAGTGAAAGCCTTTTGGGTGGTGGCAGAGGGAAGGCAGCGGAAGTCCTTATCAACCGTATACAGGCGGCCGCTGACAAAGAAGAACTTGGAGTTGATGTTGTATTCCTGGGCCTGCAGGGAGTTCATCCGCCGCCAGAGGTTGCCGAAGATTATCAAAAAGTTGTAGGTTCGGTGCAAAAGAGGCAAGCCGAGATATTGACCGCACTTGCCGAACGCAACAGCATCCTTGCGACTTTGGGCGGGTCTGTGCGTGAAGCTAACGAACTTTACAAACTGGCACATCGTTACCAAGAGGCAAAGGAAAGCGGTAAAGACGTTGAAGAACTTACCGAGCTGGTTCAGAATGCCTTTAATGATTCCAGGGGTGAAATATTCAAGATATTAAGCGAATCGCAGAGCTATGCGTTTGAGCGTGCCAAGAAGTCCGAAGCTGACGGGAAGCGTTTTAACGATCAAGTACTTGCATACAGGGCATCTCCTAAGATCTATAAGCGTCTCAAACGTCTTGAGATGCTTGAGGAGGCTCTTGAGAATGTTCGTAAATATGTAGTAGTTGCCGACAAATCAGATTCTCGTGTTTACATAGTCGATCTTAAAGAGAAGCTTGAGCCGAGTCTTTATGATATGAGCATCGATGAACTGGAAGCAGGAAGTAAATAAAATAATTTAAGGTGTAATTAAAATGAAGAACGTATCAGTGTTAATCCTTGTGATATTAATAGTAGTTGTGCTCGGTATATTTTTCGTGACGTTTCAGGTGCGTGAGACGGAGATCGCGATAGTAACAACCTTTGGTAAGCCCAGCAATGATTCAATCGATGAGCCGGGTTTTTACTTTAGATGGCCAGCTCCGATACAATCGGTGTATAAGTTCGATTCGCGGAACCATCTCTTCGAGGGGATAATGGAAGAGACGACGACTCGCGGCGGAGAACCAATCATTATTACCAGCTATGTGGTTTGGGATATAGGCGATCCTCTGCGTTTTCTTGAGTCGGTTCATGACAAAAAAGGGGCAGAGGAACATTTACGTGCTCTTTTGCGAAATACTCAGAACGAAGTTGTCGGTCGGTTCTATTTCAGTGAATTCGTAAATGCAGACAAAGAAAAGATCAAGTTCGAGCAGGTTGAACAAAAAATGCTTGAAGGCCTTAAGGGTCAGGCGCTTGCCGATTACGGTATCGATATCAAGGAAGTCGGTATCAAACAGCTTGGGATCAGCGATAAGGTTACTGAAGATGTTTTTGCGAGAATGAGGGCTGACCGAAAGCGGAAGACGGAGGAAACGATAGCACAGGGTAACGCCGAAGCGACTAAGATCAGGACGGATGCCGAGAGCAAAAAGACCGAACTTCTTGCGATAGTTGAAGCCGAGGCGAAATCGATCAAGGGCAGCGGAGATGCCGAAGCCGCGAAGTATTACAAGCTACTGGAGGCAGATGAAGACCTTGCAATGTTCCTTAGGGATCTTGAGTCTCTGAAGATGATACTCAAGGAAAAATCCACGATAGTCATCGGAGCCGAAAGCGAACCCTTCAAGCTTTTGAAGAGCGTTCCTGATATTAAATAGAAGTAAGATCAATAAAAGCAATTTAATTTGCCCGGAATTATAAATTATGACAGAAAATCAGATTGAACAGAACAATACAAATATCGAGCCGAATACGGTTGAAGAGCTTGATGCAGCGAACAAGTCACTGACCGATGCGTTGTCGATCAGCTTTGGAATACTTAAGATCGTGATGATCGTTCTTATAGTTCTCTTTGTTACTTCAGGGATATTCAGGGTTCAGTCGGATGAGCAGGCGATGATCCTTCGTTTTGGTAAAGTTCGCGGCATTGGCGCATCACGTATGTTAGAGCCGGGTCTTCACTGGGCGTTCCCTGAGCCGATCGACGAGATAGTAATTATTCCGGTAAAGAAGGTTCAGTCTCTTGCTATAGATTCGTTCTGGTATTCTATGACCGAAGCGGAGAAAGTAAGCGGTATACCCGGCCCGGGTCCCAAGACTCTGAATCCGAAAAACGACGGTTATTGCCTGACTCGCAATGACAGTATTGCGGATACGTCAGGGGTAGGAAATGATTATAATATAGTACATTCAAAGTGGCAACTTACCTACAAGATCGATAACCCCGAGAAGTTTTTCCGGAATATTTATTACAGGTCTCCGATACCCGGAGAGGATTTTCTTGATGTTGCATCTGAGACGGTAGATCCTTTGCTTAAGGTTTTGGCCGAAGATGCAATTGTTTCCTCAATGCTCAATTACAGTATTGACGAAGCGATCGTTAGTAAATCCGGCATTGCAAGTGATGTTAAAATTTCATTGCAGGAGAAGCTGGATCAGATCGAAAGTGGTATAACGGTAGTCGCGATGCAGGTTGCGGGCAAGATAACCTGGCCGCGACAGGTTAATAATGCTTTTCAGGCATCCAACAAAGCGAGCCAGGAAAGCCAAAAGCTTATTACTGAGGCCAAGTCATACGCAGAACAGACCTTGAACGAGGCCGGTGGTCCCGATGGCGAGCAGGTTCTTATGGCGTTGAAAAAAGAGGAGCTTTCTTACGATCAAAAACAGAAGTTCCTTTCACGTCTTTCGGGGCAAAGCCAGGAAATGATCTCCGAAGCAAGAGCGTACAGAACCAAAGAGATCGAAGGCGCCAAAGCGAACGCTGAATATCTGCAGAAGCTTTTACCAGAGTATAAGGAAAGGCCCAAGCTTGTACTTCAAAAGCTTTATCAGGAGGCAGTAGAGGATGTTTTAAACAACGCAGATGAGAAGGTATTTATTCAGCATTCAGAAGGCGGTAAACCTAAAGAACTGAGGGTTCTTGTTAATCGGGACCCGAGTATAGGCAAAGAAAAAAGCGAGTCGCAGAAATAAAGATCACTAAAAAGCAATTTAAACAGGATATCAAAACGGATAAGAACTAATATGGCTCATAATCATTTAGGTATTAAAGAAACGGAAATCGATTACGATCATACTAAAGGCAAGCAGTTCCGTGTGAGCCTTGCGATGATAGGTACGCTTGCGGGTGGGATACTTTTGTTGAATAGTCGCATTGCTCCTGTATTTTATGGTTCCGGCAGTGAGATAGCACAGCTTTGCGCGATGATAGGAGCCATCCTTCTGAGTGCTCCTGTAGTTTGGCATGCATTAAGGTGTATGCTTCACGGGCATATGCACATGGACGAGCTTGTTGCGTTGGCTATAATAGCAGCCTTTGCGAAGGGCGATTACGCAACGGCCGGAATAGTTGCGTTTATAATGATGCTGGGAGAACTGATGGAGACGCGAACTGCTCTAGGTGCAAGGGCATCGATCGAGTCGTTGATCCGTTTGACCCCGACAGTAGCTAATATTGTAAAAGAAGACGGCAGCGAAACGGAAGTTCAGGTTAGCGGGCTAAAACCCGGAGATGTTATAAGGGTTCGTCCTGGTGATAATATCGCGGCAGACGGAGAGATCAAGGTTGGCATCAGTACCGTTAACGAGGCGACGATCACCGGAGAATCGCTGCCGGCCGACAAAGTTCCCGGTATGCAGGTTTTTGCCGGAACAACAAACCTTACCGGCGCTCTTGATATAACGGTAACCAAGGCTGGAAGAGACACAACGCTTGGCAAGGTTCAGTCGCTTATCATGGCGGCGGAAAAAACGCAAAGCCCGATCATGCGTATAATCGACACTCATGTTAAGTGGTATGTTCCGACGATCCTGATGATAAGTGCGATTATCTGGTACTTTACTAATGATATAAACCGTTCGATATCGGCACTTGTTATATCATGTCCCTGTGCGCTTATACTTGCGACACCGACGGCGATGGTTGCGGCGCTTAGTGCGGCTGCGAGGCTTGGTATACTTATAAAGAACGTTTCGATCCTGGAAATAGCGGGCAAAATGACCGCGATCGTTTTCGACAAAACAGGTACTTTGACAACGGGCCAGCTATTTGTGACCAAACTGGAGCCTGCTAAAGGCGTAGAGCCTGCGGAATTGCTAAGAGCGGCAGCATCTGCCGAGCAGATGAGTAAACATCCAGCGGCAAGGGCCTTGCTTGAAATAGCAAAAGAAGCTAATGTGAAACTGCCGGTTTCCTCGGATTTCATGGAGACTCCGGGCAAGGGGGTAACAGCAACAATAGAGTCGTCGAAGATAATGGTCGGGCGTGACTCATTCCTTAAGGAAAATAATATAGAAGTAGGCAATGTTGTCGATCCTTCATTACACGAGGAGCAGGGCTTCAGTACCCTTTATGTATCTCGTGATTCTGTTTGTATTGGCTGGATAGGTTTACAGGACAAGTCGAGACCGCAGGCACAACATGCGGTAAGCGAATTATTTGAGGCGGGAGTTAAAAGAGTTACAATGTTGACCGGAGACAGGAGCGAGGTTGCTAACCGTATTTCTGCGGAGCTTGGATGTACCGATTTTAAAGCTCATTGTCTGCCGCAAGACAAGCTTGCCGTTGTCGAAAAGATCAAACAGGACGGTCATGTGGTTGCGGTAGTAGGTGACGGTATTAATGATGCACCTGCGCTTGCGGCGGGAGACCTTGGAATAGCGATGGGTGCAGCGGGAAGCGATGTTGCTATCAACTCGGCATCCATAGCCCTGATGAGCGACGATCTTAGACGGTTGCCGTTCCTTTTACATCTTTCCCGGAAGACCCGCGACATAATCAATATTAATCTTCTTTTTGGTATAGTGTTCATTGCGGTTGGAGTAGGGGCCTCGGCTGCGGGTTGGCTGCCCATTATTCTTGCAGCGGTACTCCATTTGGCCGGTTCGGTTATAGTTATATTCAACAGTGCCAGGCTTGTTCGATTTGGCGAGCATCTCGAACCTCATACGAGCCCCGTATAGTTTTAAATGGTAAAAGTATTTTGTGAGGCAGGTTGTGGCAAAAGTAAACAGTGAATATGCTATTGAGACAATATCTTTGACAAAGGTTTTTCCCGACTGGTGGGGACGGGCGAAGGTTATAGCAGTAGATGATCTTAACCTTTGTGTAAAGCATAATGAAGTTTATGGATTGCTTGGTCCGAATGGTTCGGGTAAAACCACAACTCTGAAAATGCTGCTTGGTCTTCTTTATCCGACGAAAGGAAAAGCGTTGCTGCTTGGGGGCGACAGCAGTAATACAAAGATCAGCGAGCGTATAGGTTATCTTCCGGAAGATTCATACCTTTATCGTTATCTCAGTGCGAAAGAGACGCTTGATTTTTACGGCAGATTGTTCGGTCTTCCGTCACAGGTGCGTAAGCATCGCATAGAGAGTCTTCTTGAGATGGTTGGACTGACAGGTATGGCAAACCGTCCTGTTGGGACATTTTCCAAGGGTATGGCAAGACGAATAGGTTTAGCGCAGGCGCTTATAAACGACCCCGATCTTTTGATACTGGACGAACCTACGTCAGGTATGGACCCGATAAGTACAAGACAGATGAAAGATCTGTTCATACGTCTTGCAAGCCGCGGTAAAACGATATTGCTCTGCAGCCATCTGCTTGCAGATGTAGAAGATGTTTGCGATAGGATCGGGATATTATACGGCGGCAAGATGCAGATTGAAGGTCAGGTTAAGAGTCTTTTGCAAAAGAGCAGTGAAAACCAGATAGTTACAGGTCAACTAAGCGAAAATGCCCTTGAAAAAATAAAGCAGATCGTTCGTGAGGAACAACAAGATTGTGAAATAAGTTCTCCTATGGAGCGACTAGAGGATTTCTTTGTGCAGACAGTTGCTTCTGCGCAGGAAAGAGAAGTGCCAACAAGCGGCGCGGTAAATACCGGCGGGATAGGAGGATTCCTTGCAGCTGAAGATGGTAAAGGCGAAGATATTCTTGATAAGCTGGTTTCGGTTAGTGTAAAGAAAGAAGAAACTGACCAGCAAAAAGTTCAGACAGAAAAAGTCGAGAGAAAGCCTGTTAAACAAGAAGATAGCTCGGTACTTGAAAAGCTGACCGGAGGAAATGTTGAGCAAGTCCAAAGCGATAAGCCTAAGCAGCCGGAGATACTAGAAAAGCCGGTCAAAACGGTTGAACAGGTAAACGACGATCTGCTCAAGAAGCTGACTGGTAATGATGAAAAAAAGGACCTGACGGAGCGAACCGTATCCGATAAACCTGGAGATATAGACGATGCGTAGAGTTTGGGCTGTTGCTCGTAATACGATGGCTCAGGCAATAAGGATGAAAGTTGCTGTAGTGATCATTATGCTGTTGCTTGTTATCCTTCCTGTTATGAGCTTTATTATGATAGGCGACGGGACGCTTCACGGGAAGCTGCAGACATTTATCAGTTACGGGATGTCGCTTGTCAGTCTTCTTTTGTGTGTTCTTACGATCGCAGTATCCGTTTACACACTAACCAGTGATCTTAAATTAAAACAGATATTCCTTGTGGTGACCAAGCCCATTCACCGTTTCGAACTACTTGTCGGAAAGCTTCTTGGTGTTGTTATTCTTGATGCGTTCCTGCTTGCTGTTTTTGCTTCTATCATATACGGCCTGACTTTGATGATTCCTCGTTTGTCCGATGCTAATCAGGCAGAGATCGACAAAGCTAACCGCGAGTTTTTTACTGCCCGAATCGGTCTTAAAACCAAAATTGACGAAGAAAAGATCGAAAAAGCCGTGTTTGCGAGATATGAAGAACTTGAAAAAACAGGGCAACTTCCCAGCGATATGAGCAGGATTAAGATATTAAGAGAGCTTAGAGGTCAGGAGCTGCTTAAAGAACGAGTTGTCGAACCAGGCAAACAGAAGCTTTGGGAGTTTGAAAATATAAAGCCTATCGAAGGGACGGAAACTTTGTTTGTAAGATACAAGTACGAAGTTTCCGGCAGTTTTCCCGATATGGAGGTCAAAAGCGTATGGGTGGTTGGAGATTATCGCCAACAGGAACGGCTAGGTCCGGGAATATGGGAAAGTCCTGTATATCGTGTTGACAGATCTGATGCTATCAAGATGTTCCGTGAGTTTGAAGTTCCTGCAAATGCAATAGCAGAAGACGGGTATCTTGCAGTCGCTTTTAATAATCTTTATGAAAACAGGGCGACGGTTATACCTGATGATGTTGAGGTTCTTTATAAGGCCGGCGGTTTTACGGGTAACTTTTTGCGGGTTGTTCTTATGGTTTTTGCAAGGCTGATATTTCTTTCGGCATTGGGGGTGTCGCTTTCCACATGGCTGTCGTTCCCGGTAGCGATACTTGTTTGTTTTTCCATATTTTTTATAGGAACCGTGAACGGTTTTGTTGTCGATTCCTTTGACTATATGGAAATTAAAGGCATTGAGATGTTGTATAGCCTTACACTTAAGCCATTGTTGTGGTTATTCCCCCGTTTTGACGGTGAGTTTAACCCGACCCGGTTTATGATATCGGCAAGATTTTTGAGCTGGGTTTTTTTGTTAGAAGTCTATGGGGTTATGGTAGCAATAAAATCAATAATACTTTTAATATTGGGTATTTGGATATTCAGTAATAAGGAAATTGCCAAGACAATAGTATAATATGCGTTTACGTGATGTCATAATAATTGTTCCTTGTTTGCTTTTTGCATTGGTCTTGATGTACTTTGCATCGACCAGGCTCGATGCTATCCACAGTTCGCGTGACGAGATGGGTCTTATCAGTAACGCTCCCCTTGAGAACGCTCCGCCTTCCCTTGCATTTGCAACGGTGGCAATGGGAGCATTTAGAGGTCTTGTTGTTGATATACTCTGGATGCGAGCAGACAAGCTCAAAGAAGAAGGGCAGTTCTTCGATGCCAAGCAGATAGCAGATTGGATAACAACGCTTCAGCCGCGTTTTGCACAGGTATGGGATTTTCAGGCTTGGAACATGGCCTATAATATATCGGTCGCAATGCCTGCAAGCCAGTGGCAGGAGCGATGGAGATGGGTAAAGAATGGTTACGAACTGCTTCGTGATAAAGGTATAGAACAAAATCCACACAGCATACAGCTTTATCGTTCTCTTGCGTGGATATTCCAGCATAAGATGGGTTCTGTTACCGACGATTGTCATAAGCACTATAAGCGGGAACTTGCTCTTTCGATGCGTCCGTTATTGAGCCCGAACACAAAAGAACATTTTAAAAAGCTGATAGCGGCTGATCATGAACTATCGGAAGTTATGAAAGACGAGGAAGTATCGAAATTCATATCGTCTTTGAAAGAAGCCGAACCTGTATTTGATGACGAAGACAAGATAGTCAACAATTATCTTTCTCTAAGACAATTTCCTTCAAGGTTCAAGCCCGAAGCCCATGAAGTAATCAACAGGTTCAGGGGAACCGAGGCACTTGATAAATTCGATATCTTTGCAAAGGCCTATCATTTGCGTAAAGAATGGAAGCTTGATCCGGAATTTATGCAGAAGCTGAACGATCTGTATGGGCCGACAAATAATTTCGATCCTAATGACCATAATCCTTTAAACTGGGAACATCCTGCCGCTCATGCTATTTACTGGGCAGAATACGGGCTTGAAAATGCAAGTAAACCCGGCGAGTATTCCGTAGATGAAAAAAACACGGACAGAGCAGTATTCCATTCATTGCAGGAGCTTTACAGAAATGGCAAAATGATAATCTATCCGGTGCCTGGAAGAGAAGCGAGCGTGTTTTTGCGACCTGACCTTACTATGTTCGATAGCTGCGAAAAACTGTGGAAGAAGAAATGGGATAAGTACAAGGCGATGGACAATTCTAATCCGAAAGGAGTTTCGACGGGGTATAGAAATCTGCTTAAGAATGGAGTCGGACTTTTTTATCAGGCAGGTCATATCGATAAGGCGGGCAAGATATATCTTAAAGCAAGAAAACTTTTTCCCGATCGAGAAGAGTTCAGGGATCCTCTTGAAGTATATGTAAGAAAACAAGTAGCCAAAGAGATCAGGTCGGTCAGTATAACCGAAGCAACCGAATTAATAATAATGGCTCTTAGGGAAGGATATTTCAGATTTGCAGTGCATGATGATGACAATGCTTATGGGCGAGAGAAGTGGGCTCAGCAAATCTACGATATTTATCAGAAGGAATTTACTGACGAAGGTGTTTTGAGGATCGATCTGCCGAGTTTTGGAATGCTCCGGTATCTTGCATTTATAGGGTTCATTAATGATGAGTATTACCCGGAGAACCTCCGTAAAAGTCTTCTTGCACGTATCAAGGTTGAGCGTCCGGACCTTTTTGAAAAGCTTACGAAACAGGAAAACGATTTTATAGAACGATCCAAAAAGGCAGCCGAAGAGAAGCAAAACGGACAATAAAATAAACCATACCGATCTGTAATAAGTCGTTGACATAAACGTTTTTATTATCTCTAATAGCCATTTCCGAATTCAAAGACCAATAACAGAGAATTTCAGACGGAAGCGGAGTATGAGTGCAGCATTTTTTTCATCAGATATTCCCATAGAGGATCTGACAGAGTCGCAACGTAAGGCGGTTTATCATGTTGATGGTCCCTTGCTTGTAGTGGCAGGTCCCGGTAGCGGTAAGACGCGAGTTATAATAAGCCGAATAGCTGCGCTTATAAATTCCGGTGTGAGTCCGTACAACATCTGTGCGATAACCTTTACCAATAAAGCAGCCCAAGAGATGCGTACTCGCCTTGAGGGGATGGGAGCCGGTACGTCGGGTGCCCACATCAGCACATTTCATTCTCTTTGCGTTAAAATACTTCGCTGGTACGGCCAGAGGGCAGGGATCGGCAGTAATTTCAGTATTTATGATGATAACTCTCAAAAACGGTGCATGAAGGAAGCCGTCAGGGTTTCTGGAGTAGATACGAGCAATTTTGCACCGGCACGAATGCTTGGTGTAATATCGCGGTTTAAGAACGATCTTGAATCTCCGGAAGATATTAAGGTTCGTGGTGACGATTATTTCATGAAGAACACCGCGAAGATATATGAAAATTATCAAAAAATACTAAGCGATAATAATGCGCTAGATTTTGACGACCTTTTGGTGAAAACAGCTTTTCTGCTGCGAAATCATCCTGAGGTGCGAAGTGAACTTAATCGGCGTTTTAAATATTTACTGGTTGATGAGTACCAGGATACCAATCACGCACAATATCAAATAGCGAGAGGGCTTGCGATTGAGCACAGTAATATTTGTGTAACAGGCGATCCGGACCAGTCTATCTACCGGTGGCGCGGTGCCGACATAGGTAATATACTTGCGTTTGAAACGGACTGGCCTAACGCGGTCGTGGTCAAGCTGGAAGAAAACTTCAGAAGTACACCTAACATACTCGAGCTTGCCGACAAATTAATTGCATCTAATAAGCAACGCAAGCAAAAGACCTTGATCCCCACACTTGAAAGGGGGGAAGATGTTATCGTTCAGGATTATCCGGACGATTCGGAAGAAGCATTTTCTGTTGCCCGGGAAATTCAAAAGCTTATATACGATGGTAGCGAACCAAGTGAGATAGCTGTCTTTTACCGGGTCAATTCGATGAGCAGGGCGATAGAGGAGTCCCTTATTCAAAAGCGTATCCCTTACCAGGTTGTTCGTGGTGTAGAGTTTTATGCCCGCAAAGAAATTCGCGACATGCTTGCTTATCTTAAGGTGATGGTGAACCCTGACGATGATATCGCATTTGTGCGGGCTATCGGTACGCACCCGAGAGGGATAGGGAAAACTACACTTGATAAACTTGCAATTTATGCAAGTGAAAATGGTATTGGTCTAAATAAAGCGGCTGAAAAAGCCCATCTGCTGGATTCAACCACGGAGGCGATCCGGGCAAAACTTACAATGTTTGCGGCTATGCTGGAAAAGTTCAGGAAGGATGCTGAAGGAGAAGTTGCTCCTTTGATGGAGAGAGTTTTCAGTGAGACGGGGCTGCTGGAATATCTACAGACTCAGGGAAGCGAAGGCGAAAGTGCCGTAGAAAATATAAACGAACTTATAAACTCAGCGGCTGAATATGACAAGCAGATTGCAGAGCCGAACCTTACGGATTATCTTCAGACAATAGCTCTTTACAGCGATACAGATGCTTATGATGCAAAGTCCGGCAAAGTATCGTTGATGACACTGCATGCCGCCAAGGGACTTGAGTTTGATAATGTTTTTATCGAGGGGCTGGAAGAAGGTTTGCTGCCGCATGAGAGGAGTGCGGACAACCAGGAGGAGCTGGAAGAAGAGCGACGACTTTTCTTTGTGGGTATAACGCGGGCAAGGAGGAGGCTTTTCATAAGTCTTGCAAGGCACAGGGTGATGAGGGGGCAGTACTTACGTACAGTTCCGTCGCAATTTCTTTACGAAGCCGGTTTTGATCTCGACCAGATCAACAGCGAAAGTTCCGAGGATGCCGAGGAATCCGATAGAATTGAAGATTATTATGACTCGCAGGTACCTCAGGAGGCACCTTTTAGGGTAAATGAGCTTGTCGAGCATATGAAGTTCGGGACCGGGCGGGTAAAAGAGTTCCTAAATCTTGGCGAAGATAGTATAGTTGTAGTTGAATTCAGTTCTGGAAAAGTCAAATCACTGATGTTAAAATACGCTAAACTTACAAAAGTGAATATTAATAAATGAGGAGAATTTTCAGTGTCGAAAGTTAGTCTTTATTACAAGAATGTCTCAGCGGAAGTAGTCGGTCAGGAACACGGAATAAGTCAAAGTCAGTTTGCGGAGCTTGCCGAACGAGTGAAGCCGGCTATTGCTGCGGTGAATAAACGGCGTGAGCAGGGAAAGACCCCTTACAGGGATCTTCCCTACAATAAGGATTACCCAACATCGGTGAAACAGGTGGCTTCGGATATTGAGGGCGAATATGAAAATTTTGTAGTTCTTGGTATCGGGGGCTCGGCTCTTGGGAATATCGCAGTTCAGAGCGCGCTTAATCCTTATATGTATAATATTGATTCGGCGCAAAGGGAGAAAAGACCCAGGCTGTTTGTTTTTGATAACGTTGATCCTGCACAACTGGCAAGTTTTCTCGATTGGGTGGGCGACAGACTTGAAGAAACGATCTTTAACGTGATCAGTAAATCCGGAAGGACGGCAGAAACGGCAAGCCAGTTCATGACAATAAGACAACTGCTTATAGATAAGCTTGGCGAAGATGCGTGTAAAGAACATATTATCGCAACAACCGATGCGAAGGAAGGAACGATGCGTAAGATCGCGGACGATGCCGGGTACAGGACTCTGGTCGTTCCGGACGGTGTCGGGGGGAGGTTTAGCGTGCTTAGCCCAGTGGGCTTGTTAAGTGCAGCGGTTTGCGGGATAGATATCGACGGATTGCTCGAAGGTGCCGGACTTATGGACAAAAGAGTATGCGGTGATGATATGTTTTCCAATCCTGCGGCTATGAATGCGGCTGTGAACTGGCACTATTACAATCGAGGTAAACCGATATCCGTAATGATGCCTTATGCTTATGCGTTGAAGGATTTTGCCGACTGGTACAGGCAGCTTTGGGCCGAGAGTCTTGGCAAGACGGTTGATGTTGATGGAAACGAGGTATTTGTAGGTCCGACGCCGGTAAAAGCGCTGGGGACGACGGATCAACACAGCCAGGTGCAGCTTTACCGAGAGGGGCCGAACGATAAGCTTTTTACATTTTTGCAAGTTGAAGATTTTGGCAGTGAAATTAATATCGGGCCGGCGCCGGATTGCGCTCCGGAACTTGGCTATCTTGACGGTGCGAAGATGTCAAAGCTTATCAACAGCGAAAAGGCAGCGACCGAATATGCACTGCTGCATGATAAGCGGCCATGTCTTACGGTGATGTTCGATAAGCTTGATGCGGTTAGCGTGGGAGAGTTTATTTATCTTTATGAAGTGACAACCTCAATTGCCGGAGAGCTGTTTAAGATAAATACTTACAATCAACCGGCTGTTGAGCTTGGGAAAGAGGCAACGTTCGCTCTTATGGAAAGAGAAGGTTATGAGGAACTTGCCAAAAAGATCGTGCCTATTACAAAAATAGACACAGATTTTCTTGTATAATAGTTGTATTTTTTTTAGTACGGGTTAGAATTCGGTAAGGAGCCCGCGTCAAATTTTGATTTTGAGCCAGGGTTCGACAGTTAAAGATTATTACTGAGAGGGATTAAAAATGGATTTTGCAGTAATAATGGCAGGGGGAACAGGCAAGCGTTTATGGCCTTTGAGCCGACAGAAACGTCCTAAACAGGTTCTGAAGCTTCTTGACGGTGAAACATTGCTTCGTCGATGTCTCGAGAGACTGACACCGATATTCGATAAACGTAATATCATAGTTCTTACCAATGCAGGTTATGCCGATATTGTTCGGGAGAATCTACCTGAGATACCCTATGGTAATGTAGTAGCCGAACCTGCTGTTCGTGATACTGCCGGTGCTATCGGGCTTGCCGCGACCGTATTGAGCAAGTTTGATGCTAATGCAACGATGGTGGTTGTTACGGCCGACCAGGTTATTGAGCCAGACGATGTATTTCAGTCTGTGGTGAGAGATTCGCTTACATATATAAATTCCAACCCTGATGCTCTTATTACTTATGGTATTGATCCTACATTCCCTGCTACTCAACTCGGATATATCAAGCTGGGTTCTGCAGAACAGTTTGAGGGTTGTGATAACAAGATATGTAAAGTTGAGTCGTTCAAGGAGAAACCAGACAAGCAAACAGCACAGGAATATCTTGACAGCGGCAGTTATTGCTGGAACTCCGGTATGTTTGTTTGGAAGGCGAAAACGATACTTGATAAGATCACCAGTTATCTGCCGGAGGCAGTAGAGCCTTTGAGCAAGATCAAAGCGGCCTGGGATGGTCCGAAGCAGAAAGAGGTATTAAAACAGTGGTTTCTTAAGATGCCTAAAATCAGTATTGATTTTGCCGTGATGGAAAAGGCTGACAATGTTTTTGCGATAAGGCTTGATTGCAGGTGGCTTGACATGGGTTCATTCGCGGCACTTGCTGATATTATAAAATCAGATGACAAGAATAACATTGTAGTTGCAGGACACAGCGAACTGCTTGATTCCAAGAACAATATTGTTGTTACAGAAGATAAAAAGCATCTTATAGCAACAATTGGTCTTGAGAATATAGTTGTTGCTCACAGTCCGGATGCAACATTAGTTTGTCATGTTGACCAGACACACAGGTTGAAAGAACTTCTTGATCTTATTGGCGATCATGGGGGCAAGAAATTTCTTTAAGGTGTTATGCGTTATCTTGCGATCGATCTTGGAGAGAAACGTACCGGCCTTGCAATATGCGATGCTGAAGAGGTTGTTGCCTCTCCGCTTTGCCTTATCGAAGACCAGTCAAGTCTGCTCGCACAGATCAAAAAAATAATACATGACGAACAAGTAGGGGGTGTGGTTGTAGGCCTTCCCTTGAACATGGATGATACGGAGGGTCCGAAGGCGAAACAAATTCGTGCTTTTGCCAAAGAACTCGGGGACAATGTGGAATTGCCGATCTATTTTCAGGATGAGAGGCTTACAAGCTTCAATGCTGAAAAAAAACTTGCCGGAGAATATACACGTAAAAAAAAGAAAAAAAGAATCGATGCCATCGCAGCAGCGGGGATATTACAGGCATTTCTTGAAGAAAAAGGCATTTAAGAGTTTATTCGGAAGCAAATCCGACCTGTTAGTAGACCGTAGGTATCTTGAAATATTATTGGTAATATACGGTAATTTTGGATTTTTTTGTGGATTATAAGCAGAGTTGAGGTAAAATACAAATAGAGCCCTGTTGCTAAAAGGGACGGTTATGAAACTTGCTGATAACATAATGGATGTGCGGGTTGTCGGCAGAGGTATTTCATTACAGATACCACTGGGGAGGTTCCTTCTTTTATTATTTAAAATAGGTTTTGCGCTAAGGATGCGGAGGTGTAGCCATGGAAGCAATTAATAATATCAAAATCAATATTAATAAGGTTCCTGATGCAGAATCTCTTGCTGAGGCAGCCCTGGATATTTTTATCCAGGATGCTACTAAGGCTATCGGTGCTAACGGTCGTTTTAATGTTGCTCTATCAGGGGGGCATACCCCAGAGCGTTTTTTTGAACTGCTTGGGACAAGCCCAAAAGGCAAGGACCTTAAATGGGACAAAGTTCAAATATTCTGGGTTGATGAACGTTGTGTTCCGCCGGACTCGGAGGAGAGTAATTATGGTCTTGCGGCGCATACTTTTCTGGACAAAGTTCCCGTGCCAAAGGGGAATATTCACAGAATGCCCGGCGAGGTAAAAGATTATGCCGAGGCGGCGGTGGCGTATGAAAAAGTTATCCGCGAAGTGTTCGATATCAAACGAGGTGAGTTTCCTGAGTTTGATATGGTAGTTCTTGGTATGGGTGCCGACGGTCATATAGGTTCACTCTTCCCGACTTCCTATTCGCTATACGACACGGACGATCTTGTCAGTGTTGTTTATTTTATGAATAACAAATATGATCGCATTACACTTACTCCGCCGGTTCTATGTGCAGCTAAACATCTTACGGTATTAGTTTCAGGAAGTGAAAAAGCCCAGATCCTTCGTGATGTTTTTTACAGCGAACCTGACGAAGTGAAGTATCCGGCTCATACGCTTTGGCCGATACTTGATAAGGTTACATGGATAGCAGATGCTGCTGCGGCAAAGTTCATCTAAGACTTTTTTAACGGGGTTTTGTTTAAGGTATCACCAGCCTGGTTCCGGCTCTTAGTGTATCTGCATTGGAGATAATATCTTTATTGGCATTGATGATGGCTTGTTTTCCGTCAATGGTTCCATAATACTCTTTTGATATCCCTGTGAGAGTTTCGCCGGAGACGACTACATGGATTCTTGGGCCTACTGAATAGACGGGTTCTTCGTTTGTTCTTTTTTTCAGAGCCGGCAGCTGATCAGGAATAGTCGGCCTAATTACTTCCGCAAGATCAGTTCCATCAGGAGAAACGATCGAAGTTTTTTCAACAAGTCTTGATTCGACCGATGAGCTTGAGATCGAGATGATCACGGTGGCGCCAGCAACCAGCGCCACCCCTATCAACATACCCATTTTGAGGTCTTTTCGCACTGTCTTTTAACCTCTCATTTCGACAGGGTCATTTTTGATCCGAAGTCTTTTTTTTGCCTGACAAAAGTATTGGTGCTGCTATGGCGATCGAAGAGTAAGTACCGGCAATAATACCGATCAGCATTGCGAAAGTGAAACCTCTAAGTCCAGCACCGCCCCAGATGTACATGACCAGGACAACCAAAAATGTTGTCAATGAAGTTAACAGTGTTCTTGATAGAGTCTGGTTGATGCTGTTTGTTATCACTTGCGGGTTAAGGTTTGTGAGCTTTCCCCTGTTTTCACGTATTCGGTCAAATACGACAATGGTATCATTAAGAGAATAACCGATGATCGTCAAAAATGCGGCAATCATTTCTAGGTTGATCTTGAAGTCCTGGATCAATAGAGCTTTTCCTATTGGGGTGCCGGCGATATAAGTACAGACGGTAACGGCACCAAGCGTAATACAAACGTCGTGGACAAGAGCGACAATAGCGGCAAGGCCGTATCTTGCAGTACCGAATCTTATCCATATATAACCTACGATAGCGATGAGCGAAAGAATGATCGCAATCAAGGCACGAGTTTTTGCCTGGTGGCCGATCGAGGGGTCGATCTGTGTTACGCGTGCAAGCGTAGTCTGAAGTTGTATTGCCTTTGTCACCTTTGTTTTTTCGTTGTCGACAAAACGATCCCATTCATCGCTGTCGAGATCTCTGTAGCCTGCTTCCGGGTGGATACTTACATATACGAAACTGTCGGTAACGGTTTCCGGGTCAGGGATGGAGAGATCGGCATCGAGAATTTGATAGCGGAACCATTCAAGGTCCTGAGCATCAGGTTTAAAGCGAACGTCCTCAAGACGAGTAGTAATGTCTTCGAAAGTTGTCTGTTTTTCAAGCTGGCATAGAAGCTGTATCCCGCCGATATAATCTGCCAGTTCAACGGCAACTTCGGATACCTTGGTAACAGAAGTTATATTAATACCAAGGTCCTCCCTGACGGCCAGCAGACCCTCAAAGGCCTCCCTGACAGCCCGGCTAACGATCTCATTGACTACCGGATCGGAAACTTCTGCAGAGTCACCAAACGTATTTTGCAGGAACTCTTTTACGGAAGCTTTGTTTACCTGAGATGTTGAAATCGTAAAAGTTTTACTGTCGGCGGTTTCTACAGAAAGATTTAAGAGCGTTATCGAAGAATTCTTTTTGGCGTTTTCGATTATTGCTTTTACAGATTCAACTGTCTGGCCGGGATCATTAAAAGTTATCTCGGTAGATGTTTTATTTGTTTCCGTGGTACTTATAGCAAACTGCAGTCCACTGTCACCTATGCTGTATACTTTTGCGGCTGCAAGGTCGGCACTGTCGTATTCTGCGGCTTTACTTCTAATAATAGATTCGACCATGGCCCGATCATAGCCTGTTCCTTCTTTAAGGTTTATTTCTACTCTTGTGCCGCCGGTGAACTCGATATCGTATTTGCTGTTTTCGTCAGAGTTCCTGTTGAAAAACACAAACATACCGCCGGCAATAAGTATTATTGATATAGTGAAGAATATCTTGCGGAGGCCCATCCAGTTGATATCAGCGCTTTTGATCAAACGCAGCATAACTATGTGATCCCTGAGTATTCTGTTTTCGACGAGGAAGTCGAATATGACCCTTGTTACGAAAAGGGCGGTGAACATACTCGAACCGATACCGAGCATAAGAACGATAGCAAAACCCTTTATTTCTTCCGATGCTACCATGTAAAGAATCAGAGCGGTAATAAAGGTTGTGATATTCGCATCAAAGATGGTTCTAAAAGCTCTTTGATAACCGTTTGCGATAGCGGTACGGATGGATGACCCGCGTTGCTGTTCTTCGCGAATACGTTCAAAAATCAGTACGTTTGCGTCAACACTCATTCCGATCGTCAGGATGATAGCAGCGATGCCGGGAAGTGTAAATGTTGCGCCGAACATTGCCATCATTGCAAGAACAAATATCAGGTTCATTACAAGTGCTATGTCTGCGATGGAACCTGCAAGCAGATAGTATATCAGCATAAAGACAGCAACCGCAGCCAGGCCGATAAATCCCGCATTCATGCCCTGATCCCTGTTGTCGGCACCTATGGCAGGGCCGATGCTTTTTTCCGAGATAGGTACGTCAGAGAGTCTTGCGGGGAACGAGCCTGCATTGAGCTTATTGACCATGTCTTCAACTTCTTCCTGCGTGAAGTTGCCTGTTATGGTGCCATTTGCCCGAATTGCAGTCTCAATGTTCGGAGCTGAAATGGCGATATCATCAAGGATTATGCAAAGAGGCCTTCCAATATTGTTCTTTGTTACATTGTAGAATAATTTTGCAGCGGCTTCATCGTGCGTAAAACCTATTGCCCTTCGTCCCATCTGGTCAACGGTGGGACGTGCTTTTTTGAGTTTCCATTTTTTTCCTCCCTGAAGCATAGACTCATTTTTCTGATTGCTTGCCAGCACATAGGTTTTTTCTCCGAAGTCACCCAAAACACCGTTGGCGTGCCATGCTTGAAGGTCTTCAATCTGTACCCATACGTACTTGCTGTCTGATGCTTGCTTGGGGCCCTTAAGTTTTAAAGCTTCAAGATATCCACGAAGCTGCGATTCGGTTGCTTTGCCATCACCCGGGATGGGGAGTATTCTGAATGAGAGGACGCCTGCACCTTTTAACATTCTCTTTAAGTCTTCAGGGTCATCGAGTCTTCCGCCTACAACTCTGTACTCATCAAAAGCGGTGACTACGTTGTCTATCTTATCTACTCGGTCTGGGAAATTAGCTTTGATCTCCTCGAGATCTTTGGTTCTCTGCATTGAATCTTCAGGTAGATCAAGTACATCGGTCAGATATTGGATATTAAGATTCAGTTCGGAGAGCTTTGCAGCGGCATTGTTATATACCGTGTGTTTTCCTGTTTCCGGCTCTGCAAGGTCATTTACAGCATCTGCCCACTTTTTATAAGCGTTCAGGTAATTCTTGACGAGTTCGTTGTTGCTTTGGGAAGTTTTGGAGGCAAGAAAATCTTCGATCTGTTTGTTTAGATCGGACTTTTTAAGTTTTAACCAATTTGAAGCCATTATTCTGACGGAGTCCGTGTCAATATCCTCAGCTTTAAGCTTTTGACCGACTTCCTCCATTTGTTTTGCGTAGGTGTCTCTTGCGTCCTGCTGTTGTTTTCTTTGGTCGTAGGCTTCTGCGATGTTGCTAAGGATGTCTAACTTCTGCTGGGAACCGGCTGCGAAATCATTGAATACTTTCTGTCTTTCGTCAGGGTCCATGGAAAGAGCCTTTTTTATGACGAGCAAATTGGCATTTTCTTTTTCGAGTGTATCAAGAGCGGCTACGAATGTTTTTCGTTTTTGTATTGTGTCTGCACTTGAAACCGGTAGCTGTATCTCAATGCGCGTATCGCCCAATGGGCGCATGACTATGTTTGCGACATTGGTTGGATCTATCCTTTTTAAGAGGATCGGGATCATTCTCTGTGCGATACCTTTTCTTTCGGTCGCGTCAAGTCCCTGAGTGTCTATATCATAGATGAGACTTGTGCCGCCAGCCAGATCAAGGCCGGGTTTGAGGTTTTCCTGCGGTGGGTAAAGCCTTAAAACCGCGAAAATAATAAGGAATACGATCAGTCCTAATTTCCAAATCAGATTTTTCTTCATAGCCTCTTTCCAAATTGTAAAATTATAAAGCTGTTTTTTTGATAATTTAGTTCGTTTCTTCCGAAATAACCGTGCTGATGGCACCGGAGGAGACCTTCATTTTTGTATTATTCGATTCGTCGATCTTTAATGTGATAACATCGTCTTTGACATCCATAACCGTTCCAAAGATGCCGCCAATAGTTCTTACGCGAGCATTTTTCTGCAGTGACTGAACCATCTGCTGATGTTTTTGCTGTTTTTTCTTTGGCCCCCTGAGAACAAAAAAGTACATTGCGATCATTATAACACCAAGGAATATCATGTTGTAGTAACCTGACGGCCTGGCAGGCGGTGGTGTGGCCTGATCAGGAGCAGTTTGTGATCCGTCCTGAGCGGAGGTATATGTTACGGTTTGCGATGAAGAGTCTATGTTCTCGCTGGTGATGATATCTTCATCGCCGGCCTGAGCTAAGATCGAAATATACTTCATTTTTAATCCCTTCTATCTTTCTTGAAAAGTTCTTATTATTTTATTAATATACAGTTACGATTCTGTCGTTTTGTATTTGTCGTTTTCAATGGTTTTTTTTGCCCATTCATCAAATGTATCATTGTTTATTGTTTCTTTTGTCTTTTCTAATAATTGCTGGAAGTAGCTTATATTATGTATCGAGAGCAATATCGGGCCTAACATTTCGCCAACATTAAAAAAGTGCCTTATTGCTCCTCGTGAGAAATTTTGGCAGCAATAACATTGGCAATTTTCATCGACCGGTTTTGTCTGTTGTGTATTTTCTGAGTTTCTCAGCTTTAATGGGCCGTTATTAGTAAAAGCAAATCCGTTTCTGCCGTTCCTTGTCGGCAGCACACAGTCGAACATGTCTATGCCGGCTCTAATTGCTGCTATAATATCAGCCGGCATCCCGACGCCCATAAGATATCGCGGCTTATTTTCCGGCAAGAGGGGAGCTGTAAACTCAACTGTTTTTATCATGTTCTGATGTCCTTCGCCGACGCTAAGCCCTCCAATAGCGTAGCCATCAAAATCCATCTCGATGAGTTCTTTTGAGCATGCTTTTCTGAGCTCTTGGTCGATTCCGCCCTGAACAATGCCAAAAAGAAGCTGCTTGTCATTGTTATGTGTTTGCTTGCATAGTCGAGCCCAGCGAACCGTTCTGTCGACAGCTTTTTTCAGCTTGTCGGCTTCGCAGGGGAAGGGGGTGCATTCGTCAAAGCACATGATAATGTCGGCGCCGAGTCTGTTCTGTACCCTGGTGGCTATCTTTGCGTCAAGATATATCTTTACCCCGTCGATGTGACTAGCGAATTCGACGCCATCTTCGCCTATGCGATTAATCGTGCTTAACGAAAAGACCTGATATCCGCCGCTGTCTGTCAGGATGGGGCCGTCCCATGCCATAAGCTTGTGCAGTCCGCCGAGAGTCTCAACTGCTTCTACGCCCGGTCTGATAAGCATATGGTAGGTATTGGCCAGTACGACTTTTGTCCCGGTTTGCTTTATGGTTTCAGGCAGGAGACCTTTAACGGTGCCTCTTGTTCCGACGGGCATAAAGACGGGAGTATCAACAAATCCGTGAGCGGTTTTGAGCCGAGCAGTTCTTGCATGGGAATTCGAGGCTTTCGATATTATCTTAAGATCGTTCATTAGAACCTTTAATATATCTTTTCAATACTTGCACCCGGGTAATAATATTGCAGTATCTGCTTAAATGACTTACCTTTTCTTGCAAGTCTCTGGGCACCGCACTGGCACATGCCGACACCATGGCCAAAACCTTTCCCTGCATAAAACCGGAGTTTGTTGTTGGTTACCATGATGCTGCAAAGTGTGCTTTTGATCTTTTTGCTGCCGGAGTCAAGCGTGAGCCTTAAGTCCTCGCCTCTTAAAAAATCTGTTTTGCCGTTCGAGCCTGTCAGCTTACAGGAATTTATCCTTCCGTAATCGCTCACTTTAGACGGTGTTATATCTACTATCTTTTCAAGTTTTTTAAGACTCGGATATCGTTCGATGAGTTTTTTGCTAACTGTTTCAAGATTAAACTCTACCATAGGCCAGTAATAAAAACTCGTCTTAGCAACCATTTTACAGTGAGGGCATTTAACGCCGGAAAGCGGTTTGTAGAAATCTCCGCCGTAGACGTTGGTGCTGTTTTCTGTATGTCCGCCGCATGTCGAACTGTAGTATGTCGGAAAGATGTCTTTAGTTCCGTTGGAAAGTTTGGTTTTGAGCACCTTGCCTTCGGTTTTTTTAACAGCATCTTTTACAGTTGCAGACTCTGCGGCTACACCCTTGTAAACCTGTGTTGCCTGTGTTGTGCTGACATCCCAGTTCCTTTTTGCTCCGAACCTTTTTTTGTAGTATAGAGCATAAGTTCTTGCGGCAATCGCCTGCGCCATGAGGGCATCAGGTTCCCAGTAGTTTGGCATCTCTGCACCGACTACACCATTAAGATAAGCATCAACGGGAACGGCATTGATAACATCGAAGGAATTCTTGTTAGCGATTACTTTTAAATTACCGCGATACAACTTGCCATTGACCTGTACTACATACGGATCTTTGGGGTTAATGGTAAGACTTCCGGAAAAGAGCTTTTCTCCGACCTGTATTCTGCCATTTTTCAGGCGGATCTTTACAGTATCCGAAGATGTGAATTTCGAAGCCGAGTCGTTAGCACGGTCGATAACATTAAAACCTGAAGTCGAAGCCACGATACATTCTCTTATATTGTCAAAGAGCAAAACTCTTATCCAGAGTTCCTCAGCAGAGTCCATCCCTGCAGTTGTTTCTATCAGTTTTCTTTTCTCACATCCGGAAAAGAGACTAACAAAAATAAGCACAGAAAAAAAAATTAAAACCCAAAAGGCCCTGAACACGGAACCTCGGGCGGTTTTAGACAATCTGTGCTTCATATTATTTTTTGAACCTATGGTACTGGTTTATAATCTACTCGAGTTTTCGCAGGCTCAATCCGAACCCGGTAAGACGTTCCTTAATCTCATTTAGACTTGTAACTCCGAAATTTTTACATCCGAGAAGCTCGGCTTCGGTTTTGCTTACAAGTTCACCTATCCCTGTAACGCCAAGTTTCGCTAAAGCTCTTCTTGCTCTTACAGACAATTCGAGTTCATCAACAGTTTTGTTGAGCATCTCTTCGTCAGCTCCATCTATTTCCTGGTTTGTCAGTGCCGGCATAGGCCCGGAATTATTTTCTAGAGCCATGCCGAGCGATAGTTGTTTCTGGTTCAATATTTTTTTGATCTCTATGAGTGAAGTTTCACCAAAATTCTTATAGGAAAGGAGTTCGGTTTCAGAGATCCTCAACAGATCTCCAAGAGTGTTGATGTTCATTTTTTTAAGGCAGTTTCTACTTCTTACGGAAAGCTCGAAATCGGAGATTGGTATTTCGAGTATCCGGTTATGCCTGTCAAGCCACTTTTCCTTTTCTTCGTCATATATCATGACCATAGAGCTTTCGATATCTTTTTTAAACAGATTTGCTTTTTTGTGATTTGGAAAAGCAGCCAGTACAGCATCTACAAGCCTGATCGCAGCATCAAATTTTCCGGCGTCTTCATATAATACAGCAAGATTGAGCATGGCATTGATCTTGATCGGGGTGTTTTTCGTTATCTGCTTGTAATAATCCATGGCCACCTGTTCGTCGCCGCGAAGGTCATTCGAAAAACCGAGATGGAAAAGGGCCTCTTGATGTTCGGGATCAAGTTCGACAGCAGTGCCGTAATTGTCCAGGGCCTCTTCATACTTTCCCAGAGAGTCAAGGAGCCTTCCGATCTGAAAATGATACTCGGCGCTTACGTTTTCGAAGTTTGTGCAGGCCTTGAGTTCATTTTCAGCTTTATCGAACATTCCTGCCATTCGGTAGATAGCAGTTTTTTCGAGAGCAATAACAAGCGAATCAAGTCCCCCTGCGGCTTTGTCAATCGCTGCGATAGCATCATCAAAAGACTTTAGTTCTCTGAGAGCATAAGCTAAATAAAGAAACTTTTCGCTCGAGTCTTTTGCCTTATTCAGTTTTTCAACAGCTTGATCGTATTTGCCAAGAATTACGAGACCTATGCCTGCGGCAAGGCTGTTCGAGGAATTCTGTTCAATTAGTTCTGCAAAGTTCAACTGATTTATTTCACTGCTGTTGACTGCCAGGGCGAGTTCTTTGATCTTTTCTATGGTTGGTAATTCGGTTCCAAATAGATCAATATCTGTTTCTATTAATGGTGCCATTGATTTTGCTCCTATTTTTTAAAGCTCAATCTGATAATTTATAAAAGTTCCGTATTATTAACACAAACCTGCAAACCCGGTATTGGGTAAACGCCACATTATAGAGGGCTTGCGGTTATTTGCAAATCAATTTTGGGGGGTATTATACAGGGTGGCTTGAGACAAGACAAGGACTTTAAGGGTTCAGAATAGCCTCAATCTTTTTATATTGACCACCCGTTCAAAAGACCATAGAATCAGCCCTGCACTACTTTTAAAGAATTTTTTCGATCAATAACTGACCGACATGGCCAAATTTAAGGAGAAAATAATGAGGAAGGCTCTGTTTGTATTGATCCTGATAGCATTAGCGGTTAGCGGCTGCAGCACTAAAAGAACGCAGCTTTTTAACGGTAAAAATATGCATGAGTGGCAGTTCTATCTTGAAGATAAATCAATAGATCCTCTGGATGTGTGGTCAATCGAGGACAAGGTGACGAGGCACTTGGGTGTGTGGTCCACTAAGGAGAAAGTATTACACTGCAAGGGAACTCCTAACGGCTACATAATGAGCAGGGGCTGGTTCTCGGATTACAAGCTGCATCTTGAGTGGCGATGGGTTGAAGAGCCGGGTAACAGCGGAGTGTTACTTCATAAGACCGGCCCTGATAAGCTCTGGCCAAGATCAATTGAATGTCAATTGGAGGCGGGTAATGCGGGAGATTTCTGGCTGATAGACGGGACAGGTCTTACTGCTAACGGTGAGGTCTTAGGGGGTGAGCCGGGCAAGTTTATCAATATTAAAAAGAAAAGGCCGAGCAAGGAAAAACAGCAGGGCAAATGGAACCGTTATGATATTTACTGCAAGGACGGCACTGTTAAGTGTTATGTAAACGGTTTGCTGCAGAATGAGGGGACTAATAGTACGGACATTTCCGGCAGGATATGCCTGCAGAGCGAAGGTGCCCCGATAGAATTCAGAAAAATATATGCTGATCCACTTTGATGGGCAGTCATCCGAATCATTTAAAAAAGGCGTTAATATACTATTTAGATGTTTCGCCAGGTATCGTTACTTTTTGTACGCCTGATCGGGGTTGTAGGTTTTTTCGGCTATGAGTACAAGGTTTTTGTCTGAGCCGGATTTTAGTTTGCGATAGAAGCACGAATCATATCCGACATGGCACTGGCCCTGGTCAACGGTGACTTTCAATATCAAGCAGTCCTGATCGCAGTCGACTAATATCTGTTTTACCTTCTGGACGTGGCCGGACTGTTCGCCTTTTTTCCAAAGTTTTTGGCGTGACCGGCTGAAGAAAACAGCATTGCCGGTTTCTATTGTAAGTTTCAGGGCTTCTTCATTCATATAAGCTACCATCAAGACCTGGTTGGTCTCTATGTCCTGTGAAATAGCTGTGATAAAGCCGTTACTGTCGAATTTTGGTGTAAATTCCAGACCTTCTTCAGTTTTTTTATTGGCTGCCACCTTAAATTCTCCTAAAATGTTTTAGCATCAATACGGGTAGTTTTAACCGTTTACACGGATGAAAACAAGTATTTTAAGGAAATACTATTGTCTGAGGCGAAAAGCAGGAGTTATAAAAAGCATGTCAGTACAATTTTGCGGATCGGTATCGCTTTAGTCGCCCTGTATTTTGTTTTTCGTGGCGAAGATCTCGGTCAAGTCGGCAAAACTTTTCTTGGGATCAACTGGTTTGTATTCGGGGGGGCATTTTTGTTGTATATATTTTGCAACTGCATCTTCGTTTTTCGCTGGGGTTTGCTGCTTAAGGCTCAGGAAATCCACATTAGTTATTTTTCGGCGTTGAAATTGCACTTTTTAGGGCTTTTTTACAATAACTGTCTTCCGGGTTCTATAGGGGGAGATCTTTTAAGGGCTTGGTATGTCACCCATCACACAGACAAGAAGATAGAAGCTGCGTTAAGCGTTTTTGTTGATAGAGCAATCGGGTTTGGGTGTACGATCATACTGGCGGCATTTTTTTACTGGCTGATCCTGAACGGGCAGAGTAGTGAAGGTTTAGATATTTCCCGTGGTATGAGTGAGGGTAATGGGTCTATTATTTATGTCAAATGGCTTTTGATCATTTTTTTTATAGCTGCATTTATCCTGATGATATTGCTTTCAGCCAATCTTAGGGGCCGAAGTATGTTAAAAAGGGCTTACAGTGTGGTTTGCCAAAAAGGTGTTATCCTGTTTAAAAAGTTGCTGACGGCCGTGAAGTTGTACTGCAGTAAACCCTTTACGCTTATGTTCGCGGTGTTTTTGACGTTTTTCATACAGCTACTGGCGATATTTAGCTTTTGGCTGATCTGTTGGGAACGTGGGATAGGGGTGGAATTGAAATATTATTTTGCGTTTTTTCCTGTTTCCTGGGTTGTCGGTTCGCTTCCGATAAGCGTTGGTGGGGTTGGAATAATGGAAGGCAGCCTAAAAATGCTGTTTTCAAAGGTGCCAGGTATATTAAAGGGCCAGTCGGTGATGCCCGGCCTTATTCAACGAGGGATTTTGCTGTTAATAAGCATTCCCGGGCTGATAATCCACATTAAGGGCACCCATTTACCTGTAGATAAAGAGGAGTTTTTAGTTGACTCTGAGCCGGAGTTGGATTAGGGTATTGTGCTGGAAAGGCTTTTGTTACCGGAAAATTAACATCACATGGGCTTTAAGCCTGTGGAGGGATGTGATAATTACGATATTTGCTGCTGTGCACAAAGGACTGTGATTGCCATTATGCAGGCATTGAAAAACTTTAGAACATATTTTTTCCGGGGGATGGCGGCTCTGCTGCCTACAATCCTTACTATCTGGATTTTTATTCAATGCTATGTTTTTGTTCAGGATAAAGTCAGCGTTTATATCAACAGGGGTATTGTCTGGCTGATATCTTATTTTACAGACAGATATACTACAGGGTTCTTATATGATTTTTGGGTTGAAGGTCCTGGTAAGATAACCGGATTTTTTGTTGCAATAATAGGTGTTTGTTTTATTGGGGCGTTCCTTGCGAGTTTTGCAGGTAAAACCATTTGGCGGATGATCGAGAGGGCGTTTTCAAAAATACCACTTGTGAAAAAGGTTTATCCGTATATAAAGCAGATCACGGATTTTCTGCTTGCGAAAAAAGAGCTTTCGGCCAGCAAAATAGTTGCCCTTCAGTATCCAAGGGTCGGAGTTTGGTCAGTGGGTATGGTAACAGGGAACGGTATCAAAAAGATAAGAGATTCATTCGAGAGGGAATTTTTGACGGTTTTTGTTCCGACGTCACCGACA
>JAFGKL010000034.1 GCA_016928585.1 Sedimentisphaerales bacterium
AAATTCACCCAGTCACTCGCATACAGCAACGACAAAGGTCGGTCCTTCACAAAATATCACAACAACCCCGTAATAAAACACATCAGTGGCAACAACCGTGACCCCAAAGTCTTTTGGTATGCCCCTGACGGCAACTGGGTAATGGCCCTCTATCTCGATAAAAACGAAATGGCGATTTTCACTTCCAAAGACTTAAAAACATGGACTCCGCAAAGCCGCCTAAGGGACAGTTTCCACGAATGCCCCGAGTTATTCGAGCTGTCGGTTGACGGCGATGAAAATAATAAAAAGTGGGTATTCTACGGAGCCAGCGGCGATTACTACATCGGTAGCTTCGACGGTAAAGAATTTACGCCCCAAACCCCCAAACTGAAATTTCAGCACGGCGATTGTTTCTATGCCAGCCAGACATTCAACAACATGCCCGACGACCGCAGGGTACAGATAGCATGGGGACAGGTCGAACCGAAGAACATGCCTTTTAACCAGATGATGCTCTTCCCCGTTGAGCTTTCACTCCGCAAAACCGATGATAATATCCGCCTCTTCGCCCAACCCATAAAAGAGATCAAAAACCTCTATGGCAAAAAACGAACCGTTAAGAATAAAACCATAAAAGCCGGCTCCAACCCGCTCGACGGCCTTGAAGGCGACTGCTTTGACATCACTGCGGAGATCAAAATTGAAAACAGCAGTTTCGGCTTTAACATAAGGGGCTTATACATCACATATGATGTTGCCGCCAATGAACTCATTTGCGGCGATGTTAAGGCAAAGGTCAAACCCATTGCTGGAAAACTTAAGCTGCGGCTCCTGGTGGACCGCACGTCAGTTGAGATCTTTGCTAACGATGGACAAATTTATATCCCTCTAAAGGCCCTCCCCAAAGACGATTCTTATAAAACCATCGAGTTCTTCGCTGCTGATAAAGTAACGATCGTTCTCCTCGAAGCATACCGCCTAAGATCCGTCTGGCAATAAAAACCGAACGGATCTGCTGATTAGCCCGGCATAGCCGAAGGGTCTGTCCGATGTTTTTCCCTTTTTGATTTTTAATATTTGAAATTTTGAATTTGCTTAGGATGTAAGGTCCGTCTGTATCAATTCATGGCTGAAAAAACGGGCAGACCTTATTAATCAAGACTGCCCGTAAATTTACAAACAACTTATAAAAAACTTACGCTTTCTTCACCCTCAGCATCTCTGCAATTTGAGGACGGGTCTTTTTGATTCGCTCGTAGTCCAGTCTCAATCCAAGCTGCTTAAGACCTTTTCCAAGATGATCGTAGATAACTTTGACATCTTCGAAGGGCCCTGCAACCGTTTCTAGCGCTGTTCTTCCGCCGTTATTTACCGCGTTTTTGTCTGCGCCATTGTCAAGCAGCATCTCGACGATCTCGCTGCGGCAAAGAAAAGCCGCGATATGAAGCGGGGTCGCCCCCTTATTGTTCGTTATCTCAATGTCGGCCCCGCCCTCGATCAACATCCTTGCGGCTTCGGTCTTACCGAATGTTGCCGCAATCGTCAGTGGGCTTGAACCGTACGCATCTTTTTCGTTCAGGTTGGACCCGGCCTTGATGTGCTGACCAATCGCGTCAATGTTACCCTGAAGAGCTGCTAAGTGGATGCTTATAGAAGGAGCAGGAGCTTCTTCCTTTTGCCCGCAGGCAATGGTTAAAACTGAGATCAGTATTGCAATTGTTACGGTCTTCATGGTTCTTACCTCCATTCGTTTAATTAAAATTTTCGTTTTAATGGCTTTTCTATAACAATAAGCTGTCAGGTTACATACTGTATACGTTGATACTGTCAAAATAAAATACTTCAGCAGCGAAGGGATCGCCGTGTTAAGCATGGTTAATGCTATACCGCCCAAAACAATCGTGTGAATTATATAAACAGGATAAGAATTCCTGTTCAGCTCTTTGCTGATTGCCCCGGCATTATCGAAATAAAGCCTGAATGTTTCGATCGACAGGTACAGCAGACACAGCAATGAAAGATGAAACCAGAGCCAAAGCATCAGCGTATCGACTGCCTGTGAAAAAACATAATTACCTGCCGTCGCAAACGACTTGATGTAGAAAAAACGATACAGCGATATCGGTATCCAGGCCGTCAAAGCAGTGATAATGTAAAGTTTTTTACTTCTGGCTTTTGACGCAAAAACGTTCTTCTTAAAACACAGCGCCCCTGACAGGAAAACCATAAAATAAATCGCAAGTCTTTCATTCTGGAAGTCCAGCAGCGGGCTTTTTGTCCAGCCTCTAACACCGAAAATATCCACGCAAAAACTGTTTACAATACCCATGAAAAACATTCCTGCAATGGCGAACTTTACGGTTATTTTTTCCGCAAGACAATTAAGTTTTGAAAGCGGCATATACAGCAGGTTGAATAAAAACAGCACCGGCAAAAACCATAACCAGTTCTGGCTCCAGATCCCGGAGTTCCAGTGAAAGTAGCTCGTCCAGTTTTCCTGGGGTATATTGCGAGAGTACAAATATATTACTTTGTAAAGTGGTATTAATGTCAAAACAGCTATCGCCCAGGGAACGATAAGTCTTTTAATTTTAGATTGCAGAAATGACCACCCGTTCTTTTTTTCCAGCGACATCGGGGCAGTGTATCCTGAAATAAAAAACATTGTCGACATAACAAAGATATCGATTATAAAAAATAGAATATCCGCTAAATGATTAATTGAGGGGTCATCGACGATCCAGAACAAACCCCAGCCCCCGCTGCTTTCATAAACTCCCCCGGCATGAATTAAAACAACCAGAAAGATCATGAAAGTTCTTAGGTTGTCTAAAAAGCGGATCCTGGCCCCTTCGATCGTGTTTTGTTCTGTTTCAGGTCTAAACATAATAAATTCTCCAGATATAGGCTTAATAACATCATGGGTATCGTTCACTTATACCTGAAGGAAACACCCCCGCTGGTTACAGAAAATTTCCTGTAATTCCTGAAATTCATGGATTTTATGGCTAAAATCCCCGTAATTTGTGGTTTTACATTTTAATATTTGATTTTTGATCTTATCATAGGGCTGCTTAATAATTGACAATTTCATTAAAGGAGAGCTTTAGCATGAGCAATATGTATCGATGGGGCATTGTCGGAGCCGGCCGGGTTGCGCACAAATTCGCAGAGGCCATGAACCATGTAAAAGACGCAAAACTCCAGGCCGTCGCATCCACAAACTCAAAACGTGCCGGGGATTTTGCTAAAAAACATTCCATACCAGATCATTTCGACAATTACGGTCAATTATATTCGAGCGGCAAAGTCGATATCGTTTACGTTGCCACGACGCACAATTTCCATTGCAGCAGCACCATCGACGCTCTTAACGCCCGTAAACACGTCCTTTGCGAAAAGCCCATGGCGGTCAATGCTTCACAGGTCAGGCAAATGATAAACACGGCTCGGACCAATGACCTGTTTCTAATGGAAGCTATGTGGACTCGTTTTTTACCTATAATGCATGAGGTCAGGAACATTATTAAAAAGGGCACGATTGGCCTGCCGCAATTCCTCTATGCGGATTTTGGTATCCGTTTCAATTACGACCCGCAAAGCCGCCTGTACAACCCGGCTCTTGCAGGTGGTGCATTGTTGGATCTCGGTGTATACTGCCTTGCTTTGGCTTCTATGCTTTTCGGCCGACCGAACAATATCTCTTCTACTATCAAAATGACTGACACCGATGTCGATGCTCGCTCAACTGTTATTTTCGAGTATGATAATGCAAAAGTTGCAGTACTCCTGCAGGCATTGGACATGGAAACACCTAAAGAAGCTCTGATCGTCGGTACTGAAGGCTCGATAAAACTGCATCCGATATGGATGTGGGGAACGGATTACACGCTGAAGCTTAATAATGGAACTGAAAAAACATACAAGGTCGATACCAATGAAAACGGCTTCGTTTATCAGATCATGGCGGTACACAAGGCCATCAATGAGGGCAAAACACAATGCGAATTAATGAGCCTTGACGAAACCTTGGCAATTGCTGAAACAATGGACGCCCTTAGATCACAATGGAACTTTAAATATCCGTTCGAATAGCTATTACTTCCATGACCGCCAAGTAATAATTGAAAACAGGATCACACAGCAATTCCTCAGGATGTCCCCTTATTTATTAATAAATAAGGGTTTGAATGGAGTCGGGCAGAATTGTTTCTTCAACTGCCTCAGCCCCAATATATAATTTGTATGTTATTTCCTGATCGCTCTTGTTCATCACAACCGTTACTATTTTCCCGTCTGCATTGATAAATGAAGTGCTTAACAAATGGCTGCGGCTGCTTACCGTACTTACTCTTTTTGCATTCGGACGAATAAATTTCGAAAAATGACCGATATAATAGTATGACGGTGTGTAAATTAATTCTCCTTTTTTTGTATCGGCGTGAACAGGTGCGAAACAGAAGTTGCTGACGTGATTGGGGCCGCCGGTCTCGTCCAGCAGGATATTCCAGTCCGTCCACCCAACAGTCCCCCGGTTAAAGTCATTGATCATCGACTCTCCATATTGTTCTGCATTGGGCCAGTGATGGTATTTTGCAGCATCAAAATCCCCGACGCACCCTTCGGTAAACAGCAGATGTTTGTCCGGATACGATTCTTTAACGCGTGCCAGATTTTCATACATGTTTTCGCCTCCGGCCCAGTCTTCATACCAGTGAAAACCGATTCCCCAGGCATATTTTGAAGCGTCTGGATCGTCGAATATAGTATTGGCCCTGTGGGTGATCAAATCTCTGTTATGGTCCCAAACGATGATCTTTTTATCTTTAAGGCCTTCACGTTCCATTGTTGGGCCGAGATAGTTCTTCAAAAAATCTCTCTCTTCAGCGGCCGTATAAATACACGATTCCCATGTTTGAGTTGCCATCGGTTCGTTTTGAACTGTGATCCCCCATATCGCTATCCCCTCGTCTTCATAGGCCTTTATGAATTTGGTATAATAAAGTGCCCATGATTGATAATATTCAGGAAGCAGTTTCCCGCCCTGCAGCATATTGTTATTGTCTTTCATAAATGCCGGAGGACTCCAGGGACTCGCGAATGTTGTCAGTTCCCCGCCGGCTGTCTTGATCGATTTTTTGATCAAAGGAATTCGGTACTGCCTGTCATGATCGAT
>JAFGKL010000173.1 GCA_016928585.1 Sedimentisphaerales bacterium
CATATCTGCAGTTATGGTGTTTGGCCTTCCTGCCGCTGCTATTATTATATCTGCCTTAAGACAATGTTCTTTAAGGTTCTTTGTCCTGGTATGACAAACGGTCACTGTAGCGTTGCCCATATCATTTTTCTGGATGAGCATATTAGCAACAGGTTTGCCGACTATGTTACTTCTACCTACTACGACAACTTCGGCACCTTCTGTCGGCACATTGCTTCTTTTAAGGAGTTGAAGTACACCATGAGGTGTGCATGGCAAAAAGGCTTTTTCACCGACAACCATTTTTCCAACATTTATTGGATGAAAACCATCGACGTCTTTTTCGGGGTTGATCTTTAGAAGGACTTCACTTTCATCCAGGTGTTTTGGTAATGGGAGCTGGACCAGTATTCCATTTATCTTTGGATCATTATTGAGCTTTTCAACAAGTGCTATAAGATCCTTTTGGGAGGTATCAGCGGGCAAGCGGTTGTCATCAGAGAAAATACCGATTTCTTCACAGGCACGTTCCTTCGCGGTAACATAAGACCTTGATGCGGGATCATCACCGACTAAAACAACCGCAAGTCCCGGAACGATGCCTTCTTTTTTAAGGTTTGCTACTTTATCCTTAAGCTCTGCCCGCATATCAGCGGCCACTTTCTTACCGTCAATGATTTGTGCTGCCATTACTGTAATTCTCCCTGAAATATTATTTTAGAAGAGACCTTTTACTTTTCCGGTTTCAACGTCAACATCAATTCTTCTGTATGCCGGGTTAGAAGCTGTTCCCGGCATTAGCTTGATCCCGCCTGCGATAGGAACGATAAAGCCGGCTCCCTTATAGACCAGTACGTCACTGATCGGCAATATAAAATCAGTCGGACGATTTTTGACATCAGGATCATGCGACAGGCTGAGATGTGTTTTAACCATACAAGTCCCAAGCGTTTTGGAAACGGGATCGGCTTCGAGTGCCCTGGCTTTTTCGAGTGCCTTATCTGTATATGACACCCCGCTTGCACCATAAACCTCCTTAGCGATCAATTCTATCCTTTGACGTAATGGTGTTTCTAAATCATAGAGGAACTTGAAGTCATTTTTTTCTTCGCAAGCCTGTATCACAGCTTCCGCAAGTTCAACGGCTCCTTCGCCACCTTTGAGCCAGTGTTCCGAAAGGGCAGCCAATGCACCATTCTTTTCCGATATCTTCCTGATGAGATCGATCTCTGCTTTGGTATCGGTATAGAAGCTATTGATGCAAACAACGGGTCTTACACCGGACTTTTTAACCGTTTCAATATGAGCTATAAGGTTTTCACATCCCTTTTCAACAAGTTCAAGATTTTCCTGTGTATATTCTTCACTCAACGGCATTCCCGGTTTTACGGCCGGTCCTCCGCCATGCATTTTTAATGCTCTTATAGTTGCTACTATGACAACCGCATTTGGCTTAAGCCCTGACATGCGGCATTTCAAGTTCCAGAACTTTTCAAACCCGATGTCCGCTCCGAAGCCGCTTTCTGTGATGAGATAATCTGAAAGCTTGTTGCCGATCCTGTCGGCAATGATAGAGCTTTGGCCTATCGCGATATTTGCGAAGGGACCGGCATGAACGAATACCGGCTGACCTTCGATCGTTTGCATGAGCGTTGGGTTCAAAGCTTCTACCATCCATGCAGTCATTGCTCCATCCACTTCCAGGTCGGCAGTTGTTACTTCTCCGCCGTTCTTATCGTAGGCCATTACGATCCTGCTCATCCGTTCTCTTAAGTCCTTGAGATCCTTTGCAACGGCAAGAATAGCCATTATCTCACTCGATACGGTAATCTGGAAGCCTGATTTCATCTCAAACCCGTCCATCTTACCACCCTGACCAATGGTGATATTCCTTAGTGCCTGTGCACAAAAATCTATCGCCCATTTTACCTGAACATTTTCCGGATCGATATCCAGCCTTCTGTTAATATTGCTTTTAGCGAGACGTGCGTCATCGTAATTGTTTTCGTGCTGCATTCTTGATGTCAGAGCGACCATTGCGAGATTATGAGCATTTGTTATCGAATCAATATCACCGGTTAAGCGAATCGAGAAGGGCGTTAAAGGGATGCACTGAGCCAATCCTCCACCGGCTGCGGAACCCTTAATATTAAAGGTAGGTCCGCCACTCGGCTGACGTATTGCGCCTACGACGCTTTTATTAAGTTTACCAAGACCCTCTATCAGTCCTATGGCGGTTGTTGTTTTTCCTTCGCCGAGCGGCGTTGGGGTTATTGCGGTTACATCAACATATTTACTATTTGGTGCGTCTTTTAGCCTTTTCAGAACCTTAATATAGTCTACTTTTGCCAACTGCCTGCCCATAGGCAGCAATTCGTCTTCCTTGAGGCCAAGATCTCGGGCAAGTTTGTCGATCGGTATAAGATTTTCTTCTGCCGCCTCGGCTACCTGCCAGTCTTCCATTTTTGTAGGGTCTAATTTCATTAAGCTGTCTCCTGATTACGAACAGTAGTTAAAATATAACAAAGATAACCAAATCTAACTATAAGAAACGATCTGATTTTTAACACGATATTACTGTTTTTGTTGAAAGGACTTACGGGCTTATCGCAGTGTTTAAAGATACCTGTCCATGGCTAATTGGCGTCCCTTTTCGGTTTTGAACACTTTATATATTATTTTGCTTAATTTGTCCTGCTTTAAATCGGGATATTCGTCCGGAATGTTAACGAGCCAGTCCGCGTCCCAGATGATCTTAAATTCGGCCGTATCATTGATGCGTGTGTCCTTTGCGCTGTGATGATTTGCTATGATAAGACAGATCTTGTCTATTATCTCCTGCTCCAGATCATAATTCTTAAGGACATCGGCGGCAATTGGGGGCCCTTCGATCTCCTGGTACTTTCCTGCATTCGAGCCATGTTTCCTTTCGGCTTCATGGATGCCGATGTCGTGCAGAATTGCTGATGCTGTAATGATAAAAAGATCGCCGCCTTCTGTAAGCTGTATTTGTTCGGCATAGTTGAGCACATTTAAAGCGTGCCTTATCCTTTTTTCATCGGATCCGAAGATACTTTTCATTTTTTTTATGAGTTCGTCTTTGAGCATAGAGGGCCTCCCTGCGAAGCCTACTATTACAATATCTTATATCTAAAGTCAAGCGTAGCTTATAGAAAATCATCTGTAATGCCACTCTTAAATAAACATTTTCAAAAAAATGCTATCGTCCCTTAGAAACCGATATTAGCCGTATAATGGCAATAATTGACACAAAAGGTACATATGGCGATGCCGTGTTAAAATGAACAAATGGCCGGCTGTATAAATATTAAAAGAATAGATTTGTTTTTAGTTGCAATTAGTTTTTCTAATTATTAGATTAGAACAATTATTGTTTTATGTACTATTAGTTTATAACTTTTAACGTTTTATTAATGTATTGCAGATGGAACAGGAAAAGAAAATAGGTTCGGCAATGATCATTGGAGCCGGGATATCCGGTATTCAGGCTGCTCTTGATCTTGCGGATTCGGGATATAAAGTGTTTCTTGTTGACTCAAGTACCGCTATCGGCGGACGTATGGCTCAGCTTGACAAGACCTTTCCCACTAATGACTGCGCGATGTGCACCATCTCTCCGCGTCTTGTAGCAGCGGGAACCCACAGGAACATCGAAATAATAACGAATACACGTCTTGCAGAGCTTTCGGGTAAACCCGGTAATTTCAAGGCAAAGATAATATCTAAGCCGAACTTTGTGGATTTGGAAAAATGTACCGGTTGCGGCGAGTGTGCCGACAACTGTCCGGTTGTTGTCAAGGACGAATATAACCAACTCCTTGATGATAGGAAGGCCATCTACAAAAAATATCCGCAGGCAGTGCCTAATAAATTTGCCATGACAAGAGACGGCGTGCCTCCGTGCCATGACTCCTGTCCCATACACGGTAATCCATGCGGCTATATTGCTCTTACAAGTTCTGGCAGATATCAGGAGGCTTTCGAGTCTGCTGCTGAAAAGAACCCATTCCCGTCTATCTGCGGAAGGATATGTGAGCATCCCTGTGAGCAGGATTGCAATCGTAATAATCTCGATAGTCCTGTTTCCATAGCTTATATAAAAAGATTTCTTGCTGACTGGTATGACGAGCATGGGGAAAAGCTTTCACCCGCTGACAAGCAGGCGTCAATAGTTGAAAATAGTAAGAAGATAGCCGTCATCGGTGCCGGGCCGGCAGGTCTTACGGCAGCTTTGGAACTGAGAAAAGCCGGCTTTAAGGTAACGGTTTTTGAAAAGCATTCTGTTCCCGGCGGAATGATGCGGCTTGGGGTTCCAGAGTACAGGCTTCCCGAAGATGTCATACAAAGAGATATTCAGGGAATACTCGATTATGGTGTGGAAATAAAATATAACAGCCCTGTAAAAAGCCAAGACGATATACAGGCGTTCTTTGATGACGGTTATAAAGCGGTCTTTTTGTCGGTAGGTTCGCACATTAGTGCTATGATGGGTATGAAAGGCGAGGACCTGGAGAATATTTCTTCCGGAATAGACTTCCTCCGAGAGATAAGACTTGGTACAAAAAAATCAGTAAAGGAAAACGTTATAGTAATAGGCGGCGGGAACGTTGCGATGGACTGTGCACGTTCTGCTTTACGACTTGGGGCAAGAAGGGTGGATGTTGTTTGTCTTGAAGAAGATGAAAAAATGCCTGCTTACTCATGGGAGGTTGCGTGGGCGAAAGAAGAGGGGATCATAATAAATGATGCCAAGGCAACAAAAGCTATTCTTGAAAAGGACGGCAGGTTTGCAGGTCTTGAGCTCCTTGATGTGAAAAAAATGGCTTTTGTGGAAGGCAGACTTGAGCTTGAAACAGTTGCCGGTTCTGAATCAGTCCTCAATGCAGAGGAGATGATCGTAGCTATCGGTCAAAAACCTGGTTTAAACTTTCTTGGTGAGAATTCAAAAATAGAGCTTACGCCAAGACGAACGATAAAGGTTGACGAAAATACCGGCATGACAAGCTGGAAGGGCGTCTTTGCGGGTGGTGATGTCATTCGCGGAGCGGCAAGTGTTGTTCAGGCGACCGCCGACGGACAGCGTGCGGCAAAGGCTATCATTGCTTATGCCAATAACGAGCCGTTTGAGCCGGCTGAGGAAGATTATCCTGTTGTTACAATCTCCGCAGAAGAGTTGAAAGAACGAAAAGAAAAAAGTCTTCCGCGTCAGGAAATGCCGGTCATACCTCTTGACAGGAGAATTTCAACTTTTGAAGAAGTGGACCTTGGCTTTACGGAAGAGATGGTAAAAGCGGAGTCCGAAAGATGTTTGTATTGTGCTATATGTTCTTCATGCGGCTTATGTGAAAAAATTTGCGAAGCGGACGCAATTAATTTTAACGATTCTCAAAAAGAAAAGGTTATTGATGTTGGTGCCATAATTCTTGCTCCAGGTTTTGACCTTTACGATGCGGCCAAAAAAGGCGAATACGGCTATCGACGTTTTCCTAACGTTTTAAGTGGGTTGGATTACGAAAGAATATCAAGCGCTTCCGGGCCGTTCCAGGGGCACATCCAGAGAGTTTCCGACGGAAAAGAGCCCAGAAAAATGGCCTTTATCCAGTGTGTTGGTTCAAGGGATAAAGACAACCCGTATTGTTCTTCTGTTTGCTGCATGTATGCAACCAAACAGGCAATAGTTACAAAAGAACACTTGCCCGATCTTGAATGCAAGATTTTTGTTATGGATGTACGGGCTTTTGGTAAGGGTTTTGACGAATACTACGAACGGGCAAAAGAAAAATATGGCATTGAATATATCTACACTCGTCCCTCTTCGATAAAACAGAATTTCAAGACCAAAGATCTTTCGATACAGTTTACCAAGGATGGTAAAGAATGGGTCGAGGAAGATTTTGACATGGTGGTATTATCTTCCGGCTTGTGCCCGTCAAGCGAATCAAAAGAACTTGCTGAAGTTTGCGGTATTGAGCTTAACGAGTATAGTTTTGCCCAATCAGCCGATTTTGACACGATTGCTTCTTCCAGAGAGGGCATTTTTCTTGCGGGTGCATTCGAAAGCCCAAAGGATATCCCGGAAAGTGTTACCCAGGCGTCCGGTGCAGCAGCGGCTGTTATGGAACTTTTGGCAGATGTTCGCGGCACACAGGTCGAGGACAAGTTGTATCCTCCCGAAAAGCAAATTATAGGACTGGAACCTCGTATCGGAGTTTTTGTATGTAACTGCGGCTCTAATATCGGCGGCGTTATAGATTGCCAGAAAATATCTGATATTGCCGCTGGGCTGCCGAACGTTGTATTCTCGACAGCCTTGCTTTATACCTGTTCGCCCGATGGATTAAAAACGATCAAGGAAAGCGTTGAAGAAAACGACGTTAACCGCGTAGTCGTTGCTTCGTGTACACCAAGAACGCATGAGCCGTTGTTTCAGGAAGCAATAAAGGAAACAGGTCTTAATCCATATCTGTTTGAAATGGCCAACATTCGCGACCAGTGTACATGGGTACATACAAGACTTGGCGATGCTACTGATGAAAAAGCATTGGATCTTGTGAAAATGGCAGTAGGGCGAGCGGCTGAAATCGAACCGCTTGAATCGAAAACCTACGAACCAAAGAAAAATGCCATTGTAGTTGGCGCAGGAGTTGCCGGTATGACTGCGGCTATTTCTATCGCGAATCAAGGCTACAAGGTCCATCTTCTCGAAAAAACCGATACGCTGGGAGGCAATCTTGCTAAAGTAAAATCGACTATAGAGGGTTTAAAGCCGCAGGAACTTCTAAATGAGCTGACTGCAAAAATAAACAGCGACCCAATGATCGAGGTTCTAACGAATTCTACTATCGAGCATTGTAAGGGTTTTGTAGGAAACTTTAAATCGCTTATCAATACTAATGGCGAAACCAGGGAGATGGAACACGGCGCTGCGATAGTGGCTATAGGTGCCAACGAATCAAAACCGACTGAATACCTTTACGCCCAAAATAGCAATGTTATGACCCAGATGGAACTTGAAGAAAAGATCACAAGTGATCCCGGCATTGCTAAGGGTATAAGCGAATTGGTAATGATCCAATGTGTCGGCTCAAGAGAAGCAGACAGGATGATCTGTTCCAGGGTTTGTTGTACCGAGGCTATAAAAAATGCTATAGCGGTTAAGACACAAAATCCCAAAGCTAACATTGCAATACTCTATCGTGACGTAAGAACCTACGGCCTTAAGGAAAAATATTACAACCAGGCTCGTGAGATGGGAGTTTTGTTCTTTAGATATGACCTTGATAATAAACCGGTTGTAACCGAGGGTTCAAATGGCGAATTGAAAGTCAAAATGATCGATCTTAACTCCGGTCTGGACCTGTCATTTACCCCGGACATTCTGGCTTTAAGTGCTGCAATGGTTCCACCGAAGGCTAACCAAGAAGTTGGTACTGCTTTTAAGGTTCCGGTTATGAAGGAAGGTTTTTTCCTTGAAGCTCATATGAAGTTAAGACCGATCGATTTTGCTTCCGATGGTCTTTTCCTCTGTGGAACGTGTCATAGTCCAAGGTTTATTGATGAAACTATTGCTCAGGCAAAAGCCGCTGCTGCGAAAGCAGTTTCCATTCTTTCAAGAAAACAAATGCAGATAAGCGGTATCGTATCGGTTGTAGAACAGGAAAAATGTGCTGCTTGTCTTACCTGTGTAAGAACCTGTCCTTATAATGTGCCTTTTATAAATAGTGACGGCCTTGCCGAGATCGAAGCTGCTCTTTGCCATGGATGTGGAATATGTGCTTCCGAATGTCCCGCAAAAGCAATTCAACTGATGCATTATAAGGACAAACAGATGGTCGCAAAAACTGAGGCATTGTTTGCAAGTGAAAGTAAAAAATAAGATATGAGTGAATCTGAACCCAAAATAGTTGCTTTTTGCTGTAACTACTGTGCTTTTGCAGCGGCAGACCTTGCAGGTGCGATGCGTATTCAATATCCACCTAATGTTCGGATAGTTCGGCTGCCGTGTACAGGCAAAGTTGATCCGCTTTTATTAATGAAGGCTTTTGAGCAAGGAGCTGATGGAGTGTTCGTCGCAGGTTGTCTTGAGGGTGAATGTCATTTTCTTGAAGGAAACCTGCGAGCCAAAAAACGCGTTGCTTATGTAAAACGACTACTTGAAGAGGTAAATATTGAACCAGAGCGTCTCGAAATGTTCAATCTCTCCTCGGCTGATGGTCCAATATTTGCCGAGATAGTAGAAGAAATGACAAAACGTGTTAAACCTCTTGGTCCTACATATATAGGTAAAAAAGTTAAATAAATTATGAAGGTAGAAAGTAAAAATATTATTATTGATCCGGGTCTTGCAGAGGAGATCAAAAAACGTTCCGGCGAGAATGTTTTCCTTTGCTATCAGTGCAAAAAGTGTGCGGCCGGTTGTCCCAATCGCAAGTTCATGGATGCAAGTCCTACCGAGCTGATGCGAAAGGTACAGTTGGGAATGACCGATGACGCAATGAAAGATAATACGATTTGGTATTGTCTTTCCTGTCAGACCTGTACGGCAAGGTGCCCGCAGGATATAGACATTGCTCACGTTGTTGATACACTAAGGATTATCGTCCAGGAAAAAGGTGTCAAGGCGGATACCAAAAACTCCAGACTCTTTAACATGATATGGATGAAGATGCTGCGTTTTACGGGAAGGATTTACGAAGTTGCTCTTACCGGAATGCTGAATACGTTTACCGGTAAACCCTTTAAAGACATGGACTTAGGTATCAAGATGATAAAGAGCGGCAAGCTTAAACTTTTCCCATCGATAAAGAGAACATCTGAAATGATGAAAATGTTCAAAAGAGCAAAGAAACTAAAAAAATGAAAATAGCATATTACCCAGGTTGTTCGCTTCACTCTACAGGCATTGAGTATGACATGTCCACTCGACAGGTTTGCAGTGCTCTTGGCATTGAACTTGCCGAGATCAAGGATTGGCTTTGTTGCGGCTCTTCGCCGGCACATCAGTGTGACGAAGTGATGAGTGTGGCGTTACCTGCGAAAAATCTTGCCCTTGCAAAGCAGACAACTGATTCAAATGAGGTCTGTGCTCCTTGTGCTTCATGCTATTCGCGTCTTAAAATTGCTCAGCAAAAAATGCAGGACCCTAAAACAAAAAAAGATATCGAGCAGGTCATAGACACTACTTGCCCGGATGATATTAAAGTTTTTCACATGCTCGATCTTATTACCGAAAAAGTAGATGACAATTTGATCAGGCAGAAGGTTTCAAAGCCGTTAAAAGATATTAAGGTTGCCTGTTATTACGGCTGCCTGATGACAAGACCGCCAAAAGCGACCGGTAAGGATAATTTTGAAAATCCTTCCGATATGGATCGATTAATAGAAATTATCGGTGCCGAACCCGTGGACTGGAATTTGAAAACATTCTGTTGTGGTGCAGCCTTTGCATTAACGCAAACTGACGTTGTTCTCGATCTGACCAGGCAGATACTCCAGGACGCTCTTGCTTCAGATGCAGACGTGATCTCTGTCGGCTGTCCGCTTTGTCACGCTAATCTGGATATGAGGCAGCAGCAGATAAATAAGAAATTCAATACGGATTTTAATATTCCGATATTTTATTTTACCGAGCTTATGGGTCTTTCCTTTGGCGTTGATCCAAAACTGCTTGGAATTAACAAACACATTACAAATGTTAACGATTTCCTAGAAGAAAGGGCACTATTATGATAGTTGCTGATAGAAAACCGCTGCAGGAAATTCTTGAGTACATAAAGGATTATAAAAAAATAATGCTTATGGGCTGTGGCGGATGTGTTACCGTTTGCTTTTCCGGCGGCGCAAAAGCTGTTGAGCTGCTTGCATCGCAGATAAAAATGGCAAGGAAAGAGCAAGGTAATGACATTGAGATAATCGAATGTACGCCTACAAGACAGTGTGAATATGAATTTCTCGAAGAACTGAAAAAAGATGTTGAATCTGTGGAAGCTGTTTTGTCAATTGCCTGTGGAGTTGGAGTTCAGGCTATGGCAGTGCATTTTCCTGAAATGCATACCGTACCAGGATTAAATACCAAGTTTATGGGCTACCCCGTCGAACATGCACTTTGGGAAGAAAAATGTGCCGGTTGCGGCGATTGTGTTCTTGAGTGGACCGGTGGATTGTGCCCGATCTCACGTTGTGCCAAAAAACTTTTAAATGGTCCGTGCGGCGGGTCGGCAGATGGAGTTTGCGAGGTTAATAAAGACAATGAGTGCGTCTGGCAGTTGATCTATGACAGGCTTAAAAAACTTGGCAAACTTGAAAACCTTAACCAGGTAAGAAAACCGAAAGACTGGCGTACAAGTACAAATGCCGGACAAAGAAGGATAAAGTTTGAAGAGGCGATGCTATGAAATCTGGAAGTAAACTCGAAAAAGTTCTAACCGCCGGGAAATTTGCCATAACAGCAGAGCTTGGCCCTCCGCAAAACGCAAACCCAGAGGCCATAAAGAAAAAGGCTCAGCATTGCCTTGGTGTTGCTGAAGCTGTGAACATTACCGATAACCAGACTGCAATAGTCAGGATGTCAAGCATTGCTGCTGCCGCGATCGCCGTATCCTGCGGCCTTGAGCCCGTTGCCCAGATGGTTTGCCGTGACAGGAACAGGATTGCCATGCAAAGCGATCTGCTTGGAGCCGCTGCGCTCGGGATAAAAAATATTCTCTGTCTTTCCGGAGATCATCAGTCTTTTGGCAACCATCCCGAGGCCAAAAATGTCTATTGTCTGGACTCCATGCAGCTTATTTCAATGGTAAAACAAATGAGAGATGAAAAAACCTTTATTTCCGGCGACCCTATCAAGGAATACGAACCAAAATTTTTCATAGGTGCCGTTGCCAACCCCTTTGCCGATCCGTTTGAGTTTAGAGTTGTCCGTCTTGCCAAAAAGATCCAGGCCGGTGCCGATTTCATCCAAACACAGTGCATTTTTGATCTGGATAAGTTCGAAAAATGGATGGAACTTGTTGTAAAAGAAGGCCTGCATAAGAAAGTTTATATCATGGCTGGTATCACACCCATCCGTTCATCCCGTGCATTGAAATATATGAAAACAGAAGTGGCCGGCATGAGCATACCCGATGAGCTTATCGAAAGAATGGATGCTGCAGAGGATCCAAAAGAAGAGGGCGTCAATATCGCGTGTGAGATGATAGAGCGCATAAAGAAGATCGAAGGCGTATCGGGCTTGCACCTGATGCCAATCGGATGGGAAAGTATTACCCCCGTTATACTCGAAAGAACCGGTTTGCTCCCGCGTCCTGAGGTTGATTGATAATTGTTCCAGAAAAACCTTGAAAAAACCGTCTAAATAGTTCTAATAACAGGCTCTCGACAAGGTTTTTAAGGCAATTAAATGGATTTTGGCAGCAAGCACACATTAGATCTAACACACTTGGACGATATTCTTTCTACGTTCACTAATATTACCCAAAACGATCTTATTCCTATCCTTCAGAAGATCCAAAGCTCTTACGGCTACCTTCCAAAGCAGGTTTTAATGGAAATGAGCGAACGAACCGGCATTGCAGCAAGCCATATCTATGGCGTAGCGACCTTTTATGAGCAGTTTTATCTCCAACCGAGGGGCAAACATACCATCAGGTGCTGCCGCGGTACCGCTTGCCACGTCAAAGGCGGTCCGGAAATCATTGAAGCCATAAAAAGTCACCTTAATATCGAACCCGGACAGACCACAGAAGATATGAAGTTCAACTTTGAGCTGGTTGCGTGCCTCGGTACTTGCTTTCTGGCTCCTGTTATTATGATAGATGATGATTATTTTGGTCATCTTACTCCTGATAAAGTCAAAGAGATATTGGAAAGCTATGATTAAGTAGATGTCTGTTAAAAAAATAAAATCTCAAAAAGACTTAGAAGCTCTTGCTGATCGGCTTTGTGAAAAAGACAAGCACTACAAAGCTCGCGTCCTTATCTGCATGACCGGATGTCGGGCTTTAGGCGCGCAAAATGTAGCTGCTAAATTCAGGCAGAGGCTAAAAGAGCTTAGACTTGAGGATAAATTCGCGGTCATTGATACCGGCTGTATCGGTATGTGTGCATTAGCACCTGCCATGCTCATAGAGCCTTACGATTATCTCTACGGGGGTGTAAAGCCAGAAGATGTTGATGATATAATATCTCTTACCCTCGAACACGGTAAACCGGTTGAACGCCTTTGTGTAAAAAAAGACGGCAAACCTCAGCCGAACATTTCAAAAGTTGACTTTTATAGCAAACAGAAAAAACTTGTTCTTGAGAATTGTGGACGGATCGATCCTACAAATATCGAAGACTACATTGAAAGAAACGGTTACAAGGCTGCGGCAAAGGTTCTGACTCAGATCAGGCCCGAACAAGTTATTGATACTGTCACTTCTTCAGGTCTTAGAGGAAGGGGCGGTGCGGGTTTTCCGGCAGGGGTGAAGTGGAGTTTTTGCAGAAAAGCACCCGGTGACCAAAAATACCTCATCTGCAATGCCGATGAGGGTGACCCCGGGGCGTTTATGGACAGGGCTTTGCTGGAAGGCGATCCGCATAAAGTTATAGAGGGGATGATCATTGCTGCCTATGCAATAGGAACTTCTAAAGGATTTATCTATGTTCGTGCCGAGTATCCCATTGCGGTCGAACATATTAACATAGCACTTGATCAGGCCAGACAGTTTGGATTGCTTGGTGATGATATAATCGGCTCAGGGTTTAATTTTGATATTGACGTACGTATGGGAGCGGGTGCCTTTGTTTGTGGTGAGGAAACCGCTCTTATTGCTTCGCTGGAAGGCAGGCGGGGAATGCCTCGGCCACGTCCGCCGTTTCCTGCTGTCAGCGGTTTTATGGAAAAACCTACAAATATAAACAATGTCGAAACTTTTGCCAATATACCGAGCATTATCAGCAATGGACATGATCACTACTCGAAGATCGGAACCGAAAAAAGCAAAGGAACAAAGATATTCGCTCTTGCAGGGAAAGTTGTCAATACCGGCCTTGTCGAAGTTCCTATGGGAACAACCCTGCGACAGATCGTGTATGATATTGGCGGCGGACTTGGTGAGGGCAAGGAATTCAAAGCTGCACAGCTTGGCGGGCCGTCAGGAGGATGTATTCCCGTAGAATATCTCGACACGCCTATAGATTATGACAATGTACAGAAAATCGGTGCCATAATGGGTTCCGGCGGACTGATCGTTATGGATCAGGACGTTTGTATGGTCGACCTTGCAAAATATTTTCTTGATTTTATCCA
>JAFGKL010000174.1 GCA_016928585.1 Sedimentisphaerales bacterium
AACCTATTTTACAACCTCATGTCACCCTGTCAACAACTCTCTTTGAAAATGAGGGGGTTTTTCAGCAAAATCTTTTTACAACTTATTATCTCGGATAGGGAACCGCCTGGGGCCAGAAGTTCCATTCGTGGGGCTCCCTTGGGGATGCCTGCCATAAGGCATACCCCAGAGATTACGGTATTGCCCCACCGTCAAGAATGTGACTGATGATAAAGGGTAGGCCAAGGCCCACCCTACCTATTTCGTACCTATTTGGGACCTATTTGGGACGTACCCTATTATTGACAGCCGAGATGACCATGACGTTGAAAAAGAGAAACAGGTAAATACGGTGCGTCCCTATTTTCTCCCAGGGACTCCTTTGAGGAGGTGCTTGCCTTGCTCCCAGTCATTCTTTTTCTTGCGCCTCTGCCGCCTTGGTCAACAGCTCGACTATGTCCCGTTTTCTCGTTGAGACTGCATATTGAAATACCGTCATATCGTCGGTTACTTTGCTGTCGGGCCGCGCCCCTTTTTCAACCAACAGCTTCACCATATCTATATTATTTTTCAAAACAGCAAAAAATAACGCCGGAGGGCTGCCGCCAGGAACTAAACTAACATCAGCTCCCGCGGAAAGAAGAAGCTTGACAGAACTAATATCGTTATCCGCAGCAACAAGATTCAGCGCTGTACGACCATCCTTACCCCGGACATTCACATCAACACCCTGAGCGATTAAAAACTGAATAAGATCGGAGTGACGCCCCTTAATTGCATAATGCAGTATGGTATTGCCCTCGCTGTCTTTTGCGTTAATGTCCGCTCCCTGGCCAAGAAGAGCCTTGACTTTTTCCTGGTCCCCATTCTGAGCGGCTACATGAACAGATATCCCTGTTTCCTTGTCTTTTGTTTTCTGTTCCTCTGCCGCACGTATCATATTTGCTCGCATTTTAATAAAAAATGAAGCTTCTGCACCATTGTCCAAAAGAAAAGTTATTACGCTACTATTCCCACTTTGAACAGCGTGATACAATGCTGTATTGCCATTCGCACCTTTCTCATTAATGCTTGCCCCCTGCTCGATCAAAAACCGGACAAGCTGTTCATGGCCTCCCATGGCCGCATACAATAGCGGCGTATTCCCCCTACCATCCTTTACGTTAATTTCAATGCCTTGATCTAAGAACTTTTTAACTTGCTCCTGTAATCCCAAATAGGCAGCTGTCTGTATAGAAGTACTTCCCGCACCGCTCTCTACTAACAAACTGACTATCTCTTTCTGCCCTCTCTCAACGGCAATCTCGAGAGGCGGTTTGCTATCCTCCCAATTGTTTTTGACGTTAACGTCAGCGCCATGATCTAATAATAACCTAACTATCTCTATGTGGCCCTTATAGACGGCCCGAGATAAAGGCGTGTTGCCGCCGGCAATATAATCTATACAAGCACCTTTAGCAATAAGGTATTCGACTACTTCCTTGTGGCCACCCATAACAGCACGATGCAGAGCGGTATATCCAGAGCTATCTTCTTCTTTATCAACTTCGGAATCGTCCTCAATAAGCGACTTTACTAAATCTAAATCACCGACAGCAGCAGCCTCTTGAAGCGACCAAGAAACCTCTGGTGATTTTGTTAACGCATATATCATTGTACGATCGCAGCCATCATGCTTATACCGATAAGGAGGGGTAAATACCGTACAACTTGGCCAAACTTGCGGCGCTAATTCTTGCTGAGATTCTAAAGCCGCTACTAAATGCAGTAAAGTTAGCGGCTCAAAGCAATCAAATCTTGCATAAATATGTTCTTGACTTAAGGTAAAGAGTCCTTTATTAAATTTCTTAGCCACAATATTATCAGCAAGGCGCCGTGCCATAGCTAGGAATTCCTTCAGAGTTGTTCTGTTATAAAGCTCAAGAAAGGCCAATAAGCTGTAGGCATCGGAATTGGTTGTGTCTACATTCAATGCCGGTGTCTGGCCGGGAACCGCACCGATATCTCCGAAGCCGTTCCCCCGAGCAATGCATCTTACCATCTGCCACATAAACACATCGCCGGTTACCCTGTATCCAATGGCATATGACCAGAAGTATTCCGGCCCCGCAAAGAGAGCCTTTGCAATGTCTCCCTTTAAGCCTAGCGGACAGGACTCTTCAAGCACAAAACCTTCGATATTTGTTCCATCAGTAAGTATGGGCACAAACGAATTATCCCTTTCTCGATAAGAAGCCTTACCCCAAGCAGTAAGCTCTTCTAAGGACCACAGGGCAAGCTCTTTACCTTGCTCGCCAAGCATATCACCAGTCAAGAGCATGCTAATCCATTGGAGAGGCTCCATATTTTCTCCAAAATACGTAAGATTCATTTTCCTCTTAGCTTCAAAGGGATGGAAAGGGAATACTCCGGTTCGTGGATCATTGAAGTGTTTTGCTACGCTACCTCCTACAAATCTACGTTGTGGCTTGTTGTATTGATAAGCACTAATTCCGGTATTAGGATTCCGTGTATCCACAAATCGATGAATGAGACGCTTACTCCATACCAACGGTTGCTCCTGACCTGAAAGTATATGGAGCTCTGCGCCGGAATAAGCCAAACTTGTTCCAACATTGAAGAATCCATGCGCCAATGGAGACTTACTATTAAAGAAAACAGGCCCTCCTTTATATTCATGGTTCCATGGTTCTTCAAGATGCTCTGTAAACGAGGCAATCCTATTTATGTCGAGGTTTGACCAATCCAAAACATGCGCAGACCACGTAGCGTCGATTAATTCCTTTGTTGCAGTTGGATCAACCTGCCACATCAGTTCGTAATATGGATAATGTAATTTTATCTCGTGTTGTTTTCCGTAAGAATAAACTTTATCTCCCCGTACATCATAAGCAGCTTTATGCCCCCAATAAAACATTCCACTAGGAGTCCGCAGATTATCAAAGGCATATTTGATTGCTTGTGTGGCCGCTTCGCGGTATTTAGGATCTCCGGTTACTGCCGATAAGCCGTTCAGGGTTCGCAATAAAGTCTGCTGAGAACCAAAGTTGGAAAGAACCCACTCTTCAATCTCAGTAGCACTAAACACATCACGATTAGGGCTTATCCATTTCACCGGCTCGTGGGTATAGACATTCAGACCATCGACAAACAAGGGTGTATGCTTAGGACCATAGGTGTCCCGGCCGTATTTAAGCACATTATCGGCAAACTCACGAACAGCCTGGAGATACTTGGAGTCTTCGATTGGAGCATTGGGTTCAGCAGAAAAGCAGGGTGAAACGATGATGATCGGTACAAATCCCAATATGAAATGAACACTCAATATGCTTCTCATAGTTCTACCTCCTATGAGCACGAGGAAATATGGTTACTGCGACAAAGACAGAACAGAATTATTCAAAATGATTATACCGGAATTGAGATGAATTCCCAGTAAGATTTATATACTTACAAAGTGGCTACAGGTGGGATACTATCCAGCTAATTAAGAACGATCTAACCAGTTCGTTCGGTTAAAAGAGCCAAACCATTTGGGGAATAATGGGGTCAGAGTTTCATTAGGGATTAGCTTACGACAAGGAACTTCTTTTACATTTCTAATATGGGCATTGGGAGCATTAAAGATTTCCTGGGAACAATGAGATTATTTCGTGCCAAATAATTACAATAATTTACATTTTTTTACATAAAATAACAATTTCGCACAAATTTTCACGAATGTGCACTCATAATCCCCCAGAACAACATGGTGCGAACCATCGCACTCACTCTTTTGCAGCAACAAGCGTAAGTCAAGGACTTTTTCAGTGTATTTTATTTTTTTTATTTGAAACAATGTATGATATTTATTAAACTAATATATATCATGGATGATTCATAAACAATCGTCAATGGTTCGACAGGGTCACCATCCTAAGCGGAGTCGAAGGATAATCAATCATCATTAATCAATAATCATTTCTATTTTGGAGGTTTCCATCATGGCGACTCAAGCACAACTTCTGGCCAATCGGCGCAATGCGCAAAAATCGACCGGGCCGCGAACGGTAGAAGGAAAGGCAACGTCGGCGAAAAACGCCACGAAACACGGCCTTTTTGCGCGAAAAGAGGTGGTTATCAGCGAAAATCAAACGGAATTCGACGCTTTACGCGAGGAAATGCTCGAAGAGCTGGGTCCCGTCGGCGCGATGGAAGCCATTCTGGCCGAGCGGATCGTCAGTCTGACCTGGCGGATCAAGCGCGCTGCGCAGATGCACGATGAGGTGATCGACGTGAAAATCAAAGACGAAATCAACTGCTCGAGGCCGATTTTTAGCAAGTCGCTGATCACGGGGCAGCCGAGCCGGTTGTCGAAAAATACGAAGCGCTGTTATGACGACCTGGCTCTGGGTGTGATTGCCAAGTGGGACTTTCAGTCAGATCGGGTGCTGGAGCGGCTGTCGATGTACGAACGGCGGTTCGAGGCGAGCCTGTTCTGGACGATCGGTGAGCTTAAGAAACTCCAGGATGCGCGAAAACGAGAGCCGTCCGAGTCGGTCGAGGCGGAGACGGCCTCTTATCGCGGGCAAGATGCCCGCGTAACGCGCGGGCGAGACGCCCGCGACACACAAGGGCGGTCCTTGGGACTCC
>JAFGKL010000175.1 GCA_016928585.1 Sedimentisphaerales bacterium
AAAAACGGGGCTGTGAGTTTTTTTTGGATGCGGTTACAAAGTCATGTATTTACAGGAGTAAGGAGAAGGCAAAAGGAAAAACAACAATAGGCGGCGGCATTTTTTTATTTGCTTTCGATAGAAAAACAGAACGGATAGTTTTTGCAAAAAGTTTTTTTAGCCTTTTGCCCTGGCGTACCAGTCGGGGTCCCTTTCGAGGTTTTCTCTTGCCTGCTGCGTCATCATTTCGAATGCGGGATGGTTTGTGTCCCAGGCGCGATCCTTAAACGACTTGTCGGGGTTCTTCATTTTTTCCACTTCTACCCTGACCTCATCGAAGTATGAGCCGTAGATATGGAGCGAGTCGGAGATGTCGACATACCTTCCGACCCTTACCGGCTGACCGATCTTTTCGGCGATCTTTTCGGCGATCATTTTTTGCAGATCCGTAAGCGCATAGACGTTCATGAACCATGCCTTGTAAAGATCCCTGCTTCTCCAGTGTGTATTCATGTTCAGTACGAAGCCGTCATCATCGGCTATAAGCCTGCACCATAATCTTTGGAGACATGGGGGGTCATCGGTTTTCGGGTCGGCAGTTGGCATCCATGTTATCGCCTGTGAGCGGCGGGTATGATTACAGTTAGCAAGCGAGTCGATGATGTATTGTATCTGGTCGAACGGAACAAAAGGCTTAGGGGTGTTTGCGTTCCTTATGTCCTCTACGGGGGTGTATGCAAACATTCTTTCATGGTAGGTGTATGTCCATTTGCCGGCAGCCGGGTCGATCCAGTGATCGTGTATGCCGGCAACGACTTCCTGCCTGTATGATTCGAGTTCTTCGGGTCCGCCGGGGAAATTTTTGTGTATTCTCGGCTCTGCGAAGGGGTCGTTGACGGTTATCATTACAGTTGCGTCCTTGCTGAGTTCATCGTCAGGCTTGTCGTACTGTGTTTTTACATCGATACCGTTTTCCCATACGGCGATGACGGTTTTTTCCCATGCTTCGGGCAGACAGCCAGCGGTGATATTAATTGTAGGGACATTTCCAGTTTCAACGGCTAACATAGTGCTATCCTCCATGATCGTGATTATTCCAGGCCCAGCTCTTCCTTCGTTATATTATATCTTTTGTGATGTCTTTCCGGCACTCCTCTTAGTATTACTCTGGCCTCCTGCTCATATTTTGTGTTTGGATAGTCGGCTATTACCTGACGGCACAAGTCGATACCTTTTTTATAACTTGTCAGGTGTCCTATTTTAATGAAACCTCTTCCGTTTTCCAGAAGTTTTTCAGCCTGGGGATCGAAATATTCTTCATCATCGATAATTTTTTCAGGAGCCGGTGCAGTTTTTGCTGCCGGAGGTTTTTTTGCTGCCGCAGTTGTTCTTTGTTCCGGTGTTTTTTTTGGCGGGCTGCTGTTGGATTTTACTATAGCAGTATTTTGGATTTCCGCAGATGCCGGAGCAAGGTCGTTTATTACCAGCGGTGCGAGAAAACCTTCTGCGGGTCCTGCGTATTTTACGGCGCCTTCCTGATCAACGATAACGATAGAATTTTTATCGGTGTCCAGATCGGCAAATGCCTGCGATATATCAAGGTTATTGGTCGGATCTCCAGCCACGACCTGTGCCCATGGCCATGGATTTTCCATAAGTTTTTGCGTAACACCAGACTTTGCATTCTTTGCAGTATCGATGTTTATTGCAACGAATTTAACCGCCGGGTTATCGATGTTATTGGCGAAAAGCTGCCCGAACGCGTCCATCTGAGCAGACAGCGGATCGTTTTGGTTATTTCCGCGGCGATTGTTATTGTTTTGCCCAAACATCATGGCCTGTCTTGGATCGGGATAGGCCGGGCGGGCGGGAGCAGTCGGGGTTTTGGATTTCTTTTTTTTGTCATTTGGGTCCGCAACGGACGAAGTATCCTTGAGCCCCATCTGCCAGAACATCGCACAAAGAGCCGAATCCTGATCGTATGAAAAAGAAGTCGAATTCAGACAATTAAGGTTTAACGGTTCTACGGTGTTTGCGAGCATTTTATCGTTCAATGCACTTTCATCGAGTTGAAGTATTGCGTCAGACCTTGATCTTGAGGCTGATCTTGCAGGAGGCGGCATGTTTCCCCGCGGCCCCATCGGTCCGGTAGGATTCATTCGTTCGTTTTGGGGAGGTCTTCTTTGAGCCTGATCTTCCTTTTCCGGATCAAGCACAATTGGCTTTTCCCCATTGATCAAAGCAATAGCAGTGTGAGTCAGACGCGCATCGCTGTTAGCTGCGTCAGTCTTGTATGCTTTCAGCGAAGCTTTAAGAGCCCTGTCTTTATTACCTGCGAAGTAGTCATTCCATGCCTGCAGCATAAAGTACTGACAGGTTGCACTGCTGTCGGACTCATCAAGATCTTTTTTAGCGGCCAACAGAAGCTTTGCAGTGTTTAAGGTGCTTTTTTTGTCCGGATATTTTTGTTCATTGATATCTTCAAGCAGTTCTTTTAAAAGTGTATCAATGTTAATTGTACCCGATCGATCCCTTTGATTTTCCCTGCCCTGGCGATTTTTGCCACCGAGAACAGATCGTGCCTCTGTTCCATCGATGGTTTCTGCAACTTCCATTGTAGTGGCAGTCTCGGCGATAGTGAACGCGTAAAGGCGGTCGGTTGTTATAAAGACAGCCATACACAATATACCAAGGCAAAAAGCCCGGAATTTTGTTTTATTAACCAAACAAACGGTAAACATGCCAAACTCCTTTGATCATGAAAAAATACAGGTTAAGCAGCTACCGAGCCATGATACCAATAATTATTTCCGGATGAAATTAAATTATCAATTTTTATTGATGAATTGTTATTTTAGCGCATAAACAGGGGAGGCAGGCATTTATAGTTAGATTGCAGGCCTGTCTCCCTGCTGCGAGATGCCTTTAATAGCTCTTACCGCGGATAAAGCGTGTGGCGAAGACGCCAATTTGCACTCGCATCGTTATTATTATACCAATATTTGGGAAGTAAAGTCAAGTGAAAAATAAATGTTTCGGGTATCGTCCGGCACGGGCTTTTAAACAAGATTGACTTTTACGGTCGGAAATTTTAGCATAGATGTAAACTTATCAGCAGGAACATTGATCTTAAGGATAAATATAATGTTTACAGGTATAATAGAATCGATCGGTACTGTTAAGGGTATTCGCCAAGGATCCGGCGGAAAAGTTATAAGCGTTGATCTTGGCAAACTGTGCGATGATATAAAACATGGGGATAGTGTGGCGGTTAACGGAGTTTGCCTGACTGTCAGCAAGATCAGCGGTACGGCGATAGAATTCAATGTAAGTGCAGAGACATTGTCGCGATCAAGTATTAACAATTTAACAGTTTCTGCGAAAGTAAATCTCGAACGTGCAATGAGCGCGGAAGGCAGGTTCGGCGGGCACATAGTTCAGGGTCATATTGACGGCGTGGCGACAGTAAGCAGTATTGAGCGTAAAGGTGCGTTTTCGGAGATGGTTTTTTCAGCCGGCAAAGAGCTTCTTGATGAGATGGTCGTAAAAGGGTCGGTTGCGATCGACGGGATCAGCCTTACGGTATCGAAGATGGATGAGAGGAGTTTTGGTATCAGCGTTATACCGACGACTTTGCAGGAGACTACATTAGGCACGGCCAAAATCGGGGATATTGTAAATATCGAAACGGACATATTAATAAAGGCCGTGAAAAAACAGCTTAAAAAAATCCTGCCCGAAAAAGGCGGACTTACAGAGAGCAAACTAAAAGAATACGGTTTTTAACTGCCTTTAGGGCGATTAAACTACAATACCCAGGGCATAAATTACAAATGTTCAATTACGAATACCTATGGCATAAATTACGAATTGTGGGATCGCCTTTGGCGATGTTATTTGAATTTTTTCTGAAAGCAAAATAAAATTTATATGAATAACGGTAACGGACATTCAATCGGCAACGAAATAGTCATCGGGATAACGATGGGTGACCCGGGAGGTATAGGTCCCGAGATCATTGTCAAGGCGTTGAGCGATCCGCTTATTCGCAGAGAGGCAAAGTTCATTATTTTCGGTATGGACGAGCTGCTTGGGTATGCCGCCGATGCGGCGGAGATAGATCAATACTGGAAGCGTCATCAGCATGAGAAGCTGAGCAGGGGATATCCTCGTCAGGTAGTGGTAGCGGATTATGACGACTACGGAGTTCCTGCGTGGATACACCGGCCTAACAAGATCGCCGGTGAAGCTTCGATGAGATTTTGTAAGGATGCGATAAATGCTGCCCGTGACGGGATCATAGATGCGGTGGTAACGGCGCCGATAAGCAAGGTCAGTTGGAAACTTGCCGGCGGCAGTTGGCCCGGTCATACGGAGATGCTTGCCGAGCTTTGCAAGTCGCCGAGAAAAGCGATGATGTTCGTGGCAGGGCCGCTGCGGGTAGCACTTGCGACGATACATGAAGCACTGTTCAGTATTCGTCATAAGTTCACTATCGGGTGTGTTTTTGAACCGATCGATCTTCTTGATACGGCACTGAAAGAATATTTCGGGATCAAAAGGCCCAAGATCGCTGTGGCCGGTCTTAACCCTCATGCTGGTGAGGACGGTCAGTTCGGTGATGAGGAAAAAAGGATCATCAGCCCGGCGGTACTTCTTGCACAGGAGGTCGGGATAAACTGCAGCGGTCCTTACCCGGCCGACACATTGTTTTTGCGTGCGATGCAAGGAGAATTCGACGGGGTAGTGGCGATGTATCACGACCAGGGTATGATACCTGTTAAGATGTGTGCGTTTAACAGTGCGGTTAACGTTACGATAGGGATACCGATAATTCGTACGTCGCCGTGCCACGGTACGGCTTTTGATATAGCATGCAAGGGTATCGCAAACCCTGCGAGCATGATCGAGGCGATACATGTTGCAATAGAGATGGCCAAAAAGCGCCGTGAGAACGACTTGGCGGTTAAAACAGAAAATGCAAACCAAACAACAAATTGAAAGACTGCTGGCATCGGCCGGTTTAACGCCAAACAAGCGTTTCGGTCAGAATTTTCTTATAGACCTTAACCTGATACGACTTTTGATCGAGAAGGCAGGCATCGAAGAAGACGATGTTGTGCTGGAGGTAGGTACCGGCACGGGATCGTTTACAGAAGGGCTTGCGGAAGCGGCAGGCAAAGTTATAACGGTCGAGATCGACAGTACTCTTGCAAAGATAGCAGGCAAGCAGCTTTCATCGTTTAAGAACGTAACGGTCATAAACTCCGACATCCTCAAAGGCAAGCACAAACTTTGCCGCGAGGTTGTCGAAGCCGTCAAAAAAGCGAAGTCAAGGATGCGGGGCAGGCTGCTGCTTGTTGCAAATCTTCCTTATCAGATCGCGGCGGCACTGATGGCAAATCTTATAACCGGTCAGAGCGATTCGATAACGGCCGATTCGATGTGTGTTACGGTACAAAAGGAGGTTGGCGACCGAATGACAGCGAGCCCCGGCAATGACGATTATGGGGTGCTTGGCATTTTGATGTCAGCAACGGGCGAGGCTAAGGTTTTGCGCAAGCTTAAACCGAGTGTTTTCTGGCCGGCGCCGCAGGTTGACTCGTCGATAGTTCGGTTTGTACGGCAAAGCGAAAAAGTACGGCGGATACACAATATGGATTGCCTGGGGGAGACGGTGAATTTGTTTATGGGGCATCGCAGGAAGATGATGCAGGCGTGTGTTAAGTTTGCCGAGGGTGATCTTAAAAGAATTACCGACTGGCACGGGATATTTGCAAAAGCGTTTGTCGATCCACACAGCAGGGGTGAAGACATAAGCGCCGAAGCATACATATCAATAGCGAATATTTGTTATGAACAATTACAATAGCTAATGAAAATTATAGTTGTTAATTATATTTTTCGATTAATCTTATTATATCGTTAAATGCTGTGCGATTGTCGCCCGGGCCGTTAGAAACGCCGGCGAGTCTTGGCCATGGAGGAGATTCGAATATTTTCGGGTTTTTGCAGAAGCTTACATGGCCATCCGCAAACCATGCCGTAATGCCGAGAGGGGTATCAATATTCTTTTTATGCGGTATCACTTCCCACTCCTGGAGGTTATCTATTATCATAGGCTTGCTGCTTTTAAGCTCGGAGAGCTTCGTTTCGTTATGGGTCCAGTAGTTATAAGATGTGCGAACCCAGGCGTGACC
>JAFGKL010000035.1 GCA_016928585.1 Sedimentisphaerales bacterium
GCCTATTTTTAGCACAATATTAAACATATAGCAATCTTTTTCTACCGGGCACATCGAGTCTCCATAGAGCCATAATTGCCCTGATCGCCGAAAGTTAGGGGTTCGGTGCGATAAAGTCAATTTTCTTGCAAAGAAGGGGGTTTGGATGTATTATGCCGCTCTGATATTTACCATTTATTTCTACAACAAAAGCAGTTTATAGTTCTGGAGAAAATCAAACTGCTTAAGTACAATGTCATGAGTTGTTAGTGTTTATTGCGGATTCAATATATGTTAAAAACATATTCAGCGTTTTTTAATTTATTTCACTCTATTGCTGACATCCTGGTTATCGCCATTTGCTGGGTATCAGTATACTTTCTTCGCTTCAAGTCCGGGTTATTTGACACTTCTCTGGGCGTTCCTGAGTTTGGAAACCATTTAATATTACTGTTTCCTATTGTTTGTATTTGCTATCTTGGGTGTTTGTGGGCAGGTCTTTATAAGTCAAAACGAGTTCATAATTTTCTGATGCACTTCACAGATTTTTCCAAAGCGGTCTTGTTTAATTCTCTGCTGATAGTGGCATTTTTCTATTATGCCAAAAGCGAAGTTTATTCAAGAAAACTTCTGATACTTTTTATTGTGATGTTATTTTTTGGGTTGTCGCTGTCTCACTTACTTGTGATCAGTGTTTTGAAGCAGTTTCGCAAGAGAGGCTATAATGTTCGTTATTATATCATCATAGGGGCGGGTGAGAAGGGCAAACAGCTTCTTCGCGATATTCAAAACACAGGTTGGCTGGGACTTAAATGCCTTTTCTTCGTAGATAACGATCCTGATTATATTGGTACCGAACAGATGGGGATACCTGTTTATGGGCCGATAGAGAAGCTGCCTGCACTTATAAATGGCCGATCGATAGAAGAAATCTATCTGGCTTTAAGTGGAAATGAGTCTCAGCGGGCCTACCCAATACTTGAATCTCTTCAATACACCGGGATTACGATCAGGATCATTCCAGACTGGGGCAATCTGATGTCGATAAGCAAGCCGGTGGTAGTGCCGATCGGTTCTCAGCTATTATTCTCGGCGGCAGATTCGCCATTGAGCGGGTATAAGATCTTTTTAAAACATACATTCGATTTTTGTATGGCGTTTTTTCTGCTTATATTATTTTTTATTCCTATGACAGCGATCGCTATTTTAATAAAACTTACTTCCAAGGGGCCTATTTTTTATAAGCAGACACGAACAGGTATGGATTCAAAGAGTTTTGAAATAATTAAATTCCGTACTATGAAATGTGATGCAGAAAAAGAGAGCGGTCCTCAATGGTCCAAACAAGACGATGACCGGTGTACCGGTATAGGGAAATGGCTTCGTAAGACAAGTCTTGACGAATTTCCACAGTTAATAAATGTTCTAAAAGGACAAATGAGCATGGTAGGTCCAAGGCCGGAAAGGCCCTACTTTGTTAAGCAATTTTCTGATGAATATAAAAAGTACATGCTTAGACATAAAGTCAAAACCGGCATTACGGGATGGGCACAAGTTAATGGCTACCGCGGCGACACCTCTCTTAGAAAGAGGCTGGTTTATGATCTATATTATGTAACGAACTGGTCGTTTCTTTTTGATCTTTGGATCCTGCTGCAAACGCCATGGCACGTTATCAAAGGAGAAAATGCTCATTAACCATCAAAGTAACGAATTTATTTCAAAAAGAGACGCTGTTAACCTGTGTATTTTGTTGGTGATCGCCCTGGTTATTGGTATTTATCTTATCTTTACGACCGTAGTTGTCGCGAAGGACGGTGTAACTTATATAAATTATGCAAAAAATATTGAGATTGATCCGGTTCAAGCGATGCAGCAGGAAGATCAGCACCCTGGCTTTGCGTCGGTAATATTAGCAACTAATAAATTATTGCGTCAGTTTAATGCAAACAATTCTACTTTTACGTGGATCTATTCAGCACAGATATCGGCCCTGATCTTCAGGCTGCTCTCCGTAATCGTACTTTATTTTATAGGGAAAAATTTAGTAACGAGTAAATTAAGTTTTTGGGGAGTATTGATCCTGTTGTTCTTCCCCAAGCCGGCAGAATATGGAAGTGAAGCCCTTAGTGACTGGCCTTTCTTTTTCTTTTTTGCCAGTTCCCTGCTGCTTTTGATATATGCATCAAAAAAACGGAACTGGCTGCTGTTTGCTCCTGCAGGGCTATTGGCGGGCATTGGATTTCTGTTTAGGCCGGAAGGCGCACAAGTGATCATATATGGCGGTCTTTGGCTGGGATTGCAAGCTGTTACAGGCAAAGGAATTTCCTATAGATCCAAATCAGTGCTAACAGCAGTTTTATTGCTGTTAAGTTTTCTTGCAGCAGCAACCCCTTATATGCATTTAAAAGGTTCGATATTTCCCAAAAAGGGCGTTGGGAACTTCACTTCGGCAGATCTGAAAGCACCTTTACTTACGGAAGCAGAGAGCGGCGATCATTATGTATATTTTGCCGGCGTTGCTCCTTTAAAAATTGTTAAGGCTGTCGGGGTATTATTGGAGAACATCGGCCAAACGGTAATGTGGTTTTTTATGCCTTTTTTATTCACAGGAATATACATTAGCTTTAAAAAACCCGCCTGGAAGGAGCCTGAAACGTTTTATATGGGCATATTTTTGGCTTTGAATGTCTTTTTAATGGTTTGGCTGTATAGCACGGCCGGCTATATGAGTACACGGCACTCAATGCCGCTTGTAATGCTTAGTTCCCTGTATATTCCTGTCGGCCTGCAGATATTTGTGCAGGGGCTTAAAAAACCTCTTGAAAACGAGAAAACACATGTTAAGTTTATTTCGTTAATTACATTGGGAATTTTAATATGTATGCCGAATTTGCTTAGGCCTTTACATTATGATAAGGTATTCATCCGCAAGGCGGCCCAGTGGCTCAAAGAAAATTCCGAAGAATGTGATATTATAGCGGCTGTTGATCCTCGGGTTGCATTTTACGCCGATCGTAAAGGTATTGGTTATGACGATGCAGACGCATTGACGCTGGCAAAATTTGTGGTAATACCCCAAAAACGATCCGAAGCATTTAAAAGCAACGACCAGTCGGACCATTACGAGGAGGCCTTTTCGTTTTGCTGGGATAACAGGAAAAAACGAGATATTATCATATATGAAAAAAAGATGTAAAATAATTTATGTTGTTGAGAGCTTTGCGACAGGTGTTTATTCTGTTATAAAAGATCTGGTGACGAATCTGCCCCAGAGCGATTTTGAAATTATTATAATACATTCACTTCGTCAGGATTCACCGAAGACATACGAACAAGATTTTTCGTCAGACAACATTAAGCTTAAATATCTTCCCATGCGTTCCATTTTAAATAATATTTGCGGCGTACCAAAGCTTGTTAAGATCATTAAAACAGAACAGCCGTGCGCGGTTCATTTACATTCGTCTAAAGCGGGTTTTTCGGGGAGACTGGCATGCAAACTTGCCGGCAGTTACAACGTTTTTTATAATCCACATGGATTTTCTTTTTTACGAACAGATGTTAGCGGTTTAACCAGGAAGGTGTTTTATTGCCTGGAATTTATCGCCTCCAAATTCGGAGGCACGTTGGTAGCGTCCTCTCAGGGGGAGTTTAATTTAGCCAAAAAGTACAGCTCAAAAGTAGTCAAGATAGAGAATTTTATAGATGTCGATGCCCTGGACAGAATACGCATCACCAGTGAACCGAAATCGACCAAACAACCCATGATAGGCATTACAGGCAGGATCACCGCGGCCAGAAATCCGGAAATGTTTGGCCAAATCGCCGAGCGTTTGCCGGAGATGAGCTTTACCTGGTTTGGATACGCTTTGGACCGCAAACCTCCTTCGGCAAATAACATAACAATTACAGGTTTTTTACCAAGGGAGGAAGTTCTGTCACGTTTACCCCAACTGGATGTTTATATTCAGACTTCTTTATGGGAGGGCATGCCGATAGCGGTTCTTGAGGCAATGGCACTGGGAAGACCGGTTGTTGCTACCGATATCATCGGCAATAATGATCTGATAGATCATGGCAAAACGGGGTTTCTTGAAAAGACCGTAGATGATTTTGTAAAACGGATCCGTGAGCTTATTGAAGATGATGATCTGAGAAAACGAATTGGCACTGCTGCAGCTGAATATGTAAAGGAACATCACGATCTTGCTTTGGCGATCAAACGTTATTCAGAACTATACCTTTCCGGTATGGACCCGTCCGGCAGGCCTTAACAGCTTAATCACGGCCAGCAGGAAACCTAAAAATAATAACGGCGATCTTTGCATAAGCGATTCCCTGAATAACTGACTGGCATTAAGAATGCCGGTTTCTCTAGACCACTTTGCCTGGCCGGGGTGTATCCTGTACTCGAGCAGCACTTCCCGGAGGTTAGCAAATTTGACAGATTTGTCTCTGGATAATCTCAGCCACAAGTCGACATCCTGACAATATCTTCCTCCCTGGTATCCGCCGTGGGCTAAAACGAGTTCTCTTTTAAACATTACACTTGGATGGCAAAAACAAAAGCGAAACGGCAACCTTTTTCGAATTGCCTTATCTGTTTCCGGCAGTATGAATGTTTTATCCTTATTATTGTCGCCAAACAATTCAAATGCAGTGCCCAGAACATCAACTTCACTATGTGCTTCCAGA
>JAFGKL010000036.1 GCA_016928585.1 Sedimentisphaerales bacterium
CATCATCACAGCAGGTACTTTTCTTCGCGGGCTTATGCATATGGGTACCGATCAATGGGAGGGGGGCAGGCTCGATGAGCCGGCAAGTAATGAACTGAGCGATTCGCTTAAGAGTTTGGGGCTTAAACTTGGAAGATTAAAAACCGGCACCCCGGCAAGGCTCGATGCCGGGACGATAGATTATGACAAGCTTGAAACCCAGCAGGGCGATGATGAACCAAGACCGTTTTCATTTTTGAATAAAACAATAGACCGAAAACAACTTCCCTGCTGGATCACCTATACCAATGAAGCGATACATAAACTACTGCGTGACAATCTTGACAGGGCTCCACTTTATACCGGGCAGATAAAATCTGTCGGGCCAAGGTACTGCCCGAGCATTGAAGGTAAAATAGTAAGATTTGCCGACAAGAGCAGGCACCAGGTTTTTCTTGAGCCGGAAGATGAGGTGCTGACGACTATTTATTGCAACGGCATCAGCACCTCGATGCCTAAAGATGTGCAGGACAGGATGCTCAAGCTTTTGCCCGGAACGGAAAATGCCAGAGTGGTTCATTATGCCTATGCCATAGAATATGATTACAGCCCGGCTGTTCAATTGAAGATCAACCTGGAAAGCAAGATCGTTGATGGGTTGTTTTTGGCAGGGCAGGTTAACGGAACCAGCGGGTATGAGGAAGCTGCCGGACAGGGCATCATTGCGGGTGTCAATGCGGTCCAAAAGATCAGGGGTGCCGAGCCGGTGGTTATCGGAAGGGACCAGGGTTATATTGGGGTTTTGATAGACGATCTGCTTACTAAGGATATCGACGAGCCATACCGGATGTTCACCTCCTGTGCGGAATATCGTTTATCGCTTCGGTCCGATAATGCGGATCGCAGATTGACCCAAATCGGCAGAAGCGTCGGGCTTGTGGACGATAATCGCTGGGATTTGTTTAAAAATAAGGTTTCTGCGATTGAAGAACTTAGTGCATATCTAAAAAAAGCGCGAATTGAGGGAAAAACAATATGGCACAGCCTTAAGCGGCCGGGGTCGGGATTGGCAGAAGAATTGCAGGGTATAGAACAGATAAGACAGATGGATCTGCCATACGATGTTCTCGAGGCTGCGGCTATAGATGCCAAGTATGAAGGTTATCTGGCTAAGCAGAACAAGCAGATCGAGGCTTTCAGAAACCTTGAAAATATCAGGCTCGGCGAAGATATCGATTACGGCAGGATCGATCATCTGCGTAATGAGGCAAAGGAAAAATTTGCGTTCTTTAAGCCGTTTACGCTGGGTCAGGCCGGCCGGATAGGGGGGATAACGCCTGCGGATATTACTGTTGTGAGGATATATTTAAAGAAGCGGTCCCAGGCGGAGGCAAAGCCCTAATTTGGGCAAAAAATAGCACTTTTACAATTAAACACTTGCAATATTACGGCAGGGCAGATAACCTGTCACCTTACTTGCGGGCAGATAGCTCAGTTGGTAGAGCAACGGACTGAAAATCCGTGTGTCGGCGGTTCAACTCCGCCTCTGCCCATTCACTTAACTTTTTGTTTGTCAAGGATTTACAGCTTTTAATTTTTGCCCCCCCGCAAGCCATGTAATAATAAATGTAATAGTTTTATTAATTTATTGTTACAAGGAGATCACAATGGCTAAGAAAGCGAAGGTTGCAGGTTCGGTTTATCAACGTAATGGCAGATGGTACTGGCGGGTGAAGCTGCCAAACAGCCAACAGTTCTCAGTTTTCCCTCTTAAAGCGCCGGGGTCAAAGTATGCCTATAAAGGTGATAAGGCGGTTGCAATTGAGATTGCAAGAAACATGTGGCAGAAGTTTCTTTTTGATGCAAAGCCAGCTAATGATATGGCCAGTTTTGACGGTAAAATAGCCGGTGTTGTAAAGGCGTACATGGTACATGCTAATGAGGTTTTTCGCAAGGTTGATGGCACACCTACCGTTTATCCCAATGAGATACGAGAAACAATGCGTCCTCTGATAGAGTTTTGCGGTGATCTTTCGGTAGAGGAATTCGGCCCTCGTAAACTGAAGGCTTTACGGAAATACATGGCTGGTCTTAAAAGAACGGTAAAAAAGGTGAAGGTTAATCGTTATTGCCTGAAGACACTAAACAAGAAGATCGGTATTATCAAAACAATGTTTAAGTGGGCAGTAGAGGAAGAATTGATTCATGCCAGCACATATCATGCTTTACAGGCAGTAAGGTCTTTAAAACCCGGTCAAAGTGATCTGGAGGATAATCCGGCTGTTGAGCCTGTTGAAAAGGAACACATGAAGGCTGTGCTGCCTTATACGACTGCAATAATAGCAGATATGATACGGTTGCAGTTTTTGACGGGTATGAGAAGTATCGAGCTTACGGGTATGAGGCCGTGTAATATTGAAAAAGACAGCAAGGCTGGTGTATGGTGGTATAATGTTCCACAGATTTATAATAAGAATGCCCGACACGGCAAAAAACATAAAAGGGTAGTTCCTATTGGCCCTAAGGCCCAGCAGATACTTGCCAAGTATCTGTTACGGAATACGGAAAGCTTTTGTTTTTCTCCGAAAGAATCAGAGGAACAGCGACTGGTTGCTTTACACAAGAAACGCAAAACGCCTATGGTTTTCGGCAATAAACCCAAAGAGATAAGGTTAGAGCATATTGACCAAAAGTATAATTCAGCCAGCTATGGCAAAGCGATTAAAAGAGCTATTAAGGCTGCACAGAAGGCAGGTCTTGAAGTTCCCTATTGGACACCGCATCAGTTGCGGCATAGTGCTGCTACGATTATTGCCAATGAGTTCAATCTTGATACCGCAAGGTCTGTTCTCGGACATAAGAGTTTGAATGTAACAAAGATATACGCCAAGGAAGATATGGGTAAGATTATCGACAGGTACAAAATGATAGGCTAAACTAAAAAGCACAAGGTTGCGGTGTTCTCGGTATTGATTCGGGGACACCGCTTTTTTTGTTTATTCGAGAAAATCATTTATGAGTAAACCCTTTAGGATTCCCATAAGCTCCTGTTTTTGTGTGCTTGACCGGGTCATAAAGTAATAGATAAAACGTTTTTGATCCTGTGAGAAATCGAACGGCAATGAATCTATAGCGGTTTTGTATTTCTTTGCTTCAGCTTCCGGTAAATCATAGAAGTCTTCTATTGCAGCACCGAGTATTTCAGCCATTTTTTCAATGCGTTTTTTATTAGGTTTTGCCCTTCCGGTTTCATATTTCCAGATCATTGCATCGGTAGTGCCGACTTTTTTTGCAAATTCTTTTTTTTCTAAGCCAGCCAAAATCTGTAATATTTTCAGCTTAACACCGGAAAAGCACATCTGATTGTCGTTTATTTCATTCATCTCGGCAATTTTACAAAATTCGCAGGAGAAAAAAAGGAAAAATTTTCTCTTGCGGGGGGGCATTTTAGAGCCTAAATAAAGAAATATATTGTCCTTATATTTAGCAATTAAGCTTTAAAATGAAATTAACAGGATAATATATTCCTTTTAAGGGCAGATGTATGGATGATTGTTTTATAACCCGTTTACAGGCAGCGGAATTGCTTGGAATAAGTCCTCGCTCGTTTGACAACATCAAACCCACTCTGATAGCTGTTTGCGGGTTAAAGGAGACAGCCGTTGGCAAGAGAAGGCGTTATTTAAAGTCATCTACGGAATGGGTTGCCAGTGAATATCTATCCAAAGATCAAACCGCTGCTGTGTTGGGGTTGAGTAAACGAAGCTTTGAACGGTTCAAGTCTCACTACATAAGCAATCTCGGATTAAAAGAAGTTTCCATTGGTGGGCGCAAATTCTACACAAGAACATCTATTAAGAGGATTATTAAAAACGCAATCGAAAACGACAAAGACTTGGGAGTGTAATTATGGACAATCGCTTAACCTGTTCACAAATCAGAAGTTTACGCAGGTGTCATTTTAAACATTATCTTGAATATGTGCTTGGAATACGACCGGCGAATCAGGCTAACTACTTTCGTTATGGTGGAGTGTTTCATAATGCCCTGGATTTTCGTGCTAACGGAAGAACCATAGAGCAGGCAATATACAATGCTCTACTGCCCTATGATGATATGATGGCAAGCGATGAGGTTTTTATCGAAAAGTCAATTCTTGGCAGTCTGCTGAAAGCATACTTTTGGCGATGGCAGGATATGGATAACAGCATGAAGATTATTGCCAGCGAACTTCCGTTTAATTTACCTTTAATAAATCCGCATACAGGTCAGGAGCAAGGATTTTCTGTTGCCGGTAAGATTGACAAAATTGTTCAGCTTGAAGATGGCAGGCTTGCAGTCATGGAGCATAAGACCACCTCGGATGATCTTGACCCGACAAGTAATTACTGGAAACGGCTCAGGATAGATTTGCAAATATCTATCTATACCCTTGCGGCACAGAGTCTTGGCTATCCGGTTGAGGCGGTTCTTTATGATGTGGTACGTAAGCCAGTAACTAAACCCAAACAGCTCACACAGGGGCAGACAAAACATCTTTTGGAAACCGGTAATTACCTGGCAAAACTAAACGGCCATGAACTGACCATTGGTTCTTATAGCGTTGACTCTCAAAAGGAGCCTTTGACAGTAGTTGTCGGCGATGAGTTTGCAGAAGTTACCGAAGGTGTAAAAGCTATATCTATCACAGAAACTTTCAATATGTTTGGTGACAGGGTTTTTGCTGATATGTGTGATCGGTATGACTACTTTTTTGCAAGAAGGGAGATACCACGCCTTGAAAGCGATATTAACCAGACCCGGCTATCGCTGTGGCAGTACGCTCAGATGCTGACACGGTGCGAAAAAGATAACTGCTGGCCAATGAATGATGATGGATGTGTCGGTTTTGGGACATGTTCATATTTTGATTTGTGTACGGGAGGATTCGACCCATTTACGGATAATTATATACCGGAGGGTTTTGTTGTAGTTCCTGATGTTCACCAAGAGCTATTAAATTAAAAAGCTATGCAATTATGAAAGGATGTACTATGCCACCAAAAGTAACATCAACAGGTTCCGGCCCTGTAAATGCGCCAATGCCGGTTCTTCAGACAACGGAAGGGAAGTTTCAGCCTCCGAAGGTAGTGCTAAACGGTGTCGAAGGATGGGGCAAAACCAGTTGCGGAGCATTTGCTCCAAAGCCTGCAATCCTGATGGCAAAAGGTGAGACAGGTTATCTGACTTTGCTTGGAGCAGGCAGCGTTCCGAGCGTGCCAAATACGATTATCAATAGCTGGCCTGAGCTTATTGGTTTTCTGGATGTTCAGATAGGTACTGAGGAGCTTGTGTATAAAACGCTTATACTCGATGCGGTTGGCGGATTTGAAAAACTCTGTCATGAGCTTGTCTGTCGGAGGGACTTTAAAGGTGATTGGGGTGAAAAAGGGTTTGCCTCGTTTCAAAAGGGCTATGATGTTTCCGTTAATGACTGGCTTGGGATGTTGCACAGGCTTGATAAACTCAACGCCAAAGGCGTTATGATAATCATGCTCGGACATACGCAGATAAGACCGTTTAAAAATCCCATGAGTGAGGATTTCGACAGGTATGTTTGCGATATTCATCATAAGACATGGAGTGTTACGCACAAGTGGGCCGATGCTGTGCTGTTCGGGACTTATGTTACTGTTGTTGACAAGATTTCCGGCAGGGCAAAAGGCATAGGCGGGGCTGAAAGGATAGTTTATACCGAACGCAGAGACGCATTCGATGCGAAGAATCGTTACGGTATGCCTGAGAGGATAGAGATACCGGATGATTCATCTAAAATCTGGTCAACGATCTGGAAACACATCTACAGAAAGGAAGGTAAATAATGGCAAAGAAACAAGCGGGGACATACTACGGCGTTCTTGTACAAGCGGGTGTTGATACGCTTAACAGTGAAAAGAAAACACCGTTTATGTATTTGACTTTCAGGATGACACATTTTCTTGAGGGCGGTGATTGGGTTGGTATTGATGAACCGTTTGAAAGGGATGTTAAATACTATCTGAGTGATTCGGCATGGTCGTACACTGAGAAAGACCTTGAGAGGCTTGAATTTAACGGTAATTTTGAAGAGCCTGAGTTTAAAAAAGAGTTTTATAATCCGGGAACCGAGGTACTTTGTTCCGTTCGCAGAGAAGGCGATAAGAGCTATGAGGACTGGGATTTACCCGGCGGTGTTAACGGCCCCAGAGAAAGAACAGCTCCGTCAAAAGAGGTTCTTCAGAAGTTTAAAGCACGCTGGAATACTAACCAGAGTGCAAAACAACCACCATCGGCATTACCGAAAGTTCCGGCAGAAGCTCCTTCTGTGCCATCTGTCGATGAGGATGATATTCCGTTTTAGATAGTGTTGTACTGGCCGGGTGAGCTTCGCTCTTTAGCGGGGATGCGCACCGCCCGGCCTTTTTATTTTTAACAAACAGTGAATGTTTAGCAGGGATACTATGCGCATAGAGTTTTTGGTTCATGGACGACCGGCTCCCGGCGGGAGTAAATCAGGCTTCTTTAACAAAAGAAGCGGGCGAATCATTCTTGCACCGGCAAGTAAATATACAAAGTCATGGATGCAGACCGTTGCAGCAGCGGCAAGGTTTGCTTACAAAGGCTCTTTGCTTGCCGGGCCAATAAGTCTTAGGCTTACATTTTGTATCGCAAGACCTAAAAGCCATTATGGGAAAAGCGGAAAGCTTGTAAAAGCAGGACTGCAAAAACCATATCCAATAGCCAAACCTGATCTCACCAAGCTTATACGAAGCACAGAGGATGCTCTTACGGGGATTATCTGGAAGGATGATGCGCAGGTAGTACACCAGATAACTCAAAAGAGGTATTGCTCCTGTGGTCAGCAGGCCGGGGCTTTAATTACTGTGGAGACTTTCGATGGGTAAACAACCAGCGTTTCAATTCTATATTGGTGATTGGCTCAAGGACACCGCCTTGCGATGTTGCTCTCCGGCAGCGCGTGGGATATGGATAGATATACTATGTATGATGTACGAAGCACCGCAGCGCGGCGTTTTGCGAACAAAAAAAGGGCAAAAATTTAGCGCAATTTCAATCAAAATTTTATCAAATTCCATTGCTGGTTGTACACCTAAATTGATACGAGAATTGATTGATAATGGCGTGGTTCGTGTAGCCCGGAAAGATGGGGCTTTATATTCTAAACGCATGGTACGCGACGAGTTGCATCGCCGACATAAAGCCATCAACGGTCAAAAAGGTGGTAAGCAAAAGCCAAGCAAACCGAAAGCAAACCGGCAAGCAAATCCGGGGTCTTCATCTTCATCTTCAACTTCGGTTAATAATATTACTACAAATACAACAACAACACATGCGGTTGCGAGCAAAAGTCCTCCAGCAAGACCTCCCGACAAATCACCCACTGTTGAACTCAAAAATCTTGTCAAGACCTGGAACACGTTCGCAAAGCAAAAGGCCAACGCCGAGGACATCGGGATTGAGTACGCCTACACGCAGGCTGTTGCGCGGTGGGGATGTGAGGCGGTGTTGGGAGCGATTGAGAATTACCGGCAGGCATTGCTGCTTCCGCATTCGCAGGCGTGGGACAGGCCGTTAGGCAAGCTGTTTCTGGACATCAAAAAATTTATACCGGGAATTTTTAACCTGAACAATTTTGACAAAACTAATTTCAAGGATGGAAAAAATGCAGCCCATAAGCGAGATACTCAACCCGGATCAGTTGACTTTCGCTAAATGCGAAAATTGCGGCATTCGCTACAAGGAACGTCAGAAATCCTGGTGCAGATGGTGTATTGACCGATGGCAAAGACGGCAGCGACAGACACCGGAAAGAATCATTACGAGCATTCAGCAATTGTGCGAGCCGATTTATCTTGAAGCCGAGGTGTCGGACTTTCCACTGTCTGTCCGTCAGTTGCTTGAAGGCTGGAATGGGGCTGACAATTTATTTTTTGTCGGCGATACAGGGACAGGCAAAACACGAGCCATGTACGCTTTGCTGAAGGTTTCTATTGCCAATGGTTTTAGCGGACTGGTGATAGACTTCGGTCAACTGTGCCGTAGCATTCGAGCAGTTTTCGATACGAAAACGCCGGAGCAGCAAGTCCGAGATAAATACCTCAATCTGGATATTTTGTTTCTCGACGATCTTGGACTTAAGGTTACTGCAAGTGACTACGAGTACGATGTTTTTTATGACATTCTGGATGGTAGAATCAGCAACCAGCTTGCAACCATCATCAGCTCCAACAAAACACCTGCGCAGATCGCTGACAGTTTTGATAAGCGGATTGGCAGTCGATTGAGTTTGTTTACAGAAATTCATTTCATCGGTGAAGATCGGCGCAGGAGCAACACAATTCCATGAAAGCAAACGGAAAACGAAAGTGGAAATATCCCTGCCAAAATCATCCTGATGTGATCGGGTGGGTGGATGTTGGGGTTAAGGATAATCCTATTTATCTGTGCAGGGATTGTTACCTGAAGTTAAGGAGAACAAATGGAAAAGAGAACCTGCAAGAAATGCAATCGGGTACTTGTTCTGGATCATAAAAACTTTCGTAAGAGCAAAGGGTATTATGTTCATACCTGCCGTGAATGTGATCGTGCAGAAAAACGCTATCTTAGGGGTTGTGGTAACTTCAAGGTAAAGTCAGGTAAAGATATTGGCCGTGTGCCGGTAGAATCGCTGGTAAAGAAATATGACAAGGTGTTTACGATACTGGACGAACATAGTATTGACTATCGCAAATCTACAATGTCGGCGGCTGATGTTGACAGAATATTAGAGAAAGGAAAAAAATTTATCTTGACATAGTTTTAAGCGACTATTAGCATTTAACAAAATTGAATATATGATAGCCATTTTACAGGACGTTTCGTTCGGAACCGCTAATTTTTTGTAGTGGAATGTCAAGGTAAAATGGTGCCCTTTCATATTTACAAAAGATATGAGGGGTACCATCCTTGCAACCACTACGGGCTTTAGCGGGCCTCGAACGATTGTGATGTGGTGGTACCTCTTGTGTCTTTTTCTTTGCGCATTGAGTTTACCCCGCATTCCAAATAAACATTGATTTCAGGAAGAAATATGGTTGAGAAAATTTTAATATTAACCAGAGTGGG
>JAFGKL010000037.1 GCA_016928585.1 Sedimentisphaerales bacterium
GGGCCGGTCTTGCCGATATGGCAGCACGGCTCAAGGGTTACGTACATGTCGGCACCGGTAGTTTCGAAGCCGTTGGCGATGCAATCGGCAATGGCGTTGACCTCGGCGTGCGCGGCGCCGAATTTTTTATGATAGCCGCGGCCAATAACTTTGCCGTCCTTTACGATGAGACAGCCGACGGGCGGGTTTGGTTCTACAGAACCAATGCCTTTTTTTGAAAGCTCTATCGCTTCAATCATGTATCGTTCGTGTTTGTCTGGCATCATACCGATCCGATCATTTTGATAAATTGTTTTTCATCGATGACCTCGACGCCAAGCTGATTTGCCTTGTCAAGTTTGCTGCCTGCATTGCTGCCGGCAAGTACAAAGGATGTTTTTTTGCTGACGGAAGAAGATGTTTTTCCGCCGTTGTCCTTTATGGCACGTTCTATCGACTGGCGGTTGAAATTTTCGAGTGTGCCGGTTACGACGATGGTTTTGCCGGCAAGGATGCTGCTTGTTTTTTTGGCAGAAGAAACAGGTTTTACACCAAGTTTCAACAATTCGTTTATAAGGTCGATGTTCTTTTTGTCGCTGAAATAATCGCAGACACTTTTTGCAATTGTTTCTGCGATGCCGTCAATCTGAAGCAACCTGTCAGCATTGGCTTTCATCAGTTCCTCAAGGGATCCAAATTCATCAGCGAGTATCTCTGCAAGCTGTCCGCCTATGTTGGGTATGCCGAGGGCGGCGATGAAACGCCAGAGAGGTCTTGTTTTGCTTTGTTCGATGCCGGTTAAGATGTTCTCTGCGCTTTTGTCACCCATTCTTTCAAGCTGGACGAGAGCGTGGAACTGCAGAGTGTAAAGATCGGCAAAACTTTTGACTGAGCCGGTGTCTACAAGCTGGTTTATTAGTGCAGGGCCGAGGCTGTCAATATTCATCTGGCCCTTGCCGGCAAAATATCTTAGTTTTTCTTTGAGCTGTGCAATGCAATCTTTGTTGGTACAGCGTATGTAAACACCGCTATCGTCCTTTTTTACGGGAGCTTTACATTCGGGGCATTTTTTGGGAACTTTAAATTCCTGAGCCGAGCCGGTGCTTTCGACCACCTTTACGACCTGCGGGATTATTTCTCCGGCTTTTTCTATGATGACCTTGTCGCCGACTTTTACATTAAGCCTTTTCAACTCGTCGAAGTTGTGCAGGCTTGCCCTTTTGACAACGGTGCCGGCAAGCTTTACCGGAGTTAGATTTGCAACAGGGGTAAGTATACCTGTCTTGCCGACCTGGACGTCGATGGACTCGATAACCGTCTGTGCCTGCTCTGCAGGGAACTTGTATGAGATGCACCATCGGGGTGCCCTTCCGGTAGCCCCTAATATGTCCTGCTGATCGAATCGGTTTATTTTTATGACCATTCCGTCTATCTGGTAGTCGAGTGAGGTTTTCTTTTTGTCCCAGGCGAGGCATGTTTTGATAACTTCATCGATATTCCTGGCTTTTTTGATATTGCTGTTTACCGGCAGGCCAAGTTTTTTAAGTTCCTGCATTGTTTGAAAGTGGTTGTCAGCAAGGGGCGACGAGACCCGGCCAGTCGCGTATGCAAAAAATGAGAGTTTTCTTGCGGCTGTTATTTTGGGGTCAAGCAGCTTGAGCGAGCCTGCGGCGGCATTTCGCGGATTGGCAAACAGAGGCTCTCCGGCGTCGGCACGGAGACGGTTCAAATCAGCAAAGGCTTTTTTTGGCATGTAAACTTCGCCGCGAACTTCGAGTATCTCAGGGGCATTTTCGGCATCCATGAGTTTTAAAGGGATTGCTTTTATGGTTTTTACATTAGCGGTAACATCGTCGCCGGTCGTTCCATCGCCGCGGGTGGCAGCGCTAACGAGCAGGCCATTTTCGTAACTAAGGCTTATCGCCAAGCCGTCAATTTTCGGCTCGATAACATATTCATATTGCAATGTTTCCAACGCTTTGGAAACACGATCGTCAAATTCTTTTAGCTCGTCGGAATTGTAGGTGTTGTCGATGCTGAGCATTGGGACGGCGTGGGTTATATTCTTAAAACCGTCAATCGGTTTTTCGGAAACCCTTTGCGTGGGCGAGTCGGGTGTGACGAATTCGGGATGTTCTTTTTCAAGCTGTTTTAGTTCGTTAAAAAGTTCGTCATATTGCCGATCGGAAATTTGCGGGGCGTTTTGCACGTAGTATAAACTATCGTGTCTGCATATTTCGCTTTTTAACTGTTCGATTCGCTTTTTTATATCGTTTGCCATCATAAACAGATTAAACGGATTTGGTGTGTTATGCAAGAATTTTGACCGGCTCAATATGATCGGTCAATCGTTTTTGCCATAGAGCCATTTTTCGTCGGCGAAGTCGTAGTTTGTTATTTCTTCCGGTTTGAAATATAGGGGTATTTCGTAGTCTGCAGATTCCGGCGAATCGGAGCCGTGGACAAGATTATAGCCCCGCGAGCATCCCATGTCTCCCCTGATGGTTCCTGGCTCGGCATCGTAACCGAAGGTGGCACCCATCATCTTGCGGGTCATTTTTATTACATCCTCTGCCTGGAGGACCATAACCCATACTGGGGCGGATGAAAGATATTTGACAACGCCGGCGAAAAAAGGCTTGTCTTTGTGCACGGCATAGTGTTTTTCGGCGGTTTCTTTGCTAATATGGAGGAATTTGGCGGCAACGACCTTAAGGCCCTTTTGCTCGAAACGAGATATTATCTGGCCGGCAAGATGTCTTTGAACCGCATCCGGCTTTATGATTATTAAAGTCCTCTCGACCATAAAATTGTCCTTCTAAGTCTTTATGTCAATGCAGTTATTTCACAGATGGAACGACAAATATCTCTACCCTTCTGTTGGCCGGATTTCCTTTTTTGCCGGACTTGTTCTCTTCGACAGGTCTGTACTCACCATACCCTTTTATGCATACTCTTTGCGGCGCGATCGAGTTCTTTGTCATCAGGTTAAGTACCGAGATAGCCCTGTGAACAGAGAGATGCCAGTTTGTCGGATGCTTTGCACGCGTAGCCGGTTTGCCGATGGGTACGTCGTCGGTGTGACCAACGATAACAATGTCGAAGTCTTTAGCTTCAGGTGTGTTCATTATACTACATAAACTCTGAATAGATGTGACAGCTCCTTTTTGAACCTCATCGCTTCCCGAATTGAAAAGGAGATCGCTCTTAAACCTTAACATGCCTGTACTCTCATCAAATGAGACCATATCATTTTTATCGGCTAATTCCTGAAGCTTGATTGTAAGCTCAACCGGAAGCTGGACGCCGCTGCGAAGCAGCTGTTCCTGCATCTTTGCGATGAGTATCTTTTTTGCAGCTATGTCTTTTTCAAGTGCCTGTACCTCAGCGCTTTTTGCTCCGATATCTGCGGAGCTTTGGAACTGTGCAGTTTCAAGCTGGCTGTAGACCTGCTGAAGCTGAATCTGCGCCGCATTAAGATCGGCCTCAAGAGTCGTGAGGCGATCCTGCTGTATCCTGTTTTGTGCTTTCAGATCATCGTACTGCATCTGATTAACACAGCCGCCAACGATGAAAACCGAGACAAAAAGTATGATAAGAACGATGGATAATTTTTTTCCGTTTAGCATTGTCAATCCCTTTCAATACAAATGGACATATTGGTTACGCTTTAAAGTCAGCCATTAAAGTGCAATTATACGTTAGTATGCTATGGTGTAAAGATTATTCTTCCGGCTGCTGATAGACTTCCTGATTTTCCGCTTTTTTGGCTTTTCTGCCTGATAAAGCTGATACTCCGATTATTAGGAGGGATACAACTGAAAGACCGATAACAATCGTCCAAATCATAGCCATTCCCATAGGTCCGTCACCAGCAGAGAACTTCATTATGGCAGGAGATATCCCTTTGAGCCCCATCAGCACAATAATAACCGCATAAATAAGAGCAACCAACGGAACAAGCAACATGATACCGCAAGCATTGCTCATTGCGTCCGGTTCCGGTTCCACGTAACGGGCAACCATTTTTGGTTCTGAAGCAGCGGCAGTTACGGCAGAATCTTCACCGGCTTCTTCGAAAATCTTGTCAGCTTCTTCTGCCATGTGTGATTCTTCGGCAGTTAGAGGAGCTTCCGCTACATCTCCGGCAGCAGGGAGTATGTCATCCAATACAGCCCCGAGCGAAGTGTCGTCAGCCTGCAAAGAAAGATCCAACAGTCCGGATCCGCTCCCGATACTGTCCATGTTAATGTCGTCATCAAGGTCGCCTAATCCGGTTCCTTCTTCATCTGCAGCGACGGTTTCACTTTTGGTATCGCTTGTAAGTTTGTATTCATCGTCAGTATCGGCAAGTACATTTATACCGGTTGTTCCGATGTTTGTGTCTGCTTTGCTTAGCTCCGCCAGGTCGACGTCCGCCCCGATGCCCGAAATGTTAGCACCTATAGATTCATCGATGGCCGCATCGGGGTCATCAGATATAGGCGTGGTTTCATCGAGCAATAATTCTATTGAAGAACCTTCTGAAGAAGCAGCATCAAGGTTTAGATTATCGAGGTCGATGTCAAGGTCGTCGTCATCGGTATTTAATTTAACCGGTTCCTCGTCATCTGCCGCGGGAACAGAGGTTTCTTCAAATTCCAAATTTGCAGATCCTCCAGCGGTATCGTCGGCAGGTTCTAATGTTATCAGTTCTTCTTCTGCATCACCCGTAACATCTTCGGACTGGTCGGCAACTAATTCAACCGGTTCTTCAGCAGCATCGCCCTGTTCCGCAAGCTGCTGGACCTGATCTGCTTTGTAGAGGACTTTATCGCCATCACGGAACTCCTTTAGCTTTTGCTGAGCTACGAGTTCTTTTACCTGTTCTTCGGTCTTGCCGAGGTGTGTCATTACTTCTTCTAACGAATAGAACATTCCAGCCATAATCTAATCTTTCCATTCCCCTGAAGTTTACGGGGGTTTAAGTTAAATATTTTGGTCTTCCGTCGATACAAAAGGTGCAACGAGTCGGCTGATAACCGACGTCGGCCCACGCATAACTACCCTTGACAGGGCCATTATGTTCGTTTTCAGGCGGATACCGAACTTCCATTTTTGAATATAGTTAAGGTAAATATCGGCAAATCGCCCCTTAATAGGCCAATTATATGCTAAAAAAGCTGTTTTGCAAAGCATTTTTTATACGCAGGCATAAGCTTGAAGGGAAAGATCTGGGGTTTGCAGCCCCCAAGTGAGCTGCGGGCGGGTTATGCTTGAATTTTGGGGAAAATTCGGGTTTAATTGCGGCATGTCAAAGAGGATATTACTTGTTAATCCACCTATATACGATTTTACCGCTTTCGATTTCTGGCTGAAGCCCCTGGGGGTATTGAGCGTTGCCGGTCTTTTACGTGGGCATGCAGAGATGGAGCTTTTCGATTATCTTGAAAGAAGCGGCGAAAGCGATGAGTTCGGCAGGGGAAAATTCGAAGCGGAGCGCATCGAGACACCTGAAGCTCTTTCGGACATTCCTCGCAATTTTAATCGGTTCGGGAAGAAAAGAGAGGAATTTCGCAAATATCTTTGTAATACGAAACGTTTTGACTTTGTAATAATCCAGACCGTGATGACTTACTGGTATCCGGGAGTCCAGGAAGTAATCGAAGATATTAAAAAGCTATCGGGTTCCACAAAGATCGTTCTTGGCGGGCCTTATGCCACTATCTGCAACCTGCACGCAAAATCTCTCGGGGCCGATCTCGTTGTCGAGGGAACCGACCTTCGGTCGTTGTGGCGGCTGCTTGATGTAATTCCGGTGAAATATCAAAGTCCTTTGTGGGAGTGTTATGACGGGATAGATTCCGGAGCGATGAAGCTTACTCGCGGGTGCCCTTTTAAGTGTACATATTGCTCGGTGCCCAGTGTCTATACGGAATTTGTTCCGAGGTCGCCGCTGAACTGCGGAGCGGACATTGATTTTCTTAAGGAACGTCAAGTAAAAAACGCAGCGTTCTATGACGATGCGCTTTTATATCAGCCGACGAGGACGCTTATTCCGTTTTTGCAATATGTAATACAAGAACAACCCGGAATTAATTTTCATACGCCGAACGGTCTTCACGCAAAGTTCGTTTATGACGAGCTTGCCGAGCTTATGGTTCAGGCAAAGTTTAAGACTTTTTATCTTGGGTTCGAGAGCATGTCGGAGGATTTTCAAAAATCTACGGGGTCAAAACTCAAACCGCGGGAACTTGTAAAGGCCGTCGTAAATCTTCAAAAGGCAGGCGCCAACAGAAAGAATATTACCGCATACGCAATTGTCGGGCACCCCGACAGCGACACCCAGCAGCTTGAGGAATCGATGCGGTATATAAACGAACTTGGGATACGGGTAATGCTATCTGATTTTTCGCCGATACCGGGGACACAAGACGGGGACAAGTGCAATAAGCTTACGGACATGACAGAACCTCTAAATCATAACAAGACAGCTTTCCCGATACGTCTGCTTGGCAACGACAGGGTCAACGATCTGAAAGACCTTTGCCGGGAACTGAACGGAAGCATCGGCGTTAAAGCTAACCAGGATAAAGCGTACGAATAAAAGGCGGAGATATATCATGAAAAAGATTTTGATATTAACATCATTATTTTTTGCATTGTTAATCAACATTGGCGGAGCAACGGCGGCGACAAGTCTTTTTGAATTTAAAGACGGCTTTGATCTGAGTAAAGTTTCAACCAGTGATTCAATCGTATCCTTAACTGATGAGAAAATGCTTCGGATACAGACGGGCCATGAAAATAACTGGCCGGGTGTGACGCTGAAGGCACCGGATGGCAAGTGGGACCTTAGCAAGTGTCAATATATATCGTTCCCGGTTAAGAATCTCGACGACAAAGAGGCGGAGTTGTTTTGCAGGGTTGATAACCCGGGGGCTGACGGGGTTAACCACTGCATTACCGAAAGCGTTTTAGTAAGCGCCGGCGAAAGCGGTGTCATAAAAGTACCGCTGTATCCTTCAGGGATAAGATTAGCCAAGCCGGTGGAGCTTATAGGCATGAGGACACCGCCGGTAGGACAAAGCAAGATCGACACGGGGAACGTTGTCGGGCTGGTTATTTTTGTCAACAGACCCAAAATCGATCACGATGTCGCAATTGGAAATATAACAGCAGGCGGCGATCTTAAAGTAATCAACAATAAGGATTTTTTTCCTTTTATAGATCAGTTCGGGCAGTACATACATAAGGAATGGCCGGGTAAGACACATTCGCTTGAAGAATTAAAGGCACACGGAAAAGCTGAAAAGAAGGACCTTGTAGATAATCGTCCGCCAACGGATCGCAATAAATGGGGCGGCTGGACCGGAGGGCCAAAATTAAAAGCGACGGGATTTTTCCGGGTGGAAAAATACAAGGACAAATGGTGGTTCGTCGATCCCGACGGGCGGCTTTTCTGGTCGCACGGAGTCAACTGCGTTGACAACAGTACGCCGACACCGATAACAGGCCGGGCGGAATATTTTACGCTGCCAAAGGAAGAAGGTGCTTATGCAGATTTTTACGGCGAAGGTTCGTGGGCCCCGGTTGGTTATTATAAAGGCAAGGGTAAATATAAAACATACGATTACTGCAGGGCAAATCTTTATCAGAAATACGGCACAAACTGGGAGAATGTTTTTGCAGATCTGGCACACAAGCGTATTAGAAGCTGGGGGATGAATACGATAGCGAACTGGTCTGACAGAAGAATCTGTCTTCAGCGCAAAACCCCATACGTATGCACAATCCATCACTGGGGCAAGGAGCTTGCCGGGTCGGAAGGATATTGGGGTAAATTTTATGATGTATTCGACGAAAGTTTTCGCCAGGGACTGCAAAGGTCATTCGAACAGGTTAAAGGAACGGCCGTAGGCGATGCGTGGTGCATCGGCTTTTTTGTCGATAACGAACTGGGATGGGGCGATGAGGTTTCATTGGCTTTGGCAGCACTGACATCACCCGCAGATCAAGCTGCCAAGAAGGTGTTTGTTGATGACCTTGAGGCTAAGTACAAAAACATAGACGAACTGAACATCGTATGGGGTACAAAATACACATCCTGGGATGGAGTTCTTGAAAGCACAGAGGCACC
>JAFGKL010000176.1 GCA_016928585.1 Sedimentisphaerales bacterium
CGAAGTGACTTCTTACTACCCCGAACTACCTTCTCCCTACTCCAAAATAAAATTCCCATCACCAAAGTTTACGCCATAGGTGGTGATTCCACAATTGTTCATTATTCACTATTCATTGTTCATTATCTTTTCTGTTAGATATTTATCTAACTTTTGCGGCATTTTAACAAACTTTTAACTGAAAGCAAGTACTTTTTCCAAAAAACTGCGAAAATTTGCAAAAAATGCAAAAAAATGCAAAAAACATAGATATGAGCTTAAAAACAGCCTTTCAACCGGCAACTCCCCTGCTGCTGACAACCCCCAAACAACAACGCGGCCTCCCGCGCCGCCGCCAGGCCGCTTCTCCCCCGGACTGGCTAACTGCTTCCTATATAACTACTTCGACGTCCTTTGCGCAAGCTCCTGCATCGCCTGGCACTGGATATCCTTACCATAGAACTTGTCCTCATCCACAGCATAAACCTTAAGCGCACTGCTGGCAATTTCGTGCCTCGATTCCCTGCGTAACACCTCGTTAAACGCGATTTTACGCATGACGATATCGTTCTTATCCACTGATTCGGTGTTCTCGATAACGCCCAGCACAAAGTCCAGATCAAGCAGTTCCAGCCCGCTTTTAAGGTCCTGATCGCCGCTTCTTGTCGCGGCCTTACTCTTGTGCTGCTCTGACTTTACGCCAACCGTGGATACGACCTTTTCCTTTAGCGCCTCGTTCTCTTCCTTAACATTGTTCCACTTCATAATTTACCTCCACTAATATTTTTAACCCCGCTGACCCTCAAACCGAATATTGAGAGTATACCAAAACAGGGTCTTACCGCAATATTAATTTCCCAAAGTTCTCTGAGCAAGTTCCATCATCGCCTGGCTCTGTATCTCCTTGCCATAGCTGCGGTTACTGTCGACAGCGTACACCTCCAGGGCCTGGCTGTCGATATGATTTCTAAGGTCCCTCCGCAGCATTTCGTTAAAACAGATCTTCCTCATCGTAACATCGTTTTCCTCATCCTCCTGAAGATCTTCGATAATACTTAACAAAAAATCGGTATCCAGCAGCTCTAAGCCGCTATAAACATCCTCCTGCCTCTTCGCAGGCGGCGTATTGCTGCTTTCACTGTTATTATTGTTATTATTACTGTTAAGCGGCTGTCTGCTTACGATATTATCATTGCGTTTCTGGATAAGAGACCGAACTCTCCCGACTGTCTTTGCTGCCATTTTCATCTCCTGACTGCTGTTGTTGTCTTCATTATCAATATTTGGTTCAACATCCTGTACTGCCGTATCATCGATATCCAGCGTAGCAGTCGCCTGTGAGGACGAAATATCGGGTTTGTCCGCAACATCTGCTGCATTATCGCCAGAATGACAAACCATACGCTCGATTGCAGGGCTTGCTTGCCCGATCTTTTTCCAGTCTATCTGGGGCTTTTCCGCTGATGGATCTTTCATATCTTATTCTCCCTTTTCAAATTGGAATCCTTCCTCTTTGTCAAGACGAGTAACACTATACTTATTTAGAAACTATCGGTGTTGAATTATAATTTGCTTGAATCAAATATACACTAAAATATTGATTAGATATAGTCTTATCCGGGATCGCAACAAAAAGATCTGTATATAACGGACGGATATGTCAAAACAATGAATATCCAATAAATGTTTATCGGACATTAAGCACAGAAATGTACAAAAGTTTTGTAGAATTGTAGAACTATTATGAAATTACTATCGCGCCCAGCCGGCCTGCATCCAGTTGAAATCGTCTATACCCCCGGCGGTTACAGGGTTCCATGCTTTGTAGTCCTTTTCGTTAGGCAGGGTGAATTGACTAACTGTTTCTTCGCTCCAGTGACGCTGCTCAACATGGCCGTCAGCAAAAGAAAAACTGCTTGCGCCCTTATGCCATACCGCCAAAAGATCCCACCAGCTGTATGCCCCGACATTGATCAGGAATGAATCCCTGTTATAAGCTACCGGGTCGTTCTCTTCGATGAAAATATAGCTTTCTGACGGTCTCGGGACCTCTGAAACCTTACCGAATATCCTCCAGTCAGCCTGTTCAGGATAAATATCCGCGTATTTACCGTTCATATTATCAACAATCGAGTAGCTTCTGCCGTGTTGATATGTGCTTGCATCGGAGTTGCATCTATATATTTCATGTTCTCCGGTGTAAGGCCATAGTGCCCCTCTTTCGATGCCTTCCATCCTTTCTTCTTTATCAATATTTGAAGTCAGGGGCGCGGCTTTGTTCTTACGACTATCCCATGGAGCCCATACCCATGACGAGGCATCTTCCCATGAACGGTCTGCATAAACATACGAACTGCAAATTCCCCCATTATTTGAAACCGTATACATCCTCCATGCCACGGTGAGTTCTTTTTGATGGGCCGAACAGATAACACTTCTTGCCTGTTCTTTAACTTTAGACAGAGCGGGTGCCAGGATAGCCACCAAAAGCGCAATGATCGATATCACAACAAGCAACTCGATCAAAGTAAAGCCCTGTCTTCTCCGCATTTACATTCTCCCAACTTTATACCCAATCACCCTTTGCAGGTAAAATCATTCCTCCGAATAGATCAGAGAAACAACACTAACCACTTTTCCGCATTCGGCAAAGTTTGCTAGCGCAAAACCATTTTGCGCAGCCTCTACCTTCTTGCGCAAACTGCTCCCCTCTTAACTAAGCATTCACCTGCAATTAATCTAATTATAACACAGTCCCATAACATTGTCAAGAACTCCCTCGGACATATTTTGTCTCATTTTATTGCAACTCTTTTGTTTATAAGTTCTTGCAAATCTAGCTTTTTTGGCTAAAATGCCGAATTAATAGGGCAAATAAGGGCTTTACCGGCAGATAAGGTGAATTTTGACTAAAACAGAGCAAATTCAAGACAAAAAGATACCTCTAACACGCATACAAAAGCTTATTGGCAAACTTATGCTCAAGTCCAAACAGCTTCAGCCAAGCAGCTACCTGGAATGCAAGGCAGATCTTACGGAGCTTTTAAAAATCCGTAAACCATACTGCAAACAAACGGGGATACGCGTGACAACTAACGACTTTTTCTTTTGTGCGATCAGCCGAGCCATAAAAAAATTCCCTTTAATGGCAGCCCAACTTGACCGGAATGAAGACCATTTAATTATCTCAGATCAGATCGGGGTGGGATTTGCGGTCGCAGCCCCTCAGGGTCTTGTTGTGCCGGTAATAAAGAATTGTGCGAATAAAAATCTTCCTCAAATCGCCTCTGAAAGCGATATTCTTCTGAAAAAAGCACGGGCCAATAAGCTTACCCCCGAAGATTTCGAAGGCGACAACATAGTATTATCCAGCCTGGGAATGTACGGAGTAAGTACGTTTTTTGCGATATCTCCTCCCGGCGCAACCGGTATCATCTCTGTCGGAAGAATAGAAGACGATATAAGCTGTGTAAACGGGGAATTTACAACTATTAAAACTATGTCTGTTGCCCTTGCTGCAAATCTCAGGATCGTAGACGATTTTTATGCCGCCAAGTTCCTTCGATGTGTCGTTGATCAACTCGAAAATCCTCAGTCACTCACAAGTGAGTCATAAATATTGCCATAAAAAAATTTTATCAAAGTAAATTTTTTTGTTGACAACACACTTTATAAGACGGAAAATCAGAATAATTGATATTGGACTTTTTCAAAAAAGGTTGCTCAAGTCATCCACTGGGCAATCTTTTTTTTATAGAGTTGTTTCTTCTTTTGAAATGTCTTCAACATTCATCGGCTGGGCCGACTTATTATGCGGTATCTCTTTTATCTGATGCTTTAGCTGCGGTGACTGCTCTTCCTCAAGCTCGAGGTCAACTTGTTCTTCGGGCTGCGGCTGTGAATTTTCATCTGCAATAGTTTCTTCTTCCTGCAAAGATCGTTCTGCAGAAGATTCAAAGTCCTGCTGCAAATCGTCGGCTTCTTTGGGGTGATCCTGACTGTAAATGAAGTCAGCAACACCTACGTAATCTTCCGATCCGTGACAGTCCGGTTCATATTCGATGATCGCTTTGCCATAGCTTGGTGCTTCGGCAAGCTTGATATTTCGTCTGATAGAAACAGGTACGATCATCGCCTGCGACCACGGGCAACCCGTATCTCTGGCGTTATCGAGAAAGCCCTGTATATCAGCCTTTACCTCAGCAGAAAGTGTTGCCCTGCTGTCATACATGCAAAGAAGTATTCCTGATACCTTCAGAGACAGATTTATTCTTTTACTGACAAGCGATACGGTCTGCAAAAGCTGGCCAAAACCCTGCAATGCAAGGAAGTGCGGCTGAACGGGAATCAATACCTCGTCAACCGCTGCAAGGGAATTCAGTGTGAGCAGGCCAAGCGAAGGAGGGCAGTCAATAATTAAATAGTCGTAATCGCCGTTTACCGTTTCTATTGCTTCCCTGAGAATTATTTCTCTGCCGACTTCGCTTACAAGTTCGCTTTCTGCGCCGACAAGATTTATATTAGCCCCGAGCAGCCAGAGGTTTTCACGAACGTTAACAAGTGACTCTTTCATAGAAGCCGATTTTGTCAGGACCTCATAAGAACCTTTTCC
>JAFGKL010000038.1 GCA_016928585.1 Sedimentisphaerales bacterium
ATTTAATCGAGGGTATATAAATGAGGTCACCTAAACGGGAAAAACTGGCTGCCGATATGTTCAAGCGGTTCGAGGGCAACCCCATCCTTACATCGAAGGACTGGCCTTACCCCATCAATTCTGTTTTTAACCCGGCCGCTGTAAGGATCGACGGAGAAGTTTTATTGCTTAATCGTGTCGAAAGTCTTAGAGGGTTTTCCCATCTTACAGTTGCCAGAAGCAAAGACGGACTTACTAACTGGAAAATAGACAAAGAACCCACCATGATCGCCGACATGGAATCCAAAGAAGAAAGATGGGGGCTTGAGGACCCGCGAATAGTCTGGCTTGAAGAGCAAAAACAATACGCCATTACTTATGTATCGTTCAGCGAAGGCGGTCCGCTCGTATCCCTTGCAATCACCAAGAACTTTCAGACGTTCGCACGCCTTGGCGCTCTGTTGCCGCCGGAAGACAAAGACGCCTGTCTTTTTCCCCGCAGGTTCAACGGACGCTTTGCGATGATACACAGACCAATCGTAAGCGGCGAAGCTCATATATGGATAAGCATGTCGCCGGACCTTAAACACTGGGGCGACCACAGGGTATTACTGCAGACAAGGCATGCCTACTGGGATGCCACGAGGATAGGCCTTGCATGTCAGCCCATCGAGATACCGGAAGGCTGGCTTTTGCTTTATCACGGTGTTCGTATGACCACTGCCAGCCAGATATATCGTATAGGACTTGCGCTGCTAGACAAAGAAGAGCCGTGGCGGGTCTTGCGGCGGGGCGAAGAGTGGGTACTCGGTCCGCGCGAAATGTACGAACGTATAGGTGATGTCGGCGATGTTACTTTCGTTACCGGCGGCGTTGTTATGGAAGATGAGAACCAGTTATATGTTTATTACGGAGCCGCCGACGACAAAGTGGCCGTTGCAATGGCGGATATGAATAAGATACGCGAATATATAATGGAATGCCCGGAATACGAAGGGTGATCTTCAGGTTTTAAAATATTCCCCGAGCCCGGCCATGATCATATGAATTCCGATGGCCGCGATAAATAAACACATCACTTTTGAAAATACCGTGCAGACAAGCCTGCCAAGAAACCGATGTATCGGCTGAATGAACCTCATGATTACCCACAGCAACCCAAAGATTACAAGTATCGCCGTAACTGCCTGCACCGGCCCTGACCTTTCCAAAGTCGTAAGGCTCGTAACCATTGCCCCGGGTCCTGCAAGCAGGGGGCACGCAAGAGGAACGCATCCTATTTCATGAGGGGTCAGCGTACCGCTGACGGCCACCGATTTTTTAAGAGAACCGAATATAAGATGATCTATCGCAATGATCAAAAGCAGTATGCCCCCGGCCAGTTGAAGGTCCGCAAGTGTTATATGAAAAACATGGTCCAGAACCGCATTGCCGGCAAACGAGAACGTTAGCAGTATGATCACCCCCACAACAACCGCGGTATTGAACGCCTTTTGACTCTTGCCGTTCGGGACATGCTCGGCAACATCAAGAAACATGGGAATGTTGCCGACAGGATCGACAATGGCGAACAATGCCAATATAGCCTCAAGATAAGACATCCTTTTCTCCAGTTAAATTTACCGCCGCTTTGCTGCCCCGATTATACCTGCTTATTTACATGCCAATCAAGGGTATTTGGCATAAAATCTATTGATGATTGAAAAAACGCTGCTCTTGTGATAAAAAGCCGTAAGCAGCCTGCTGTTTTTATGGAGCGGTTATGTCAGTTCGATTTATCCTTGGCAGAAGCGGAAGCGGAAAGACCCGGCACTGCATTGATTCGATTGTGCACCGGCTAAAAGACGGTTCGCCCTCGCAAAACCTGGTACTGCTCGTTCCCGAGCAGGCCACGTATCAGGCCGAAAGGACGATCCTGCTGAACAATGACATATCCGGCTTCCACAACCTGAAAATACTTTCGTTCGACCGCCTTGGTTTTTGGCTGGACGGCAGATCTTCCGCGGGCACCGAGCTGTCAAAGATCGCCCGGCAGATGGTTGTCGATCGGCTGCTGAGAGCCAATAAGGATAAGCTGAAAATATTCGACAAGGCCGCCGACCTGCCGGGGACGGCAATAAAGATCGCCGGCGTCATTACCGAACTGCATGAGTGCGCCGTAAGCCTTGAGGATATGTCGGAATTTAACGCCCGGCTGAGCAAGGACCAGTCGAACAGCATAACCGCACTTAAATATTCGGACATCGCGATTATCTTTCAGAAATATCTTGAGTTCATACAGGACAATGAAAATAATTTCATCAACCCCGACGCCCGTCTTAGCAATGCATGCAGCAAGGTTGCCGGTGCCGATTTTTTAAAGAACGCGATGATCTGGGTTGACGGCTTTGCGACCTTTACCGTACAGCAGCAGCAATTACTGGCCCAGATGCTCAAGGTTTCTTTAGAAGCCGAAATTGCCCTGTGCCTTGACCCGTCAAAAATCAAGACAAGCAAACCGACACCCGACTCGCTAAACCCCGCCAGTCTGTTCAGCACAACAGAGTTTACATATTGTGAGCTTTTTCAGATGGCCAAAAAATGCGGACTTAAGATATCCGAACCGATCTGCCTGGATAAGGCACATCGTTTTGATAATTCACCTGACCTGAAAATCCTTGAGTCGTGTCTTTTTGATACTCGTAAAACCAGGGCGGTAAAGTCTAACGGTTCTATATCTATAACTTCGTCAGCCGATCCGCGGTCCGAAGTACAGTATGTCGCCAGCCAAATACACAAGCTCGTAAAAGATGACGGCTTTAAATTTAAGGACATCGCCGTCATCGTCTCCGACATGTCCGTCTATCAGCACTACATAGAAGCGGCATTCAGCGACTATGACATATCGTATTTTATCGACAGAACAAGATCGCTGGCCGCACATCCGGTCGTCGAACTTTTAAGCTCGGCCCTGCGAGCCGGGCTGGAGGGGTTTTCGAGCCCGGAAATTTTTGCATATTTAAAAACCGGCTTAACTTCCATAGCTTCCGCCGATGTTGACCTGCTTGAAAACTACTGCCTTGCTTACGGCATTGACGGCAGCGACTGGACGAGCAATAAAAAATGGGATTTTGCCGAAAAGAAAGATACAGCCTTTGACCCCGAACATATCGAACAGTTAAGACAAAAAGCCGCTGCTCCGATCGTCAAACTTAGAGATGCTCTTTCGGGCCGAGACAATGACAAGTTAATAACCGCAGGCGAATTTGTTTGTGCGTTGTGGGAGCTTCTCGATTCGCTTGATGTGAAAGAAAGATTAAGCGAACTGGCCGGCCCGAACCCGGACGACGAACACGAACATTTCCAGTTCTATGAAAAAATGGTAAACCTGCTGGATGAGATAGTTGAGGTATTCGCCGCCGATACCATCCCTGCGGAAGATTTTGCGTTCATGTTAAGCAACGCGTTTTCGCGGCTTGTCTTAAAGTCAATACCTCCGAGGCTCGACCAGGTACTTGTCGGCTCCATCGAGCGAAGCAGGCACCCGGACCTTAAGGCGGTTTTTCTGCTGGGGACAACGCAAAAACATTTTCCATCGGCCATTTCGTTCGACAGCATTTTGACCGATCAGGACAGAACGCTTGCAGGCGAATATGACTTTGAACTTAAAGGCAAACTCTCACAGCAGCTTGCCGAGCGACAATACCTTACCTATATCGCTTTTACGCGTCCTTCGGAAAAACTTTTTATCAGCTATCCGCGAACCGTTGACGGCAAAGAAGTAGTAAGGTCCTCGTTCTTAAACGATCTTACGTTGCTATTCACCGATCTTACGGAAGCCGCCGCCGATACCAGGACGAACATCAGCGATGTCTGCACAGAAGCCCAGCTTGAAGATATTGTTTGTGCGTCCGGCGGGAAAGACAGCGCCCTTGCCGACTCTGAAAAACAGGTTTTCCTCGGTTTGATCGACTGCCTGATAAATACCGATACATTTAGCAAGCCGGGCCAAAGAATAAAATACGCCGTCGAATATGACAACAAAGCCAAACTTGAAGCCAAAGAGCACGCCGACCGGGCTATTGCCTGTTCTGCCGGCAGGCTCAGCAGTTTTGCAGCATGCCCGTTTCAGCACTTTGCAAAATACACACTCGGTCTTGAAAAAAGAAAACTTTTTACTTTTGAATCTGTCGATATCGGCAGCTTTTATCATGTCGTGCTCGACGGCTTAAGCAAAAAATTAAAAACATTCGGCAAGGATCTTGCATCTGTCGAACAAAAAGAATTATTAAAACTTCTGCACGACCAGGTAAAACAGCTTGTCGAGCAGGATGCTTTTTACAGTAATTTCATCGGCAGGAACCTGCACAACAAGTACATCATCTTTGCCGCAGAGGACGTCCTTTCCGAATCTATCATAGCATACAGCAAAATGTCAAAAGCAGGACACTTCAGACAAAAAATTTCAGAACATCACTTCGGCTGGCAAAATAAACATCAATACCAGCTCGACCTGCCCGGCAAAGGCAAACTGAGCCTTCGCGGGATAATAGACCGCATCGACATTGCCGAGGTAAACGGCAAAAACAGAGCTCTCGTGTTTGACTACAAAACAAGATCAAGAAACTTCTCATGGCAGGAACTGTTCCACGGTCTTGATATGCAGCTTGCGATATACCTGCTTGTTCTAAGC
>JAFGKL010000039.1 GCA_016928585.1 Sedimentisphaerales bacterium
GCAAACTATTACTCGATCAATTCGTTGCCTACCTTGCGAGCACGATCCGGTTTGTCAAGATCAATGCCCAAAGCCATACCTATTTCAACAAGCAGGTTCCACCCGGCGCTGAGATAAACATACGGCATCAGATCACCCACATCAGGTACACGTATCGTAGGAAAGCTTGTGTCGCGATTGGCAATGGCCACTACCTTTAAGCCTACGCCCTTGACAAGCACTTCCTGGAATTTTTCTTCTTCTACTTCTATAGGATCCACCACAAACACTATATCGTTAGGGCTCATAACTTCTTCAATGCCGTGAACGGCGTATGTTCCTTCAAGGAAGTCTGATTTCTTCCGTGTTATTTCATTTGTCTTAAGCGTCAGTTCCTCGGCTACGCCGTCGTTGTATCCCGCAAAAAATATAGTTGGGGCTTTTGTTGCTGTTGCGACAATTTCCGGGTCTATCTTCGTGGTCAAGGCAGTCTCGATCGCGCCGGAAAGTTTTGCACAGGCCAATCCTTTTATAGAGCCAGCGATATGACGCATGATCGATTCATACACAAGCGCCTGCTCGATAACACTTTTTGTTGCTGCAACCGCCTGCTCCCAGCCGCACGTAAGAACCAGTGTGCTGTCGCATGCCTCCTCTAAAAGAGTGTCTTTGTTTGCACACAAACCAAAACAATTTTTGTTGCCCGCTTCAGTAAGTTTCTTGGCCAGTAGAACGACTTCTTTCGTTCGCCCGGAATTCGAGGCGCAAAATACGGCAAATTTACTAAGATCATACTGGGCTGACTGGCGGGAGCCATCGGTAAAAATACCAAGGTCGAGTCCCCATGTCATCGCCTTTCGCATAGCATTTTTAGCAGGAAAGATCCTGCTTGAACCTTCCCCGGTAAGTAAAAGCCTGCCCACAGAGCTGATCTTACCTGCAACATCTTTTGTTTGGTCCACATTAAAAGATTTGACAACACCAATCGTGTCCATCATCTCCTGAACAAGAGCATACTTGGCATATTCCTGATCCTGTAGATTCATAAACCTCTCCTTATTAAACAATACAAAAAGTTATTTTATATCTTCAGCCTCGCTTTATAAGCTCAGCTACGGTTTGTCTGAATTGCTCGGCCTCCTGTCGCATCTGTTTTACAAAACTATTATCATCTATCGTTCCTATGGCTGCGGTCATTTCGTCAAGGTTCCTGTATGTCGCCTGCCTGAACGGATTATCAAAATCCTTCTTTCTCGAGATATAAACCTGGTCCCTGATATATTCCTGAATTTCAACTGCCTTATTAAGGGCATCAACCCATTGGTCCTTTGTTAACTCTTTTGTCCCATATAGATCGCAAAGTGTGCCCAAAGCATGTTTTTGTTTTTCCGTAGGATATGCTTCCCATAACTGATCATATCGCTGATGGATATCTTCCCATGAGCCAAGCTTGCCAGAACCAATATCGCTCCTTAACTGATCAAGGTCTTTTGTCGGCATCAATTGGCCGCCCATATTGACCCACTCCTTTTGACGGACTCCTTTTAACGAATTACACATCGAAGCAAAATTAACCTGTGAATTCGCCTGCATATAATCGATCAGATTTTTAACAGCGTAATGACAAAGCATCTGTTTATATGCCTGATAGGCTTTATGGGCCTTGATGATAACAACCTTTCTTTGCGATTTTTCCATATTCTCACCGAGAACCTCCAGATCGTTAACTTTGCCTTCCGGACCTAAGAGCAGTTCTCGTCCGATCTGCGATAACTTACCCTCATCAATGTTTTCAGGTTTGCCCTCACGGCGCAGGCTTGCTTTGCCCGTCCATATCTCCAGCAGGTGCATAGCACTGAATATCTCTTCAATGGTATCCGGAGCAAAAGAATCGAACTCAATGTTCTGGATTTTATTTATACGCTTGTCACGATTCTGGAACTTCCACGAATTTCTTGCCAAAGCATACATATTATAATTCCACCAGAACCCGGGCATTACTTCCAATTGGCCCTCAGTAACATTATTGTTCAGCAATGAGAACGGAAGCGGTATATTAAGTTCTGCGGGATAATCTCCCTTGGCCAGCAGAATAAAAGATGCGAATCGACATGAATGCTTAACGGTAGTGCTCAGCCCCGGCCAAAAACCCCGGCCTGCCTGAACTTCGTTATCGTTGGCCCTGCTGTTGTGGTTAGAACCGACAGTAGCGCCTGCCGCCATATTGCTTTGCCCCATAACCACTGATGCGATAAGGAATGAATTATTGTGGTGCTGTTCATGCGCTGGGAAAATAAGATTGTGAAGCACCTCACAGCAGGAAATTGTCGAATTGTCACCAAGAAAAGAATTGATCAGCCTGGCACCGTATTTCAGGTTCGAATTATTCCCCAGAATAAAGCGAACAGCTTTACATCCGTAAAAGATATGACATCCAAAATCAACAATGCCGTTGACAAGTTCAACTCCTTCGCCTATCTGTCCCGGTTCCTCTTCGGAAGAGTGTATGGTCAGGTTTTTAAGCTTGTTAGCGCCCTTGATATAGCAGTGAGGGCCAACTTTGACATCTTTGAGAATGCGGGAGTTTTTAATAACACATTGCTCACCAACCGTACCATAATAACCGCGGCGCGCATCAAACTTTTCCTGAGTGATCTTCTCGAGCTTGTCCTGCAGGAGTTTATCATCTCTATACTTCGCCCAGAGATATGCATCTGCAGGTATCATCCCATCGAAAGGCAGCACCTTACGACACCCGGTCTCATTCATAATGTCAATCCAAACACGTATGTCTTTCGACTCGCCATCCTTAAATATACCATTGCCGAATTTTGCATGGTTCGTGGTGTGCATCTCGTCGACGTTAGCTAAAATACAGCGATTCCCGATAATATAGTGCGCCAGATATCGCACATCATGAATAGCTACATCATCGCCGATATCACACGAAACGATAAAGCTGTTAGTTATCCCTGAGGGGATCTGGAGATCGTGGTGCTCAAGTACAACCCTCCTCAAACGACCTATACGAACCAGTCCGAAAAATTCTGTGTTTTTAATTCGCCCCGGATTGAATTCGTCGGTTACAAGTATCTGGTTCCAGTCATCAGAGGTGTTACTGTTCTTAACAAGCCGTTCAATCTCGTCATCACGCAAAGAACGCCACTGCTGAAGCGGCCGGGTTGTTTGGGTGTTGCGAATGTAGTATTCATCATTGTCCGGAGGGAGGTATTCGGAGGGTATGAAATTCCTGCCGATACTTCCCGGCGGCTGTATGGAAACTGTATCCATTTGCTTTCTCCTCTTATCCGTCATTAGAGACATATTTAATAAAAAAAGCATTATAACGAAAAAAGTGTATAGTACAAGTCCTTAAGCTCGCCGATTTTACCAACATACTTAGCTCTGCAAATCCCTGAAAATGTGATTTCCCCATAAAAAAGTCATATTCCAATACACTTTTGTTTTAAGAACGCAAATAAGCAAAATGATCCTTCTTATATACTGATCCAGAAACAGCAAAAATATAACAAAATAATTCTCGTTATAGAGATTTTTCTAAAAAGCCCAAGTTCCTATAATATCTCAGGGCACAATTTATAAACTGTGATATCCGCTATATAAACCCCTTCAAAAACCGATTTTGAACCAAAAGCAAACGCGGCTAACAGCACGATTTTACTTGATTTGTTGACGCGTTTATGCTATCATACATAAATAATCAAGCAGCTTAGCTTGATCTTCTAATGGGGGTTGGAAGAAGGTTTGGCACCTTTAGTCTTTTCAACTTTGAATTTGCTTTGTCGTGATCGCGCTTGTCTGTTATGACAGCGCATTGGTGTGTGTGTTCACGGGGGACAAATGCAAAACGTTAGGGGTTCGAGCAATCCTATATACCCTTGAAAATGTTTTGCTGATTTTGTGCAAGGAAAAATGTAGACGTGTATTGTGCAGCGTATACAGTACACAAATTTCTTTTTTTGAGGGGATAGGTTATATGAGTAATTTAAATATGAAGAAGTTTGTTTTATGTATGCTTCTCTGCGTTCTGTCAGGCATTTCATTTGCCAATACGTTGTCATACTCGACAACAACACCAATCTCTTCGTTGCTAACTGATTGGCCCGGTGGTACTTCATTGTCATTCCAGAAATTCGATCCTGCATTGGGGACCCTTAATTCAGTGACAATTGATCTGAACGGATCGATGGAGACGACTCTGATCATCAAAAATCAGAATCCGTCAGGTACAGCCTCTTTTGGTTCTGCCAAGACAGAGCTTGACATGACAGTTCTGTCTCCGGGCGGTGTCAATGCTCTAGTTGACTTGACTAGCTCTTGGTTCGGCTACAGTCTCAATCCGGGGGAATCGATAACAACAAATCCACCACTGAGCATGAGCGGGACAGTTTCTGAGACGTACACACTTGCTGCAATACTTGCAGAATTCACCGGACTTGGCAACATTGAGCTGGATGCCGGCACTTTCACGATAGCCGTGCTGGCCAACACAGGCGGGAATACCTCTGTAGATCAGATGACATATGCATCACTAGATGGTACTGTCACCTACAACTATACAGTACCAGAGCCGGCAACGATTTCGCTTTTGAGCATAGGCGGCTTGACTTTACTTAGAAAACGCAGAAAATAAGAGATCAATGCTTTAAAAATTGAAAGCCCTTCATTTTGAACGGGGCCGAAAAACTTACCGAACTGTTGAATGATATGATTTTAGTACCATTCAACAGTTTTTTTATAGCTCCTGCTATATCGCCTACACAGAATATCAGACAATGATATAAGTTTCAGCAATCCATATAAGCATGTATCCCTAACGCCTGCAGGCTGTCCTGCCACAAAAAACCCTCTAATACGCTAAGAAATAGGGTTTTCCTGTTTTATGCAGATTGAAACAGTGCTTTTGCAGCCAAAAACAAGGCCATATCATTCAAAATTACACAGCCTCAGGAAAAGCCTGCGACCCTCATATGCAAAAAAACTTGGTAAGAATAACGCAATTTGTCCGGCAAAAAAGCCATGTCGTCCCATAATTACTCCAAAAATTTTAAAATAGGCAAGATTTTACTTGACATTTCGAATTACGCGTGATAGTATAAATACATAATCAAGTAAGTTTCTTGATCTTCTATTTGGGGGAAGGAAGGAAACTGGTTAGTCGCTATGTATGGCGGCGCCTTTTCTCTGTTACACAAGTGTATATATGTTCTTGTTTTGTTGTAATAAAGCGTCGGTGTGTGTGTCTTTACAGCAGATAGAACTATAAACGCGAAGTATCGAGAGCTTTTATCGAACGAACGCTTCTGCCTATGGAAACAAAGCGTTAGTGACGTAAGAAGTTATAAGGTACATAACATAGTTTCTTGAGAGGATAGGTAGATGGAGAATAAGATGAAGAAAATTGTTTTATGTGTGTTTTTCTTGTGTTTTCTGCCAAGCATTTTATTTGCCGCAACATCGGGGCCATTCACAACAACAACGCCAATTACTTCATTGGCAACTGATTGGCCCGGTGGTACTTCATTGTCATTCCCGCAGTTTAATCCTGCATTGGGAACCCTTAATTCAGTAAAAATTGACCTTAGCGGATCGATGGAGACGACTCTGACCATTGAAAACCTGGCAAGTACGGCCTCTTTTGGTTCTGCCAAGACAGAGCTTGATATGACAGTTCTGTCTCCGGGCGGAGTTAATGCTCTAATTGAACTGGATAGCTCTTGGTTCTCCTACAATCTCAATCCAGGGCAATCGATAACAACGAATCCACCACTGGAAAAAAGCGGGACACTTTCTGAGACGTACACACTTGCTGCAATACTTGCAGAATTCACCGGACCTGGCACCATTGAGTTAGGTGCCGGTACTTTCACGATAGCAGTGCTGGCCAACACAGGCGGAAATACCTCTGTAGAACAGGCAACATATGCATCGCTAGATGGCACTGTCACCTACGACTATACGGTACCTGAGCCGGCCACGATCTCGCTTTTGAGTATGGGTGGTTTGGCTTTACTGAGAAAACGCAGAAAGTAAATTTAAGTTTAAACGGTTTTAAGGGACTGAAACCATACATCTTTGCATGTTACATAAGATGCAGATGCAACTGTTAAATGGTATGAGGATCATATCATTTAACAGTTGTGTGCGTCTGTATCAGTACACTTTCAATCGGGGGCAGGACGGAAGCAAAGTTATCAAAACTTTAGAAGACAACACAATCTATAACGTACTAATATGCATCGTTTTGGGGGAGAGTTGGGAACAGAGTAGCCGTCATTTTGTGCGGCAACGCTATTTCTAATTTATAATACTGTTTTTTGTCTGTTGTGATAAAGCGTTGGTGTGTGTGTGTTCACGTCGGACAGAATTCGGTCCTCGGAAGGAAGAGGTTTTAACATATTCGTAGTTAGAGTGAATAATGGAAAAACCTTTTTGATAGGACAATTAAATGAACAAGTCAAAAAACGTGGTAAGTCTTTGGCCCTTTACAATTGCTCTTGTTGTAGTATTATTCTCGACAGGCATTGTGAACGCATCCATGGACTA
>JAFGKL010000040.1 GCA_016928585.1 Sedimentisphaerales bacterium
AGGTCTGACTTGCCTGCCAAATTTTCTCCCTTGTCTTTTCCCAAATCTATCTGCCTTTTCCTGTTATCTGTCTACAGATTATAACAGCATCAGCATAGAAAATCGACCCAAATATCCCCCCGTAAACCCCCTAATCCCCGCCACCGGCATCCTGAAATAGCTTGAGCGGAGCGAAACCCTGAGCAAGCGACAGCGCGCCGAATGGGGCAGTCGAAGGATCTATTTAATAAGCTTGCACCCAAGGTGAAAATTTCCATCCGCCGCAGTTTACGCCATAGTTTACACCCTGGGTGGTGGCGATTCCTCAATTCGTAATTGTACATTCTTAATCGTTGTTAAGCCCCCTTTCAAACCCCGACAGCCAAAGCTTTTAATAATTCCTCCTTATAGCCCGGCCAGAGTTCTTCCACATCGTGCGATATGCCGTATAGCGATCCCCATTTACACTTACCCCAGTACTCAAGTTCGGATAAATGATCCTTAAGTTCCGCTTGTTTGTCAGCAGCAGTATCTAATAAAACGATTATGAATATGGAATTGCCCATTACCTTGCCGGTTCGCTTGCCGATCAGGTCGACAAGCACAGCCTCTTTTGCTGTGCTTGTCTCGGCGACTTTTTCAGCCGGCTCAGTTCTGCGTGTAAGCCTCCACCCATCGGGAAGCACCGCCGATATGTCTTCGACAATTTGTTCTAATGCCGACAACGACCCTGGCTCAATATGTTTTTCTATAATATTCGAAAGACCCATGTTTATACAGCCCTTGAACTGAAAACTGTATTTCCCCGGCTTTGTAATATGATATTGAGATCGTACGTCGTACTTATCTGCAAGTACTACCGTCTCGCCGGGCTCGACAAACTCCGGCGACACACAGGTTTGAACGCTTCCGCCGATATAGGGAACAACAGCACCGTCAGGGTCTTTCACTTCCATCGGATCGTACGCCATGAAACTCGTATTCATATATCCAAGCGTCTCGTTGCGTATGTTCTCCATCTCGACACGGAACCGCATCGCCCTGCCGACAGCGAATTTATCGGTTAAGGGAACCAGGCGAACTTCAAACCCGGCCCGGCTCTTTTCCGGATCTATCTGACGTTCATCATTTGCATCTTTCAGCTTGAGGATTTCGTGCTTGACCCAGACCTTAAGCGGCTTCGTTGGGAACTCAACCGCCCAACCCTGACCTTCTTTAACAACCAGCAGGACCCACTCAAGCGAATATCTATAACCGGGATCTTTTAGTCTTATCTCACAGCCATAGCTGACCGCTTCGTTGCTTGAGTACCCGCCTCTGGATATTTGAAATTCTGATAAGGCATTGATCTCGTCGATTGGCAGTACATCCTTAAAGAACGCCTCTGCAGAACCGTACCCTTCGGCTTTTGATTTGATTTTTGCAGTGCAGTACTTAAACGCCGTCTCCCAGTCGCCGTCTTTTATTGCTTTCCTAAATCGGATCACGGCCTTATTGGGCATCTTGTCTAACAGCGACTGCCCGGGCTGGATCTTCACGTCGATAGCATCTGTCTTTACATGGCCGATCGGTTTTGAATATGTTTTTGTTTCTTCGTTAACTATTTTCCTGGTTGAAACTTCCAGGCTCAGCTTCGTACTTCCGCCTTTTAATCTCCTGCTTGATCCTCTTGCCTCATCCCAGGGATTTATTTTTAAAACATAAACATTCTTCCACTCGGACCCGTGAGATGAAAATATCTCCTCTGTCGTAAACTCCCTTTCGCCGCCTTGCTGAACCACTTTCGCACTAACATCGACAATATGATCTTTGTCGAGGTATTTCGCTCCTGTCAGATGAATATACACTCTGAACTTCCTGCCAAAACGAAACGTCTCGGGAAAAACCTCTATTAGGGTTCGCAGCCCTTCCTTGTCACCGAACCAGCCGTGTATTGTGCTTTCGATCGGCAGGGGTGGATTGTTCAGGTCTATTTCCCCCAGCACGTCATTTTGCTGCAGGGCTTTTTTAAGCCGTTCTGAAAAACGAACCTCATTTTTCTCGAAATCTCTTGGATATCCGCCGTCTATCCTGAACAAAGGAGGCTTAAGGTCGTCAGGAAGAATTGAAGATTGGATGACCGGCCCGCCAACCGCGATTGAAGAAACCGGACTGACTAATGTCCCTTCATATATAACCGTCATGCCGCTTTTAACAATGAACTTACTGCCGCGCACACCCAAAAAACTCAACCTGGCCATAAAATCCATCGCGCTTTGTCTTGTAAGCTCGAACACCTGCTTTTCCCAGTCAAACCGGACAATGTCGTCAACATCGAATAACACTTCACCAGTTTGGCTCTCTACCCATTGAACCTTTTCTGCGATCGGTTTTAAACCATGAGCAGCTAACACTTCGCTTTCTGCCGTCACCGCAGCATTAACAAATACAAAAAATACAACAATTATTATTCCTGCTAAGCTCTTCATTATTCACTATACCAGTTTCGTAATTCGTAATTTATGCCTTGGGTATTGTACATTCTTAATTGTCTTTTAGTCTCCCTGCTTCAAACTGCAAACTAACCTACTTCTTTGTGTTTAAAATTACAAGCAATTTAAGTAAGGGGCCGTAACAATTAGTAGTCAAAAAAACTCTGTGGACTCGGGGTTTATCCCGTGCGCGCCGGGGGCAAAAACAAAAATTCTAAAAAGTGCTAAATTTTGTATGACTTTTGCTAAAAACAGCACAAGTTTTGCAAAAAAAGTGATGAAAAATCCAAAAAATGCAAAAATTTGCAAAAAACTTGACTTTAACCCCCAACAGCCCCCATTTTCAACGACCCCCAAATTCAAAAACCCCGTTTAAACCCCAATATTAAGGGTTGCCATCTCCCCTTAAACACACACCCATTATTCTAAATTTCGACATTTTGACACTCGATTTTCAACCTTTGATTTTTCTAAAATAGAAATAACATCGCGCAGCGATTCCACAATTATTCATTGTTCACTATTCATTATTCATTGTCGTTTTGTTTTGGCCTTAAAAGCCAAAATAAAGACCCCTATTACTATCATCCCCAAACACAGCACCTGCCCCATAGTCAGCGGCCCAAGCACTGTACCAAGCTGCGGGTCAGGCTGACGAACGAACTCGATAAAGAACCGCGCCGCCCCGTACCCGATCAGATAAACCGTAAACACTAAACCGTCGTACCACTTGACTTTACGAACGCACCAAAGCACCGCGAACAAAACTAACCCCTCGAAAAAAGCCTCGTAAAGCTGCGACGGATGCCTGAGATGCCCCGTATTATCCATCGGAAAATACATCCCCCACGCCGCCGTTGTGACCCTGCCGTAAAGCTCGCCGTTAATAAAATTCGCCAGCCGACCAAGCGTATAACCCAGCGGCACGCCGGTAGTTATAAGATCAACAAAGTTCCAGAAAACGATACGATGCTTCCTGCAGTATATCACCCCTACCCCCACGATACCTATCACTCCGCCATGATACGACAGCCCCGACAACGGCTCGAACTTTTTCGTCGCAAAGTCAAACGGTATAAGAACTTTCAGCGGATGATCCAAAAAATATCCGAACTCGTAAAAAAGTATATAACCGATCCTGCTGCATATTATGCAAGCCAGTATCGCGTATATCAGGTAGTCCGCAACCTGCTCTTTCGTGTAAGGCAGCTTCTCGCTCTTGATCCTGTAACTTGCAACAAGATACACTACAAAAAAAGCAAGCAGATACATCGTCCCGTACCATCGCACATGCAGAGGCCCGATAGAAAAAATGATCGGGTCCATATGCTCCGGCAAATGAGACCATACTTCCCAACTCATAAAAGCTCCGCTTTTAAATATGTTTATATTACAATATACCGAACGATCAAAATCTACGACCAACACGCACCAAAGTCAAGCACCCGTCCAAACAATTATCTGTTATATGCACTACACAATTTACATTTAATATTTTCGCTTTTTTTAATAAATCTCGTAAATTCCTGTCTAAAATTGATTTTTTCCTTGCATTTCGTCCGATAATATGTTATATAGGTAAACATCGTTGGAGGACGAGGCTTCTTAGTAGTGCCTTTGTAGGAGGTATTGGAGTTGAGAGGAACGGTCACTCCTTAACATGCTTCCCCTTATTCTTAGGCAATCGTGTTGCGCAATTTGTTTTGCGCTTTGTCAGCATGTTCTTTAGTAGGAGGCCGCATCATGTTCAGAAGTCGTTTTTTCACCGTCAGCGTAGTCTTATTGTCTTTATTCACCAGTTCATCTCTCGCAACCGTATCTACGGTAAGTCATGGTTATTTTAACCTGAATTTCTACAATACCGGAGATAGCAATGGCTCTGAGACCGGCCAGGCAAACTGGACCGCCGAACAAATGGCAGACGTCGTCGCAAGCACAAATGCATGGTCGTCCGGCATCGCCAACGTCGCAGGCAGGCAGATAGAGGTCGATCTTTTCTGGAACGAGCTTGACGTCTATGGCCCAACCGTCCTTGGCGGATCGGGTAGCTACAGAGTAGCGGACGGAACAACGATATGGAACCTCGGCGAGTACGTCTGGAAAGAAGAAACCGATCCGGGTACCAGTACCCCCTTTGATACGATAATTCAGTATGATATCACCGCAGCGGGTGTCGCATGGAACTTCGGCACCGACGCACCGGGCGCCGGCGAGATAGATTTCCGCAGCGTAGTAACGCATGAACTCGGCCATTCGCTCGGCTGGGATTCCAGTTTTGACAATGACTATAACGACTGGGGATGGTTTTCTACCGGCTATGGAGGTCTGACCGCATGGGATAAGAACTTAGTCGACAGTGCCGGCAACAGGGCTCAGAGCGGCTCGTCAGGCACTCCCGGCGATTTTAACCAGACAGACAACCCGGTATTTTTCGACGGAGCAAACGCCACTACTCTGAATGGCGGACTCGTTCCGATATTTGCCCCTAATCCCTGGCAGCCCGGATCAAGCCTTTCCCATGTGGATGAAGGACTTCTGGGCAGTCTGCTGATGAGCCCGTCTATCAGCACAGGAGAATTGAACCGCAGCGTATCTGATCTTGAGTGGGCAATGATGATGGACATGGGCTGGACCATCGTTCCGGAACCCGCAACACTCGTACTGCTCGGCCTTGGCGGATTGATTGTCAGAAAACGCAGAATATAAGCAAATAATCCAATAAACACATCCAAAGGGCTGTAAATTACAGCCCTTTTTTTTGTCTTTTAATACGCATTTAAAGAGCTTGCAGACCCTTTTACTTGTGCTTCAGGGGATTTATGCTATAATCCGGCTCTGTAATAATGACCTTGGGAGAACATGCATGAGCATACTGTCATCTATTGGTAATACTCCGTTAGTGGAATTGAAAAGGCTTAACGGCAAGTCAAAAGTGAGGATATTTGCCAAGCTCGAAGGCACCAACCCCGGCGGATCGGTCAAGGACAGACCCGCTCTGTACATGATAGAAAAGGCCGAGCAGTCCGGAGAGCTGACAAAGGACAAGATAATCATCGAGCCGACCAGCGGAAATACCGGCATCGCCCTTGCAATGATCGGTGCGGCCAAGGGTTACAAGGTCAAACTAACCCTGCCCGGCTGTGTCAGCTCCGAAAGGAGAAGGGTACTGGAGGCATTCGGGGCTGAGGTCATCATCACGACAGCCTGCCAGAAAACAGACGGTGCAATACGCAAGTGCCACCAGATATACGCCGATGCACCCGATAAATATTTCATGCCCAACCAGTTTGCCAACCCAAACAACGCTCTCAGCCATTATGAAACAACCGCCCCGGAGATATTCAGACAAACCGACGGCAGGATCGACGTTTTCGTTGCAGGCATGGGTACAACCGGAACCCTGATGGGAGCTTCAAAATTTTTCAGGGAACAATCCAGGGATATCAGGGTCATAGGCGTCGAACCTACCGTAGGACATACAATACAGGGCCTGAAAAACATGAAAGAATCCATCATCCCGGATATCTACGATACCTCCATGCTCGACGAGATCATGGTAATAGAAGACCAGGAAGCGTTTGACATTACACGCAGACTTGCGTTCGAAGAAGGCATTTTTGCCGGCATTTCGAGCGGAGCGGCCGTGGCAGGAGCCCTGCGAGCAGCGGACAAAATGACCTCCGGAACCGTTGTAACCATCATCCCCGACAGGGGCGACAGGTATTTAAGCACAAACCTGTTCCGCTCGGTATGTGCAGAATGCCCGCCGTAATCAAAACGAACCTGCTTCTATATCAATATTTTTTTAAGCTCATAATCGCTTATTAGCAAACCACTTACAGTAGTCATTGGAAACTTTTTGATTTTTCAGTTGCAATTCTGCTGACATAGTGTATTATTTAAGTAATACAGTAGAAAGGATAAAAAATGCTATTACATATTAATCATCATTCAGGCATTCCGATCTATCGACAGGTAATGGACCAGATCCGCTACCAGATATTGTCAGGAGTAATAGAAGAATCAGAGCAGTTGCCTTCGGTAAGAGACTTGTCAAGCCAGATAAAGGTAAACCCTATGACCATCAGCAAGGCTTATGCATTTCTGGAGATGGAAGGACTGCTCGACAGAAGACGAGGGGTGGGGCTGTTCGCTGCCGGGCTTACCAAAAGTACAAAAAAAACAAATTCCAGCGCCCTCGTTACCGACAAGCTTGAAAAAGTAGCTAATGACGCAATATCGCTTGGGTTAAACAGGGAACAGTTCACACAAATAGCCAACGATGTTTTTAATGATCTTGAAGCAAAAAATAACAAGTAAGGAGTTTAAAATGGCTCAAAAGGAAATAATTCGATTTTCACAGGTAACAAAAAGGTTTGGCAGAACGATCGCCCTTGACAATATAGATCTGTCAATAAACGAAGGCTCTATCGTCGGTTTGGTAGGCGCCAACGGCTGCGGCAAAAGTACGCTGATCCGCCATGCGATTGGGCTTTACCTGCCTGACAGCGGAACATGTCGAACGCTCGGGATCGATGCCGAACATCTTACCGGCGATGAGATGGTACAGATAGGATACGTCCATCAGGACGGGGAACTGCTGGACTGGATGACCGTAAAGCAGCATATCAATTATGTTTCAGCATATTACGATAATTGGAACAAAGAAATGCAGAATAACTTTGTAAAGCAGTTCGACCTCGATCTTAAGGCAAGGGTCGGCAAGCTGTCGCCTGGTAAACGCCAGCAATTGGCAATACTGCTCGCGATATGCCATGAGCCAAAGCTGCTGCTGCTTGACGAGCCGGCAGCGGCCCTTGATCCTATCGCACGAAGCAGGTTTTTTGACCTGCTGCTGGATATAATACAGACGCAGGACAGGACCATTATCATCTCCTCGCATATTCTGTCGGACATTGAAAAGGTGATAGATCACGTATTGATCATGGACGAGGGAAGGATCATAAACGACAGCCCGTTCGATGAACTTCTCGAGAGTTTTTGCAGGGTCAAGCTTACCGGCCTTGAGGGAAATGTTCCAATTTTCGACAATGTGGTAGACCAGCAGCGAAGAGGAAAAGAGGGGATACTCATCCTGAAAAACGCGGATCGTACCACTGTACAAAATACCGCTTCAAGATATGGCTACCATTGTGAAATATCCACGCTTTCGCTGGAAGATATTTACAAGCTTATCATAAATAACAATCTTGTTGTCAATTAAAGTTTTAAACAAATGGAGAAATAATGAAAGCTTTAAATGCCAATCTTAAAATATTCTATCAAAGACCAATATTATATTTGTGGTATCTTATCATCCTTGCACAACTACCGGCTTTGATAATATCTGCACATGATATTAACAAAACGCATAATCAAATAGGTCCAATGTTCCACCTTGTAATGCTGATGTTGTTCGGGTTGCTTGTAGGCTCTTTACAAAAAGAGATAATGACCCGGCCGGTCACTTATTGTTTGCCGGGTCATCACGTGCTAAGTAACAGGCTTATATTCTGGCTCGGAGCATTGTTTACGCTGATACCAATAGCTTTGCTTTTTAATGAGATAAAGGCTTCGACAGACAATTACATGCTCGTAGCTGCCACTGTCTGGTCGGTTGGGATGGCTGCATATTATCTTAGCGTTTGGCTGAGCTTCCAGGAAGGATATTCCCAGGGCAAGCCTTGCCTAGTAGGTCTTCTTTGGGCCATCATTTTTATGGTTATATTCTTTGGCGGTCACACCAAATTGTGGCTTGTTACTGTTCAAACTCCTCTAATGGTTCTTTTACCATCATTAATAGCAACAGGTTTTTCCCATGTTTACCTCAGCCGAATTAAACACATAAGAAATTTTTGCGGACAGAATATTATAGGCATGTTCTATAAATGGGACATGAGAAAAGTAACAGCATATCGAACTGCACAAGCTACTGAGAAGGTAAGACACAGATTGAAAATTTCGGCCTTTGTAGAACAGTTCATTACAGCCAAAATGAAAAACTGTCCTGTCTGGAAAAAGAAGGCCTTACTTGGTTTCATATACACTTCATTTGACAGAATGTTCATTATCACCCAACTTGACGCAGTAGTAATAATGTCGCTCTTGCTTATTTCATTCGGATATGCATTCGGAAGAATACATGCAAACATCCCGGCACCTGTTGCATCAATGCTCGACATTTTTTATATATTCCCTGTTTTTGGTGCAATGATGCATACTTTCCCTTCTCATTCGACATTGCATATACCAGCCAGCCGGAAGGATAAATTTCATGCTTCAGTTGCCTCAGCCATCTCCATTGTCATCTTTGCAATGGTATTCGTGGGCATTCTTATAGGATTGGCTAATATCATTAAGCCGTATATGCCGGTAATACCACCGCATATTATCAATCCGTCAGACCATAGCGTATCATTCTCGGCTCCGAGTTTAAGCCACATTTACATAATCCCGATGCTGATGCCGCTTGGCTTTATAGCATCGGTATTATTCAACAACAATCGCAGCAAAATGATGATAATTGCCGGGCCTGTAGTTTTCGTATGCTGCTGGTTTTATGTCATGTCCCAGACCTTTTTGAATATACGGTTTGCCGTACCGGCCATATTCACCATAACCTGGCTCGGTTTTATTATCGTACTGCAAAGGCGTTGTATGAAAAGAAGCCTTGTATAACTCGCATATCTGAAAAAACTCATTGCCCGGGGGGAAATTTGTCGACATTTGCCTGTATTATGCGTATTATTTATGCCTTAAAGGCAATATGTCCAAAGGGATAGCAAATATGGAAAACAGTGAATCTAATAACGCTCCGCTTGATTTTATTCGGGCCGAGATAACCGAAGACATAAAAAACAATATAAACGACGGGCGCGTTCATACACGTTTTCCGCCGGAACCCAACGGCAGGCTGCATATCGGTCATGCAAAAGCGTTCTGTCTGAACTTCAGTATCGCCGAAGAATTCGGCGGCAAATGCAATCTGCGGTTTGACGATACCAACCCGGTAAAAGAAGAGCAGGAGCATGTCGACGCCATCATGGAAGATATTAAGTGGGTAGGATGGGACTGGGAAGACCGGCTATACTTCGCTTCGGATTATTTCCAGCAGATGTATGACTGGGCAGTGCAACTTATAAAGGACGGCAAGGCGTATGTTTGTGACCTTACGGCGGAGGAAACGAGAGAATATCGAGGCACGCTTACCAAACCCGGCAAACTCAGCCCCTACCACAACAGAAGTGTTGAGGAAAATCTTGATCTGTTCGAGAGGATGAAGAGCGGAGAGTTCCCTGACGGGGCACGTTGCCTTAAGGCAAAGATAGACATGGCCTCGCCAAATATAAATATGCGTGATCCCGTGATGTACCGGATATTACACGCATCACATCACCGCAGCGGCGATAAGTGGTGTCTTTACCCGATGTACGACTGGGCACACGGACTGGAAGATTCGATAGAGGGTATAACCCACTCGCTTTGTTCGCTTGAGTTCGAAAACCATCGGCCCCTTTACGACTGGTTCCTCGATCAATTGGATGTTCACCATCCAAAGCAAAGGGAATTTGCCCGGCTGAACCTTACGTACACGGTTATGAGCAAACGTAAACTCCTTAAACTTGTTGATGGGGGATTCGTGAGCGGCTGGGACGACCCAAGGATGCCGACAATCTCCGGCCTGCGCCGCCGCGGCTACAGCCCTGCATCCATTCGGAACTTTGTAAAAAAGATCGGCATTGCCAAAACCGACAGCCTGATCGATCTTGCCTTGCTGGAACACTGCCTGCGAGACGATCTTAATGAGACTTCGCCGCGGGTTATGGCAGTTATCAATCCGCTGAAGGTAATTATCGATAATTATCCGGACGGGCAGGTCGAAGAGCTTGATGCAATAAATAATCCGCAGGATCCGGATGCCGGAACAAGAAAAGTTCCATTCACAAAAGAACTTTACATCGAGCAGGATGACTTTATGGAAGATGCTCCCAAAAAGTTCTTCCGCTTATCCGTCGGCAGAGAAGTTCGGCTGCGATATGCCTATTTTGTAACCTGCACCGGGATTGTAAAAGATGCCAATGGCAGGATCACAGAGATCCATTGCACCTATGATCCTGCAACAAAAGGCGGTGACGCTCCAGACGGCAGAAAAGTAAAAGGAACGCTCCACTGGGTAAGCGCTGCAGAGTCTTTAAAAGCTCAGGTTCGGTTGTATGAAAATCTCTTTACAAACGAAACCCCCGAAAACACCGAAAATGATCAGGATTTTACTGCAAACATCAATCCCGATTCGCTTAAAATATCAGAGAATTGCTTTGTTGAAAAAAGCCTTGCGGACACCAAGCCGGGCGATCGGTATCAGTTCGAAAGACTGGGTTATTTCTGCACCGATCCGGACAGCAGCAAAGACAAGCTTGTTTTTAATAGAACCGTTGGACTGCGCGACACATGGGTAAAAATGCAAAAGCAGGAATAATGCAGTCTCTATAGAAAGCCCTTCACAGTAAGCATCCTTATTGCTGACAATATAACAATAATAATAAATGCGATCCTGACGGCTTTTTTCGGAAGGATATGCATTGAATGGCCTCCTATATATCCGCCAATAATAGCCGTGGGTGTAACACATGCGGCGATCTTAATCGAATCTATCACCTCAATCCCGTGATCAGAAAGTGTAGCGTTTTTATAAACAGCACCTACGAATGCCGAACAAATTATTACAACAGCCGAATTGCTCATCGCCTTTTTGATAGGCATCTTTAAAAAAACCTGCTGCAAGATCGTCGAGACCGATCCTGCACCGATGCCAAGCATGCCCGAACATGTTCCCGTAATGATACCGGCCGCCAAAGATTTTGCTTCAGGATGTTTTACTTTAGGCACTTGGCCATCGATTTTTTTATCCGGGCGTAAAAGCCTGAAAATGCTTGCTATCGCAACATAAACAAGAAATCCACCAAACACACGGGCAAGAAGATAACTGTTCGGTCCCCGAAAAAACTCGCAATTGCTTATCGCAACACCGGCAATAACACCCATTGCCGAAGCAGGCAATAGCCACTTTATAACATCCGGGACGATCGCATTGGCTTTTTTGTGAGCAATAACAGCCGAGCAGGAAACACCAAAGGCACATATTATCGAAGCGGCCTGATAGAGATGCTGGTTCTCACCAAAGAAAAACACCATAGCAGGTATCATGACAACTCCGCCGCCAATACCAAGCAGGCCGCCGAGTAAACCCATCGCCAAACCAATACCCATGAAGATAACGTAATCCATTATTTTTTGCCGGCTCCAAATAACTCTCTGAATTTCTCCTCGATGCTCCGGCTTGCACAAAGAGTCTGACCGATAAGCACGGCACCAATGCCCGTATCAATGAGTTTTTTGACATCGTTTCTTGTTTTTATCCCGCTCTCGGCGACAAGGCAGCTTTTGTCTTCTACAAGTTCGGCAAGTCTTACGGTATTGTTTATGTCAACCTGCATCGTTGTCAGATCGCGGTTGTTAATACCCATTACGCTGTAGTGCTCCTGAGGGAAACCTGCAAGGCTTCGCACCTTTAAAAGCATATCGGCCGAATGAACTTCGATAAGAGCGGTCATTGTGAGCTGGTTGGCAAGTATCAAAAGATCCATAAGGTCAGCAGAGTTTAAAGCCTCAGCAATAAGCAGTACAGCATCAGCTCCTGCGGCGCGGGCTTCATAAATCTGGTATTTATCGATAATAAATTCCTTACGCATAACAGGAATACTTACGGCCTGCTTTATAAGAGTTAGATATTCGAGCCTTCCCTGAAAATATTTTTCATCGGTAAGAACGCTTATCGCGTCGGCGCCGCAGCTTTCATATATCTTCGCGATCTGTACCGGGTCAAAATCCTCCCGGATGACCCCGGCCGATGGGGAAGCTTTTTTAATTTCGGCTATTACATTCAGTCCGCGTATGTTTTTCTTTGTAACAGCCCTGAAGAAATTGCGGCATTTGGACATCGCCCCTGCCTGCGATTGCAAGTCCTGCAACGGAACCAGCGTTTTTTGCCGATCAACCTCGATGCGCTTGTCTTCGATTATCCTGTCAAGTATGTTTGCCAATTATTATTCCTGCCCTGATAATTTCACATATGTGATCCGGAGCTGATGGAGAGCACCCTGAAGAAGTTTATTTTCTTCATCAGTGATATTACCCTTTGTCTTTTCCTCGATCATTCCGAGCATATCTATATTGAATTTTGCCATTGCAAGATCGACCTGGGGTTCATGATCCTGTTCCGTTCTGATAAGACCCATCGCAAAAAACGCCTGTGTGGTCAGCATGCTGACCAGCCCGGAAAAATCCGCCTCAGGAAGCTGGCGATCAGCCTGGGCCTGTTCTTGTTTTTCGGCTTCCTTGGCAAGTTCTTCCTTTTCCTTCTGCGCCTGCTGCTTCCAGTCCTCGTCAATTATTATTTTTTTTTCTTCTTCTTTTTCCGCCATAGTTTTTCCTTTTATTTACGCTCTAATTAGTTCCGTTTGATTTAATGTCTGTATTTTTTCATACTACGGGCAACATCCTTTTTTTGCTGCTCCTGCTGAAGTTTTGCTCGCTTATCATACTGCCGTTTTCCCCTTGCAAGAGCTATTTCAACTTTTATGAGGTTCCTGTCGTTTAAGTATATCCTCAATGGGACCAGTGTAAAGCCCCGTTGCTGAAGTTTGATAGTTATCTTGTTTATCTGGTTCTTGTGCAGGAGTAGTTTTCTGTTCCGTATCGGCTCATGATTTATGCTGGCTTCGGAATACTGAGCTATCTTGCAGCCGACAAGCCAGCATTCGCTGTTGATAATCCGGGCATACGACCCGTCAAGGTCGGCCAGTCCCTGCCGGATGCTTTTTACCTCGGTGCCGACAAGGGATATGCCCGCTTCGACCTTTTCGACGAGTTCGTAATTGTGATAAGCCTTTTTGTTCTTGATATGAACGGTGCGGCCCTTTGGTTTTCCAGCATTTTTAGCCATTAGCTGATAATATCAGAAAATGCGAATTTTGCAAGATATCACCCTGCAGGTTAAAGAACTTCTCAAATTCTGCAACTTTAATAAAATGAGCCGTGATTAGGTCCTGAGCAGGTATTGATGGATAAACGCAGCTATTGTCCAGACGGCAAAGCTGCTTAGCAATGTTACCCACAGGTTAAGCTGGCTGCGAAAGCAGAAAAATGCTGTAATATAAAACAGGATAACCGGAATGATCCCCCACAACGCCCCTTTCGTATAGCCGATCATAACATTGGCATTGGCGGGATTGTCCATATACACCCAGATCATAACAAGAGCGCCGGTCAGCGGCATAACTGCTATTAGCCCGGCCATTGAAGGCAGTTTTTTTGCGATCAGCGTACAAGCAACAATTATGCAAAGACTGATCAGCAGCTTAATGACTAAACGCATATGAGACTCCTGCCCTTTCAACTCTACGCCCGACCCGGCTGGCGCCGCCCACTGCCTTTGGTGTTTTTCAGCGAATCGCCAAGATCGTTACGCATCTTGTCAGCCAACTTTTTCAGACGAGCTACAACCCTGGGGAACTTGTCGGCAACATTATTTTTTTCGGAAATGTCGTTTTCAAGATCGAACAATGCCGGCCCGATCTTTTTAGAATAGTCATATTTTCCCGGTTTTGCATCCCTGCCATACTCTACCACTGTGCGGTACCCATGCGGCAAGTGCAGCTTCCACTTACCAGACCGGACCGCTTCCAACTCCCATCCCTTATAAAAATAAAATGCCTCATACGGACTTTTAGCCCCCTGTTTGCCTTCAAGCAGCGGGCGGATATCGTAGCCGTCAATTTTCAGTCTCGGCTCTTTCGCGCCGGCAAACTTTACGATCGTTGGTAAAAAATCCATCGTAGTGCAAAGTTCCGTACACACAGTCCCTGCCGGTATTATGCCGGGGTATTTCATTATACACGGCACACGCTGTCCGCCGTCAAACGTTGTGCCCTTCCCCTCACGCAGCGGCAATGCGGAACCTGCGTGGTTACCATACGAAAGCCACGGTCCATTGTCCGAGGTAAAGATGACCAGCGTATTGTCATCCAGACCCAGCCGTTTCAGCGTCGCATTGATCTGCCCTACCGACCAGTCGATCTCCATTATCACATCGCCATATAATCCCTGCTCGCTCTTGCCGGCGAACTTATCCGAAACATATAACGGCACGTGAGGCATCGAGTGCGGCAGGTAAACAAAGAAAGGCTTGTCTTTATTTTTCTCGATAAACTTTATCGCCCGCTCGGTATAGCGGGTAGTCAGTTGTGTTTGATCGGGATTGGTTTCTATTACCTTGTCGCCGTCATACAATGGCAGATCCGGATAGTCCTCCGAATTTTTTGGCCACATGTCATTGCTGTAAGGCAGGCCAAAATATTCATCGAATCCGCGATTTGTCGGGAGAAACCGGGGATAATGACCAACATGCCATTTACCGAAACAACCCGTTGCATACCCCGCATCCTTTAACAAATTCGAGATTAACTGCTCGTTATCACTTAGGCCGAGATTTTCCTTTTCTTTTGTCCAGTCCGGTCCTTTTGGTCCGATGACGTCATACATCCCAACCCGCTGCGGATAACAGCCCGTTAGTAATGCCGCCCGAGACGGCGAGCAAACAGGCCCTGCAACATAAAAATCGGTAAACCGCATCCCCTCTTCAGCCATCCTGTCAAGGTGAGGGGTCTTAAAACCCTTTGCGCCGTAAGATCCGACATCGGCATAACCCTGATCGTCGGTAAATATGATAACAAAGTTTGGCTTTTTTGCGGCGGAAGTTCGCAGTCTTTCAACGCATCCCTGTAAAGCGAATCCCGCAACACCCAAGCCGACAGCCTTTATAAAATCGCGTCTGTTCATTAAATCCCCTTATCAAAAGATCAAATCATAACTTAAGCTTGAAGGATCTCCCATCGGCCTTATGACTAAACACCTGCTCTTTCAATATCAGCCAAGCCTTTACTTAATAAGGCGTATTGAGATCGGATACTTGTAATCGACTCCCTGGCTGGACTTGACGCATGCCATGATCGAGAACACAAGATCGAGTACGCCAATTATCGGAAAGAGCAAAAAACCAATACAAAAAACACTCAAAATGCCGGCGGCAATACTTGCAAGGGTTACGGATATCTGAAAGTTAAGAGCCTCTTTGCCCTGACTGTCAATAAACGGGTGTTCGTCTTTCTTTAGTAACCAGATGACAAGCGGGCCTATAAAGCACGTAAGTAAACCCAGCAGGTGACACAGCAGTGCCATGTTCTTTGCATTTTGGGGGGCATCGGATGTGCCTGATGTTGCTCCACTTGTCTGGGGTTGTTGAGGAGTATTATTTGCCTGATCCGAAGATTCTACATTGTCATTCATTTTTTTACCCTTTCATTAATCCTAAAATCCATTAAGATAAAAACGGCAACTAAAAATAATATAAACCAAAAATCCTTATAACTCCATACTGTAAAAGGTTTTTTAATTTTTGCCCCGAATAATATCAAAAAAAATGAAAAAATACTTTCCAAATAAATGTGGATAACCTGTTCAAAACTTTTTTTTAACCAAGGGGAATTTTAGCCTCAACATAACAGGCGATGTTATTTGTCTTTATTTCCGTACCATCACAATATCAGGACTTCCATTGCTCTGACAAGAAGCCCTTATATAAATGCTTTATTTAAAGGCTGTTACACACAAGGCTATTTGATATTGCCACAGCATACCGCAAGGTTGGTTTGTTTTAGGGGTTTGGAATCAGAAAAACCACTACGTCTGATAAAAAATTTTAATGTTCACATCTTTCGTGGATAACTTAGCAGAAACATCAGGAAAAACCGCCAGTGTGTGTTCTTCGTATAAAGTCTTCCAAAACAAAAGGTTAGCTGTTAGCGTTAATGATGCTGCTCAATGCTTTACAAGCATTTGCCGGTTCCGGATCATCAGTAACTGCAGAGCAAACTGCAACAGCTTTAACACCTTCGCTTAGTACTTGTTTGATGTTATTGATTGTTATTCCGCCTATTGCAACATATGGAATGCCTTGATCACCAAGTATCTTGATGCTTTTTTTAACATACTCAATCCCTGCAATTTCAATGTCAGGTTTTGTCGGCGTAGCAAATACAGGCCCTAACGCAACATAAGTCGGCCTGCTTTTAATTGCGAGAGTTAATTGCTCGACTGAATGCGTGCTTACACCAATAATTAACGGTTTTGACTGAAGAAATCTTGCAGTTTCTACAGAAAGATCGTCCTGGCCAAGATGCACCCCGTCAGCATCAGCAGCAATGGCAATATCAATACGGTCATTGATAATGCTTATTAAACCTTCATCTCCGCACGTTTTTACAAGATCCGCCGCAAGTTTTTGCATTTTTTTGTCCGGCAGGCTTTTGGCCCTTAGCTGAATGCAGTCCGCCCCGCCCGATGAACAGGCTTTAACCAGCGAAATAATATCTTCACTCGACGTATTAACATCTGCGTTTATAAGAACATAGAGTTTTACGCCGGCAAATCTTGCCGATGTATCGCTGAAAAACAGAACATCTTTTTCAAGCGTATAAGCGTCAAACCGCAGTCTTTCAAATGTATCACTTATCGAAGCATCAATGGGAGCAACAGTTTCGGCAAGCACCCTTAATGCTTCGGTGATCCGTTTTGAGGCGGCAATAAAAGCTGTTCGCAAATCGGTACGCTTTAGCTGGCCCTGTACTTTTGCGTCTTTTCCTACGTCGCCTGCAGCATCTCTTGCGGAAATGAGTTTTTCGATGCCAAGCTTATCGGCGCAGGAGCATAATTTATGCCGGATCTGCTTTGCCCTTGAACTAAGATGCTCGCAATTAAGGGCAAACCTGCAATATTCCTCCATAAGCCTTGCAGCTTCCCTGCTTCGGTTAAAATTAGCGTCTATTATCCTGTAAACTGTTTTTTCCATAATATGTGATTATATGGTTCCAGAAGGGCAATTAATAGCCAAAATCAATTACTGAAATGAAATACTTCGTGTGAAAAGGGATAATGAACGGCGCAAAAAAAGAGCCGGCCTCCTCCGAACCGGCTCTGTAACAACCCTGACGAGTTTGATAACGTATTTTTTTATTAATTCTTATCAAAACTGCGTCAAGCAAAGTGCAAAAGCACCCTATGCAAGGTCATGTGGTTTCTTTTAAGCAACTGCCATGCCATTAATCATAAAAAATATCCAAATTGAAACGCCATTTCATAAGTGCCTGATTTGAAAATTGTTACAGGAATAAACATGTGTAAAAAAATATTACTATTGAATGGAACAATTAAGCTATGTTTCCTTTTTGCAACGGCAATCATTCCTAATTGTCCGTTTTGGCCTGTTTTATCAGACATAAAGCCTTGAAAAGTATAGAGATTTGAGTAGTGTTTAAAAAAAACAACACCTGTCAGGAAACATGACTGGTTTTAAATATATAAGATATTGGCATAAAATGCCTGTAAACCAAAGGGGTCTTTCGTCTAAAAATAGTCTATGACGTTCTTGGCGCAGTATCAGGCTTAATCTATACTGTTCGATAATGAAATATAGACTAAAAATCACTATCGCCTTAGTTTAATATTGCCCGAGAACTATGTTTACAGACAAAAAAATCGTTGTTGTAATGCCCGCTTATAACGCCGCACAGACCCTTAAAAAAACCTATGATGAGGTTATGGCTCAAGGAATAGTAAGCCAGGTAATCGTGGTCGATGACGCCAGCAACGACGAGACCATACAGGTCGCTAAAACACTTGAACACGCTACAATATATACCCATGAGCAAAATAAAGGTTACGGCGGCAACCAGAAAACCTGCTATCGGCTTGCTTTAGAAAACGGTGCTGATATTGTTATCATGGTTCATCCGGATTATCAATATACCCCTATGCTAATCCCTGCAATGGCCTCTATGATCGGCAATGGTCTTTATCATTGTGTACTCGGCTCAAGGATCCTTGGCGGACAGAGTCTAAAAGGCGGTATGCCGGTATGGAAATATATAGCAAACAGAACGCTGACTTTTATCGAAAATGCCCTTATCGGTGCGAAGTTGTCGGAATATCACACCGGCTACAGGGCCTTTTCAAGGGAGCTTCTGGAGAAACTGCCCTTCGAAAATAATTCCGACGATTTTGTGTTCGATAACCAAATGCTGGCTCAGATACTCTGGCTTGGTTATCATATCGCCGAGGTAAGCTGCCCGACAAAATACTTCCCGGAAGCATCGAGTATTGATTTTAAAAGGAGCGTAAAATATGGATTTGGCTGTTTGAGCACCGCCTTGAAGTACCGGCTTGCTAAAATGGGCGTTATTAAATCAAGGATATTTCCGCTATAATAAATTATTCCAATTCATATGATCTCAAAAGAGCTATGGTGCTGACTTCACAAAAAAAAATCCTTTTACTCTGTCTGCTGCTTGTTGTAATAACTATCGCGGGGTATGAACCGATCCGTCATAATGATTTCGTGGCTTATGATGATTTTGTTTACATAACCGAAAATCCATATGTCCAGCAAGGTCTTAATCCACAAACCATTATTGTAGCATTTCGTTCCTGCCACGGTAACTATCATCCATTGACGTGGTTGAGTCATATGCTGGACTGTCAGCTTTATGGCCTGAACCCGCTTGGTCATCATTTAACGAACCTTCTTTTTCATATATCGAACGCACTGCTGCTGTTCTGGATAATGAAAAGAATGACCGGCTGTATCTGGTCCAGTGCCTTTATTGCTGCGGCCTTTGCACTGCATCCTTCGCACGTCGAATCCGTCGCATGGGCATCTGAGCGTAAAGATGTCCTTAGCGCTTTCTTTTTTATGCTTACCATACTTGCTTATACCTTTTATGCAAAAAAACCTTCTTTGATTAAATATCTATCGATATTTGTTTTATTTGCTTTGGGTCTTTTGTCCAAGTCTATGCTGGTAACCCTTCCGTTCGTATTGCTTTTGCTGGACTACTGGCCCCTCAGACGACTCAGCCTCAGGTCGGTCTATGAAAAGATACCCTTATTTGTTTTATCCGCTGCAGCAAGTGTTGTTACTATGATCGCCCAGAGTCGCGCAAGTTCAACAAAAATGATGTTTGAGTTGACATTGCTGTCTCGAATTGAGAACTGCCTTGCTTCTTATGTGAGTTACATAGTCAAAACATTTTATCCGATAAACCTTGCGGTTCTTTACCCCCACCCCGGTAATACCTTACCCGCTTATAAATCAATATTATCTTTAATAGCACTGCTTGTAATCTCGATCGTTATTTTATTATTCCGGCGTCATAAATACCTTACCGTCGGATGGCTGTGGTTTCTCGGAATGCTTGTTCCTGTTATCGGTCTGGTCCAGGTGGGATACCAGGCTATGGCCGATAGATATATCTACCTGCCTTCGATAGGCCTGTATATCGTTATTGCTTTTGGAGCGTCGAGCATACTTTCAAAATGGCGGTATAAGACAATACTATTAAGCGTCATGTCTATATTAATACTTGCTTCAATGTGTTTGCTTACACGGATCCAGGTCAGCTACTGGAAAAACAGCCAAACATTATTCGGACATGCTTTAGACGTAACCAGAAACAATATCGTAATGCACGATAATATGGCATATTCTCTTACAAAAGAAAGGAAATACAACAAGGCGCTGTATCACCTTGGTAAGGCAATACAAATTGATCCGTTATTCGCACCGCCCTTCCAGCATATTGGTAATGTTTTTCTCGCTCAGAACAAACTTGATAGGGCCAGGGTAGCATTTAGAAAAGCCGAAGAGCTTGGCTTTAATCCACGTTGTGATGTTTACAGCCAACTTGGCATAGTTTATTTCAAAATGGGCAAATACGATCTTGCCGAAAAAAACTATAAAAAAGCCCTCGAACTTACACCTGGTCACGAAAATGCCAAAAGTAATCTCGCTATCCTGTTGTATCTTCAGGGGCAAGAGGGCCGGGCCGTCGAACTCTGGCAGGAAGTTTTAGAACTAAACCCGAAGCACGTTAACTCAAACTATAACATGGGCGTAGCTATGTCCGGACGACAGGAGTATGCTGACGCGGTTAGATATTTCGAAGCTGCAATTAAGATAAATCCTGATCATATCGATACCTTGAGGAAGCTTTGCATGCTTCTTGCTTCAAAAGATCAGGAGTCTTTTTACGATCCCAAGCGGGCAGCCGAGCTTGCACAACACGCAATAGACCTTGCCGGCGATGAAGACCCCGAAATTCTGCACGCCCTGGCCCTGGCCCTGTTTTCTTCCGGAGGAGACAGCCAAAGAGCAATAGAGATCGCCGAGAAAGCACTTGAGATCGCAAAAGTAAACAATAACAAGGAAGTTTCTGAGACGATAGAAAAGCATCTGCAAATATTCATGGCTAAAAAACTTCCCGAAGCTTCCGAAGAACAAAAGTGAGGAACTTAATTTGAGTTTACTTTCAAAACATATTAGAATGGTAAGGATCAATAAAACATCGCCCTATGTGAAAGGGTCGGTCCTTGATCTTGGATGCGGCGATGCAATCGTTTTAAAAATTTTTGGCGATAAAATAGAGAGATATTGCGGAGTCGAATATGATCAAAAAAGGGTTGAGAGGCTCAAGGCAGAGAATCCTGAACATGAGTTCATTTGCCGTGACCTCGAGGAGGATCCGCTGGGTCTGGACATTTCATTCGACACGATATTTCTTACTGCAGTAATCGAACATATTTTCAATCAAAAACACCTGATGCAGGAAATTCTTAAATCGTTGAAGCCGGACGGTAAAATAATAATTACAACGCCCACATTGTTTGGAGATATGGTCCACCGGATCGGCTCTAAGGTTGGTCTTTTTGCCAGTTCCGCAGACGATCATCATATCATTATATACAGCAGGAAACGTTTTGAAGTATTAGCGAAGGCTTTCGGTCTGAAAATCCTTTCATATCAAACATTCGAATTCCGGTGCAATCAACTGGTAGTATTTGGCAGGAACGATCAATAATTAAGAGGATGGCCAGAAAAAGATATCTCGAAACTCACAGATCCTGGAATCTCCCGGAATCGCCATTAGAATGATAATGATCCAGCTCTGACGGTTATTTAAAGCTTTTAAGGCATTTTTTTGCTATTATTAATTTTTATACCGGTTATCCTCTTGCAATTTTATTGTTTTTTGGGTAGATTATCCGGTCTGATTTTGCCAACGTAGCTCAACGGTAGAGCACTGGTTTTGTAAACCAGCGGTTGTCGGTTCGATTCCGACCGTTGGCTTTTTCTATTCGAGGTGTAATTTGAAAGTTTTAAGCATGGAATCAGCAATTGAAAAAGCAAGGGCCCTTATCGAAGCGATGGAATATATTCGTCGTTTCAGCGGGAAGATCGTTGTCGTTAAGCTGGGCGGAAGCGTGCTCGATAACATCGAACTTCAAAGAAAACTACTGACCGATATTGTATTTATGGCCACAGTGGGTATACATCCGATCATTGTTCATGGCGGCGGAAAAGCTATCAGTAAGGCAATGAGCGATGCGGGTCTGGAGCCGGTCTGGGTACACGGCAGAAGATATACCGACAAGAGAACTCTTGCTATCGCCGAGCATACACTTGTCCATACGGTCAATGATTCGATCTGTGAGATCATCAAGGAACTGGGCTGTGACAGTATGGGGCTGCATTCATTAAGCAGTTGTGTGCTTTTTGCAAAGCCGCTGGAGCTAAGAAACGGTGAAGGCAGAAAACTCGATCTTGGTTTTGTAGGCCAAGTAGAAAAAATAAACGAACAGATACTGCAAAAGCTTTGTTCGGCAGGCACTATTCCCGTGGTGGCTCCTGTCGCGATCGACAAAACCGGCGAAAAACTTAATGTAAACGCCGACGATGCCGCTGCTAAAGTTGCCGCGGCAGTCGAAGCTGAGAAAATAGTCTTCATCAGCGATACTCACGGGATATTGACAGATGTTAATGATCCTGACAGCAGAGTGTCAAGTTTAACGGAAAAACAAACAGAACAATTAATAAATGACGGCGTGATCACCTCAGGTATGATGCCGAAAGTGGATGCCTGCATAGCAGCGCTCAACGGCGGAGCAAAAAAAGCTCATATCATCGACGGCCGGATACCGCATTCGCTTCTGCTGGAGATCTACACCGATAAGGGAATAGGGACACAGATCGTAAAATGACTTTGGATCTGAAAATAGGAATCAATTATGAATACAAACGAAATAATGGAACAATTTGAAAAATATGTTATCGCTAACTATGGTCGGCTGCCCAAGGCAATCGTAAAAGGCGAAGGTAATTACTGTTTTGATGCTGAAGGGAACAAGATCCTGGATATGTTCCCCGGCTGGGCCGTCAGCGGTATTGGCCATTGTCATCCAAAAGTAGTAAATGCCGTCCAAAAACAGGCCGCCGAGCTGCTGCATGTTGATAACACTTTTTACATCCCTGCGCAGGGAAAACTCGCCGAGATGCTTTCAAAGAGAGCCTTTGGCGGGAAGTGCTTTTTCTGTAACAGCGGCGCCGAAGCTAATGAAGCCGCAATGAAACTGGCACGCAAGCATACGGCAAAAGAAAAATATAAATTCATCACCGCAGAAAAAAGTTTCCATGGCAGAACATTCGCAACCGTTACCGCAACAGCTCAGCCGAAATACCAAGACGGGTTCTTGCCGATGCTGCCGGGTTTTGACTATGTGCCTTTCAACGACGTAGATGCTCTTGAGAAAGCGTTTAATGATGAAGTTGCCGCCGTTATGCTTGAACCAATCCAGGGTGAAGGCGGTATAAATGTCGCAACTGTGGAATATTTACAGGCTGCAAGAGAACTTTGCGATAAGCACGGTGCACTGCTGATACTCGATGAAGTACAAACGGGACTTGGAAGAACGGGAAAATGGTTCGGATATCAGCACTTCGATGTCGGGCCGGACATCATAACACTGGCAAAAGCATTAGGCGGCGGAGTCGCCATCGGTGCGATGATGGCTACCTCCGAAGTTGCGGCATCCCTCGTACCGGGTACGCATGCCTCGACTTTCGGCGGTAATCCGCTTGCATGTTCGGCGGGTATTGCTGTTATAGAAGCGATCGAAGAAGAAGGCCTGCTCGAAAACGCGATCAACATGGGCAGCTATGCAGTGGAAAAACTTAATGCGCTTAAAGAGAAACACTCGATCATAGATCATATAAGAGGCAAGGGACTTATGATCGGCATACAGCTTAACGATCAGGGTGCTGATATTGTCGACAAGTGCCTTAAAAAGAACCTAAGGATCAACTGCACCCAGGGTAACGTACTTCGGTTTATGCCGGGTATGACCGTTACAAAAGAACAGATCGATGACGCTGTTAATATTCTCGATTCAGTATTGGGCGGGAGCGATAACAATGGATAATTTTCTTTCAATAAAAGACTGTTCCGTAGAACAGCTTAACGAACTGCTTAAGCTTAGTGTCGATCTGAAAAGATTCTACAAAGCAGGCAGACAGGACCTTTGTTTGCAGGGCAAGACCCTGGCTTTGCTTTTTGAAAAGGCAAGCTTGCGGACACGGATCAGCTTTCAGGTTGCGATGACCGATCTCGGCGGAAGTTCTATTTATATCAAGCCGGAAGACATCGGCGGCATAGGAAAAAGAGAACCGGTAAAGGACATTGCAAGAGTCCTTAGCAGATATGTCCACGGGATAATGGCACGGACGTTTGAACATGATACGATCGTACGGCTGACCGAATATTCTGATGTACCGGTCATCAACGCTCTAAGCGACTGGTCGCATCCGTGTCAGGCTATGGCTGATGTGCTTACGATCTTAGAGCATTGCGGCAAACTTGAAGGTTTGAAAGTAGCTTATGTCGGCGACGGCAACAATGTTGCCAGATCGCTGGCTTTTGTGTGCGCAAAAATGAATATGAAGCTGGCTATAGCATCTCCTGAAGGTTATCAGCTTGACACGGATTCAATACAGATCGCAAATAATATTTGTCCTGATACCGTCGTGCAGACGAACGATCCCAAAAAGGCCGTCGCAGGCGCTAACGTTGTCTATACAGACACATGGACAAGCATGGGCCAGGAAGACGAAAAGGAAAAACGCGCTAAGGACTTCAAAGCTTTTCAGGTTAATGCCGAGCTTATGGCAAATGCACCGGCAGATGCCAAAATAATGCACTGCCTGCCGGCGTACAGAGGTTATGAGATCACTGACGAGATGGCAGAATCGAAAAACTCGGTCATATTCGACCAGGCCGAGAATCGTCTGCACTTCCAGCGAGCCCTGCTGAAAAGACTGCTTAGCTGACAATAGATCAAAGCCGAATTTGTCGTCATATAAGTTAACAAAGGCCGCTAAATGAAAACCATTCTTGTAGCTACCACTAACCCCGGCAAACTGACAGAGCTTTCCGAGATGCTGAACGTTAACGCTAATTTTAAAAGCCTTGCGGATTTTCCAGGCATTGAAGAAGTACCTGAAGACGGAAACACATTTAAGCAGAACGCACAAAAAAAGGCTCTGGGCTATGCAAAAGCAACGGGGCTTTGGACCATTGCAGATGATTCGGGTCTTATGATCGATGTTCTTGACGGAGAGCCCGGCATACATTCGGCAAGATTTTCCGGAGAGAACTCCGCGAACAGAACACTTATAGACCATAAGAATATTGCCAAAGTTCTAAAATTAATGAAGGATGTTCCTATCGAAAAGCGAACGGCAAGGTTTGTCTGCAGTCTATGCATGGCATCTCCTGAAAAAGTTTTAATCCAAACCGATGGAGAAGTAGAGGGCATCATCACTGAAGAAGAAATTGGAGCCAACGGTTTCGGTTATGATCCCATCTTCTTTGTGCCAAAGCTCGGCAAAACAGTTGCCCAGATCTCACCGGAAGAAAAAAACAAGATATCTCATCGAGGCAATGCAATACATAAACTTAAAGGGATGCTCGCTGAACTGTTGAAATGAGCATTAATTCATCCTGTTTTTTACAGATAATTGAAGTGTTATTGTATCATTCTTCATATTTGTCATTTATTTTTAATAATACGAAAAAAAAGCGTTCAAAGTCTATGCATAAGCTTTTTTGAAATTAAATTAGCCTCAAGTACACCTGTAAATAACCGGATTTTAGCTTTTTACTTGACACAAACCCCGTACTTTTGTTATTTATCTGCTTCTGTATCTCCTATAAAATAATATTCGTATTGTTTTTTGGGGCATAAATCGAAGTTTTTTAAGTTTTTGGTGTTAATCAGTATGGCAAAAACAAAGGCACTGGTCATCGTTGAATCACCCGCAAAGGCAAAAACCATAAACAAATATCTTGGGGCTTCCTTCGAGGTTCAGGCTTCGATGGGTCACGTAAGGGATCTCCCTTCAAAGGGGATCAATGTAGACATCGACAATGATTTCGAACCCACCTATAGTATCAGTCCGGGCAAGTCACGTACAGTTACCTCACTAAAATCCGCCATGAAAAAGTGCGATGCTCTTTATCTGGCAACCGACCTCGACCGGGAAGGAGAAGCGATCGCATGGCATCTTTCCGAGATATTAAAGGTCCCCGCAGAAAAAACTTATCGTGTTGTTTTTAATGAGATCACCAAAAAAGCCATCCAACAGGCCTTTGAGAACCCCGGCAAGCTGGATATGGATAAGGTAATGGCCCAGCAGGCAAGGCGTATACTTGACAGGATCGTAGGTTATCAGATAAGCCCTTTGCTTTGGAAGAAAGTTGCCCGCGGTCTAAGCGCAGGCAGAGTACAATCAGTCGCTGTTAAATTAATCGTCGAAAAAGAATTATCAATTCGCCAGTTTGTTCCGGAAGAATACTGGCTTATGCCGGCAGTATTCAGCACGGACACTGCAAAAGATCATTCGCAGCAGTGGCAGGATTTCATTAATATCAAAGACGATAAAGATAAACCCCCTACCATAGTTAAACAAAACGAATGGCTGAAAAAGCACAATGCATTTAAGGCAGAATTACACCAGGTCGGCAGCGAGAAGTTCCATGCTCCCGATTCCGAAAGTGCCAATCGCGTTTATTCTGCACTCAAAGATGCGCAGTTCAAAATCGTTGATACAAACCTTAAGCGCGTTAAATCAAAACCATCGCCGCCGTTCATTACATCTACGCTTCAACAGGCAGCTTCAAACAGACTTGGGTTTGCCACGAAAAGAACTATGAGGATAGCCCAGCAGCTTTATGAAGGCATCGACCTTGGTTCGATGGGTGCCCTTGGCCTTATTACATATATGAGAACTGACAGCACACATTTATCAAATGAAGCTGTTTCTTCAGTTCGCAATTATATCGAGCAGAACATCGGGGCGGAATATTTGCCCGAGAAGCCAAATGTATATACCTCCAAGAAAAACGCACAGCAGGCACACGAAGCGATCCGGCCAACCGATCCGGATCTTACTCCGAAGGATATAAAGCCATTTCTTAAAGACGAGCAATACAAACTTTATAATCTTATCTGGTCACGTTTTGTCGCCTGCCAGATGGCTCCGGCCCAGTGGGACTCTGTAACAGTGGATGTCGTCGCAGAAACATCCATCGGAGACTGTAATTATCGAGCAAGCGGAAGAACTCTTGTTTTTGACGGTTTCACAAGGATATGGACGACGTCTTCCAGCGATCCTTTTATTCCTTCGGTAAAGCCGGGGGACCCGTTGGCGGTCGTCGATATAACTGCCGATCAGCACTTTACAAAGCCTCCTGCAAGATATACCGAAGCATCTTTAGTGAAAGCACTTGAAAAAGAAGGCATCGGAAGGCCAAGTACCTATGCTTCGATCATCAGTACGATCCAGGAAAGAAAATACGTTGAGCAGATCGACCGGAAATTCCACGCTACCGATATCGGTGAGGTTGTAACTGAAAAGCTGAGCGAATTTTTCCCAAGAGTAATGGATGTCGCTTTTACTCGTCATATGGAACAGCAACTCGATACAATAGAAGAACAGCACCTCGACTGGATAGGAGTGTTGAAAGAGTTTTACGGCCCGTTCAAGGAAAATCTCGATAATGCAACAGAGCAGATGAAGCACGCAAAAGCCGAGACCAAGCCAAGCGAGTATAAATGTCCCGATTGTAAAAGTGCTATGGTTTACAGATTCGGCAAGAACGGTAAGTTCCTAAGCTGCTCGAAATATCCGGACTGCAAGTTCGCCTGTCCGTGTGACAAGAACGGTGTAATGCTGGAAGAAAAAGAATCAGAACATAAATGTCCAAACTGCGGAAAAGCAATGATCCAGAAGAACGGACGATTCGGACCTTTCCTCGGTTGTTCCAATTACCCGGAATGCAAGACGATTTTAGGAATAGATAAAGAAGGCAATATTCTGCCGCCAAAAGCTCCGCCGGAACCGACAGGGGTTAAATGCTATAAATGTGATAACGGCGAACTTGTAATAAGGCAAAGCAAAAGAGGCCCGTTCATGGGCTGTAATAAATTCCCGAAATGCAGGACTATTGTAAGCATTAAGGAACTTGATAATTTAAAAAAACTTCAGGAAGAAGGTGTATGGCCTCCTGATACATGGGAAAAGGCAGATGAACTGCTCGGAAGAAAGAAATCCAAGAAAAAAACCGCTAAGAAAAAAACTGCCAAAAAGGAAACCACAAAAAAGAAGGCTGTAAAGAAAACTGTAAAAAAGAAAAAGGTCGTGAAAAAGAAGAAGGCATAAATAAAGGCAGTAACGCATTCAAAAGAACACATTACTGCCTCGGAGGAGGAAAAATCTTATTTTCTTATTAATACCATCGGCCTTTGCCACTGCGACATTAACTAAAAAAATAATTTTTGGATAAAAAAAAGTGGAGAGAAAAGAAGACCCAAAAAACGACGTTATTGAGACCGTAGAGCCGATTGGAAAGCGTGTTTTGATCCGCAAAGATGAGGATAAAAAACAAACAAAAGGCGGAATTCAATTGCCCGATAATATCGAGATACCCACTATCACAGGCAGAGTGGTTTCTATATCTGCAGAAGTGGAGATGTCCTCCGATATCCCCTTAAAGCAGTATGACAAGGTCCTGTTCAATCCTAAAGGGGCAATCCCAGTTGATTTTGAGGGCAGAAATCTGCTTTTTGTTGTTGAAGTGGAAAATGTTGTAGCGGTTTTCAGGAAGCCGTAAAATACTAATCTTCCGTCTTTGACCTGGCACTAAGCGTCTAATCCTCACAAGACAAAAAAATAGCCGGGATTAATCCTTTTCCCGGCTATTCACCCTCTCCTCCAAAGGGATTCATGTTGTCTTGCGTTTAATAACGCATTATTTCAATTGTTTTACCTTGGTCCTTCTTTTTCTTAATAATAACCCTCCGGCAGCAAACAAGGCTATCGTAGTCGGCTCCGGTACAGGTTCTATTTCTTCATCACCATCGTCGCCCGGAACAGGGAAGTCGTCATCTTCAAGTTCATCGCCTTCGCCAGGAACAGGAAACGGATCACTAAACGGTGGCGGCGGCAAATATCTTAGCTGTCTTGGCGGCAAAGCTCCACCACTTGGTTCTATTTCGCCTGTTCCGCCTATGGTATCATATGCAGTAGCGATCGCCCCGCCAATACTTGCCCCGTTAGCAGTACAATCAGACTCACTGAGAAGTTCAAACTCCTCACGCTCAAATACAGCGATAACGATCTTAGGGGCATCAACATTAATAAAAGTTCTGTTGTCCGTAGGATTTTCAACACCGCCAAGCCAATATACAAATCTGTATCCCGGTTTAGCAATTGCCTGAATTGATACTCTTTCGTTCAGTCCCTGCCTATGAACACCAACATCCGGTGTTACTATGCCCGTATCTACAGGACTCTGCTTGACTATCAACACATAGCCATCATTTTCATTTCCAAAGGCTTTTTGCCCTGATACCAGCACCATAGCCATTAAAAGGGCCAAAATCCCGATACTACTAACATGTGATCTTCTATTATGCATGCCTGCTTATCTCGTATTTTTCAATAAGGTTCTATCTGGACCTTCTGCCGGTTTTTCTTAAGATCAGTCCGCCAACTCCGAGCAGCGCGATAGTACACGGTTCCGGGTTAGGAACCGCAACGACATCATCCTCTATACCTATAAAGTCATATGTTCCTAACTTCATGCCATGATCGCTGACAATGATCAAATAATAGGAATGACCGCCTACGCCTATTGCTCCACTATCACCAGCAAAATACCATGCGATCTGCGAGTGATCCCCACTAAGGTCATAATCATACGCATCCACGCCTGTCGCCTCCTGCCCCGGATCGTTGAAGGTATCCTCCATGGTCGTGATCTGACCTTCGTCAACTATGGCGTAATCCTCAGGGTCAAGATTGCCCAGACCCATAATTGAAAATGCACTTATATCTACATCTGAACCATTTCCGTTATATATCTGGTAAGCATAGATATACTGCCCTTCCATTTCGATACTCGATGAGAATTCCGTTTCATCTTCCCCTGTTAGAGCGTCCCTGTCGTAAACCGAAAATTCAACAACAATACCGTCTACTGTACCGTTGTAGTAGGAAGTGCCGCTGTAAAAGCTGCTTTCCGGCAATATCTCTCCTACGGCTGTTCCGACCGCAAACATTATCATTGAACATGCCAAAATAAACGGAATTCTTTTCTTTAACGATCTCATAAGCATTTTTCCTTTTTTAATGGTTTTTACCTCTTAAACATAAATATAGCGAACATTGGTCGAATGCAGGTCCGACAAGATGAACTCATAATCATCACCGCAGATAAACGCTACGCGCAAACAAAAATCCTCCATCTTAATAGATGCAGGATTTTCTTTACTGTCTGGGTTATCCTGGTTTACCTGGGTAATTGACGATATTGTTTGATTTTCACACGGCTGTAGAGAAGTTTTTGTCATTATGGGACTCAGTATAAGCAGGAGAACGAATGCGGCACTTAACATGGTCGCAGCGGTCATAAGCCTATTCGGCGGTATGACCCAAAACCATGCTGTTCCTAAAGATCTGCTTTTCATACCCATCTCATCTCGAAAATCGCATTAATTTATTACAAGTTAAGCGTACTAAAATCCGTTATGAGCACCCTGGATCTACTATGAATAGCTGATATGCCGTACCTCAAAAAGCAAAGCAGCCACATCAAAACACCTTCAATTGCAAGGTATCCCGATACTTAGTAAATCTGCTTTCCCCTTCCCCGTCTGAAGTTTACGTATTAGAACATATTTAAACGCAAAAGTCAAGTTTTTTCTGCCAAAAACGGTGATTTGCAGGGTTAATTTTTAAGGTCCCAAAAAATCTATTGTTCCGCTTCTTAAATAAGGGATTTTAATGGAAGGTAAGGATTTGTATTATCTTGTTTTTTTTGGTCAGAACTTTTTTACAAAACTAAGACCAGCAACTTCTTTGCTGCTGATGCTTGAGGTCAATGGAGCCATCTTAAAGCCAGCCAGATCGAGTTCCTGATGTTTGCCCGCAACGTGGTGGCCTACTATATACCCCAGCACCCCGCCAAACAGCACATCGCTTGCCCAGTGATCTCCGGAATCCATCATTCTATATCCTACGAAGCCTGCCCCGAGATACGCCGGTATGCCCACCTGCGGGCCGTAAAATTCATCAAGAACCGATGCCACTGCAAACGAGCTTGATGTATGACCGCTCGGCCAGGCAAAACTTTTGCCGTTGGGAGTGTCGTTGTTCCTGATAACTTTCAGGCCAACGGTCAACGCCCCTGTAACAGTCAGTGCCTTTAACATCGTCCATGCACGTTCTTTCTGGATGCTGTTTTGTCTATCGGCACTTACAAGATACCAAAGTCCCGCTGCCGCAAAATGATATCCCGGGCCGCCGGCCATATCGACCAATTTATCCAGATCACTGCCAAGAGCCTGCTTTCCGATCTCTTCGTCAATATGCCTGTCAGCTCCGGAACGATGCATCGCAATACTTCCACCGCCGGCAAGCAGGAGCCAGAAAAGATAATCGCCGTTGGTGGCGACCTCTTTTGTATTTACTATAACTACATCAGGTATTTTCCGGAAATCCTCCCAAAAGCTATCCGAAGCATTTTCAAGACTTGAAGCTCGATGTGAAAATGTGATCTTTTCAGCTTCTTCAGCTACCAGAGGCGGCATTAAGATCTCAGGGCAAAAACCAGCTAAGACCAACACAATACAGAATGATTTTAGAAGTTTTGCGTTTCTTCTGAAAAGATCCATATCTTACTCCCACTCAATAGTCGCAGGTGGTTTCGATGAAACATCGTACACCACGCGGTTAACTCCTCTTACTTCGTTTATAATCCTTCCGGCTATGGGTCCGAGGACCTCATACGGTATATGCGAAAAATCGGCGGTCATAAAATCAGTCGTTTCGACCGCACGAATAGCTATTACATTTTCATAGCTTCTTTCATCCCCCATCACGCCTACTGTTCCTATCGGCAAAAGCACCGCAAGTGCTTGAGATATCTGGTTATAAAGGCCGGCAGACCTGATTCCCTCTATCAATATATCATCTGCGTCACGAAGGACCCTAAGGCGTTCTTTGGTTATATCGCCTATTATCCTTACGGCCAGACCCGGACCCGGGAACGGATGCCTCCAGACCATATCTTTCGGAAGGCCCAAAAACTCCCCGACCACGCGAACCTCATCTTTGAAAAGATCACGCAGCGGCTCGACAAGTTTAAACCCGAGTTTTTCAGGAAGGCCGCCGACATTATGATGAAGTTTTATGTTAGCGGCAAGGTTTCCGTCCTTATTGCCGGACTCGATAACGTCGGGATAAAGCGTGCCCTGGGCGAGAAATTTTGCATTTGATATTTTGTCCGCTTCCGACTTGAAGGCTTCTATGAATTCGGCACCGATTATCTTTCTTTTTTGCTGAGGGTCCGTTACGCCTTCCAGTTTTGAAAGGAACTGCTCGGACCAGTCCACAACATGCAGATCTATATGAAAATGATCCTTGAACGTCGAGACAACGCCCTCCCGTTCGTTTTTGCGAAGCAGGCCGTTATCGACAAAAATGCACACGAGCCGATCGCCTATTGCCTTGTGCAGCAGAGCCGCGGTAACTGCCGAGTCCACCCCCCCGCTAAGGCCGCATATCACCGTCGAGCCGCCAACCTGCTTTTGCACCGCGGCAACAGTCTGCTCGACAAAATCGCTCATCTGCCAGTCGCCGCTGCAGCCGCATATATCGAAAAGAAAATTCTCAAGTATCATTTTGCCCTTGGGCGTATGCGTTACTTCCGGATGGAACTGCACGCCGTAAAAACTTTTCTTTTTATGTCTTACCGCCGCATAAGGGCAATTATTCGTCGTCGCAAGCGGCTCAAAATCATCGGAGAGTTCATTGACAAGGTCGCCATGGCTCATCCAGACCGTCGTAGAATCGGGCAAATGAACCAGCAGATCGCTTTTGTCCGTAATGCTAATATCGGTCCGGCCGTATTCGCGGTTCTTAGCCGGTGAAATATTAGCCCCCAGTATTTTACAGCCGATCTGCATGCCGTAGCAAATGCCGAGTATCGGAACGCCAAGATCGAATATCTTCTCATCGCAGGTCGGCGCGTTCTCGGAATATACACTGGCAGGCCCGCCCGAAAGGATCACGCCCTTTACACCGAGCTGAGCAAGCTTTTCCGCTTTTACATCGGGTTGATATATCTGCGAATAAACATTATGTTCCCGAACCCGGCGGGCTATGAGCTGGCCATACTGGCTTCCAAAATCAATTATAGCTACTACTTCACGTAACATCGAAAAACCTTAATTGTCATGCAGGAATAAATATAAACAAAATCGAGAATTGCTTATCAGTTCTCGAATGTATCCGAACCGGAATAGTTTGGCGATTCCTTTGTGATCATAATATCGTGCGGGTGCGACTCGCTTACGCTTGCGGCCGATATCTTTACGAATTTCGCCCTGCTGCGAAGCTCATCGATGGTCCTTGTTCCGCAATACCCCATGCCCGCTTTTATCCCGCCGACAAGCTGGTAAACAAAATCGCTCAGCATCCCGCGATACGGCACCCTTCCTTCGACACCTTCGGGAACAAGCTTGTCTCGCTGGGTTGAGCTTTTCTGGCCGTACCTGTCGGCAGAGCCGCTTACCATGGCTCCGATAGAACCCATCCCCCTGTATTCCTTGAACTGCCTGCCTTTGTAGATGACAAGCTGTCCGGGACTTTCTTTCAGACCGGCAAAGAGCGAACCCAGCATGACCGACGATGCCCCGGCCGCTATCGCCTTGGTAATATCGCCGGAGTGACGAATGCCGCCGTCCGCTATTACCGGAATATTTTTCTTCTCGGCTGCCTTAACGCAGTTCATTATCGCCGTTACCTGCGGCACACCAACGCCGGAAATAACTCTTGTTGTGCATATCGCACCCGGGCCGATGCCGACCTTGATGCCGTTGACGCCCGCATCGATAAGGTCCTTTGCCGCCTGCTCTGTGGCAATGTTGCCCGCGATAACATCTATTTTATATTCGCTTTTTATCTTTTTGACGGTATCGATTACGTTCTGAGAATGGCCGTGAGCGGTATCTACAACTATAACATCCACCTCTGCCTTGATGAGTGCCGCGATCCTTTCAAAATCATTAACGCCGACAGCGGCTCCGACCCTGAGTCTGCCCCTGTCATCGCGGACGGCCAAAGGATATTGCTGAAAACGATCGATGTCCCTCATCGTGATGAGCCCTGCAAGCTCGCCGCTTTGGTTAACCAGCAAAAGTTTTTCAACTTTATGGCCGCGGAGTATCTCTTTGGCCTGCTCAAGCGTCGTTCCCGCAGGACCGGTCGCAAGATTTGCCTTGGTCATTACAGTGTCGATCTTTACCGAATCATCTTTTAGGAACTTAAGATCCCTTCGTGTAAGAATGCCGATAAGTTTTTTGCCGACTACTATCGGTATGCCCGATACGTTCTGAACGCTCATCACTTCACGTGCCCTGTTGACCGTTTCATCGGGTGACAGTGTTACCGGATCGAGGATCACTCCGTTTTCGGAACGTTTTACTTTTGCGACTTCGCGCTGCTGGGCCTCTACGGAAAGATTTTTATGAATGATACCGATGCCGCCCTCCTGGGCGATCGCTATTGCCAGCGCGGACTCTGTTACCGTGTCCATAGCAGCCGAGATAAGCGGGATATTGATCGGGATGTTGTTGGTCAGCCGGGTGGCGGTGTTGGCCTGGTTGGGGACAAAATCGCTCTTGGCAGGGATCAGCAAAACATCGTCAAATGTTATA
>JAFGKL010000177.1 GCA_016928585.1 Sedimentisphaerales bacterium
CCGAAACACCGCCGAGACCAGCACCTGCAACAATAACATCATATTGGCCAAGTACATGAGCTTTTTTTGTCGGAAGTACCATATAATTACTATCTTTAAGGTTATTTTCGCCGCTTTTGGCGCAGCCAAGTGAAGCATTCATTGAAATTGCAGTGCCTGTTACTAATGATGTTTTTAAAAAACCTCTACGATCCATTGTATTACCTCTGTAACTAAAAATTAATGGGATATTTATATACTCACTGTTTCATTTATTTTTTTCTAACTCAAGAGTATTAAACGGGGAAGCAGGAAGATTATTTCTATTATAAAAATTTGGTTCTGCATATTCACACCAAGCAAAAGATGCATGTTTCGGCTGGGACACCTGTTCTGACCATACCAAAACATTAGTGCCGTCAATAACTGCCTCTGCGGGATAAAACATACCATCAGGGCCACAGATTGCAAAATCCGTCAGTTTACCACCTTTCGCCATAAGACCATCTCCACAATAATCAAAGGATAGTCGAATCTTATTTCCTTCAATCCGCATTGATTTATACAACGGACCCGACGGCACGATAGCATTATTGCCGTACAGGTATTTCAACGCCCAAAGAGAAAGCCTGTAGCCAACATCATGCTTGTTTTTAGGATGATGGTCTGTTGAGTCGCCTATATCCATAGCTACTGCCATGCCAGTATTGGGAACCTTGTCAAGGGTTAACATTTGGGCCTGTCTAATGTGACAAACACCAAGACCATACCCTGTCGAAGCAGCAAGTTGAACAAATATAAATGGGAAATCGTCCTGCTGCCAGATATTGCGCCAATTGCGTATCATCGCAGGAAAAACATCATAATAATATTTATAGCTTGAAGATGGCGTATTGGCCTCTCCTTGGTACCATATGACACCGGCAATCGAATAGTCTTTTATTGGGGCAATCATACCGTTGTAGCAACAAAACGGCTTATTCTGCGGTCGTAACTGATTTGGCAGGGGAGGTTTCGAAAGCGAAGGTTCTGTTTTGACCCTGTGGTTCCATTCTTCCATCTGTTTTTCATATCTCTTTTTTACAAAAGGGTATTGGCTGTCAGACTCTGTCCATTTTTTATTTAAAGAATTCTCAAACTCGGTGAATGGGGCCAGGGCATCCGGCGTCATCCACGCTTCTACAGGTGTCCCGCCCCAACTGGCATTAATAAGTCCGATAGGCTTGTTGATGAATTGTAACAGGTTTTTACCAAAGAAATACCCCACTGCGGAAAAATATGCAGCTGAACCAGGAGTACATAAAACCCAGTTTCCGCAGACATCACCCAACGGAACATCAGAAAAATTACAACTTACCTGAAAAAGTCTGATATAAGGAAAATTCGCACTTGGAATTTCTGTATCTGCGGTTTGACAACTGCGAAGATGAAAAGCCATATTTGACTGGCCCGAACAAAGCCATACCTGGCCAATAAGGATATTCTCAAATTGGACCGTCTCTTCATCTGAGATTATCTTTAAAGTATGAGAATTAAAAGAGGCTGTAGGGGTTAGCAGTTTAGCTTTCCATTTTCCATTTGCATCTGAGAGAACTGTAGTAATTTTGTCCTGCCATGATGGTTTTATCTTGATCACTTGGCGGGGAGCAGCTGTACCCCAAATATTGATCTGCATTTGCTCCTGAAGCACCATATTATCACAAAAGATATTAGGTAAGACCAAATCAGCATATAAAAAACCGGATACTATAAATAAAAGGAAAAAACTAATTCTATCCATTTTCTGCTCCTGTTAATTATCTTTAGATGTCCAAATCGTAAGATTATCAAGTTTCTTCTCAGATCTTTTACCTAAGATATAAGTAATGGCTAGCCCAAGACCAAAGATGATTAAGTTGGAAAAAGTCCCCATCCAAAAAGTACTGGGTATCCTTGCGTATATTTGAGGGAATTTCTCCTGAGAAAGAGGACTGCCGAAAAAAACCCAACTGCTTGAAATTGTAAAAGTAGTTATCGTTGCAGTAGCTGCTGCAAAACTACTTACAGACTTTGTCAACAAGCCCAGCATAAAGAGCCCGAGCAAACCGCCTCCCAATATGTTATACGCATAATTTTGAATGTCGTTAAGTGTCGTTGTTTTAGCAAAATGAATAAATAAAGCAGTACTTATCATAACTACCGCAAATAACACAGAAAACCAACGGCCTGCCTTTAAGTAATGTTTCTCATCTTTATTGCAAATGAATATCCTTTTGTAAAAGTCTGTAGTAACTGTAGCTGCAGTTGCATTAATCAACGAATCAAGAGTTGACATTGCAGCCGCGATAAGACCCATGATAACGAAACCTGAAATACCTGCCGGCACCTCAGTCAATATAAAAAACGGAAGTATTTGCTCAGGAGCTTCAAGATCGGCAGTAAGCTTATCTGGAAAAGCTTGATAGAATACAAAAAGAGCCGTGCCAATAAAGAAAAAGTAAAGCCACATTGGAAAACTCATTGCAACACCCATAATAAGAGATTTTCTCGCATCTGATTTACTTTTAGGAGCACAATATCTTTGCACCATAGCCTGGTCAGTACACATTAACTGAAGCCACATGAACGGACCAGTAACAAGCATTACCCAAAAACCTTTTATGCGAAAATCCCAGTTCATATCGCCTAAGGAAAATTTGTCGTGGGCATTTGCAACATCAAATATTTGAGCAAAACCTCCGGGCAACTGTTTAATAAGAATTGGTAGACAAATCAAAGCTCCAACAATGAGAGTTATACCTTGAATCAAGTCTGTCCAAATAACGGCCTCTAAGCCGCCTGCGATAGTATATATAGCTACAATTATACCCAAAAGCAAGATAACAATTTCCATAGGCCAACCCGTCATGGCTTGTATGGCAAGAGAGGCCGCGTAAAGAATTATACCTATCCGTATTATCTGTATAAGCAAAAATGCAAGTGCGGCGTAAAGTCTTGCCCACAGACCAAAACGCTTTTCAAGATATTCGTATGCACTATTGACGTGACCTTTTCGGAAATATGGCATAAACAGAATAATTGCCACAAAAGTCGCGATAATATAGCCAGCACATGGTACAAGATAACGCCAGTTTTCCTTAAATGCGAAGCCGGGATTCGCCAGGAACGACATGGAACTGATGATTGTGGCCATGACAGAAAAACCCACTACCCAACCAGGCATACTCCGACTCGCAAGAAAATAACTTTCCGCTGAACTGTTTCTTTTTGCGCAGTAACAACCAATGTAAATCATTAATGCAAAACTTACGATAAATACGATAAGATCGGGCCATCTTAAAAGAGCCTGGCTTTGAGATAGCAGTACAAACATTCGTTCGTTCATCTCCCTATAGAATTATACAAATCAACTGTTTACTCAAACAATCTACCGAACAGCTATATCCAAATGAATCATCTGATTACCGGTATCACTCACAGAGGGAGTAAATTCTATTTTATTATAACCATCTATGATAATATTCGGAGGCAGGGACCAAGCCCGCAAAGTCTCTTCATTACCCAAGCCCTCCGGATGAACTATTGAATAAGGTTCAGATATATCATCTGTATGGGCCAGCAAGGTGCCGTTAAACCGCAATGTTGATTGTGAACCATCAGACGGATTAAGCGTTTGGATTCTTAGCCTTCCGCCGTTTTGCCAGCCCCCGGATGGCGCTGCCATATCCAGATAATAAGTCTTTTTTACAAATGGCACCAAAGTTACTTTCCCTACCTGGCTGCCTACGGCATCATACCTAGACAAATAATAATGCTGAGGTTGCTCAGATAACCACTGTTGATTCTGTAGTTTCCGGAAAATTTCAAAAGGAGGCTCGGCCATTGTAGCATTCGATCTCTCAGGATACACACGAAAATACTGAAAATTGAACATTGTTACACCACTTGCACCCCTTGAATAAGCTAAATGCGCCGCGGTATAATATTGCCGAGGTGTTCCCAATATAAACAAATTGTTTGAAGAACGAGTTCCAAGAAGACTGGTATCGGCAGGAGTATATGCGTTAATCGTATGAGTCATCTCAAGATAAACATCAGAATCAGAAACCAATTGAGCAATCGAAGCCAGATCATTTTGCTGTTCCATAACAAAATTACAGGAAAGATTGAAAACATCGACACCGGCAGCAGCAAACATCGCGGGATCTACACCTAACATATCAAAACCACTAATTCTGAATGGTATCCTTACACAAAGCCACCTATGCCGACCATGAGGTGTACTTTGATCAAGAATCTGTCTAACATCGGCAACAAAATCCACCATAATCTGGCGACGCTGCTCAAAAGTAGTTTCATCTAAAGGGAAGAAATAGTCTATATGCCTCATAAAATCCAATTCCAAGCCAGCTATATCATATGTGCATATTTCCTCTATAAAATCCAGTTTCTGCTGTCTGACTTCAGGATAAACCCAATTGAATAACCTGGCTTGTCTTATTCTGGAAGCAAGTTCAGTCATTACAACCTCGGGGTCTGCGTTAGCAGCTTCATCAAGAAGTTCCTGGGGCCCAATTCTGTATTGATGATTTTCATCATAAAATTTGCTGGTACCAAATGACGCCGGAGTTAGTGAAGGATTGGATGCTATTTGTTCTCTTGTAAAATCTACCCTCTCCTTGTAGTGCCAATCATTCAACCTCAATGAAATAAACGGAGTCAGGTTCCTTTGACGGCAGATATCAATAAATTCACCAACAATGTCGCCGCCGGCAAGCATATATTGGCCAAAAGGACTTACATCTTTTCCAAACCTATGTCTATACCATTTGGCATGTTCACTATAAGGGTTTCTTTGACTTTCCCACCATGGCACCCATCCCAAACCGGGCTGAAGCATATGAACGTCTATACCGGTATCGGCGGTCTCTTGAATGCTTGCTACAAACTTTTCTTCTGTAAAAGTATTTTCACTTCTGGTGTTATAAGGACTCTCACAAGTAATTATATTTGTTGTGTCATTACTATATATAACCCGATAAGGATATTTAGGATTTGGTAAATCTGAGGCTGTAAACGTCAACCATTCTGATGCCATTATAGTAAGGTCTTCAAAATTAACCATACAGTCATAATTAAGATCAAGATCAAGATGCGGATGACACTTGTCTCCACAAGCCCGTACATCTTCAAAAGTAGCTGTAACAACTGCATCATTATTTAGCGTTATACCCGTCGACGCAGAACTTGGATCATCTACATTACTGCTCCAGTTTACAAATTTAAACACTTCCGGACATTTAACATAATTAATTACAGCTTCCAATGAAATCGCTTGCCCTGTTATATATTGATATACACCTGATGACGGAGTAATAGCGTCAACATAGGCAGGAACCGTAGAAATAGTCAAGGTTCTGATCGGACCAGGATCAGTAAATAAAGCACCAGTTATATTGTACTTCTGCGCAAGATAGTAACCTACTGCATTTTCTTCAACAGCAGTCAACGCCCTGTCATATACGATAATCTCAGCATATTTTCCATAATTGCCTTCTCCTTCCGTGTACGGAATTTGAAAATAACCGTGACCAAAAGTAATTACACTGCCCTGAGATGCAGTTGAAATGGAGCCTATATTGTAAGGGTCATTATTAATCTGCAACGAAATATTTCCATTGCTGTAACTATCCGTGCTTTCATCATAATCCGCATCAAGTTTATAAACCCTGACTGCAGGAATATTTACCTGTGTTGGCGGCACTGCAAATAATGCAGGGTCACCTACTATAAATTGATGGCCCCTTCCATAAAGTCTGTTGCCACCAGCATTATTTGTAAACCCAGGGCCGTAAGTATCAACCACTGTAAAGATCGTGAATGTTTTGCCATCAAGCATATCAACAAGACCTTGTGCTCTCATTATGCCAACACCGGTAATCTGATCTATACAGGGAAGGTTATTAAA
>JAFGKL010000041.1 GCA_016928585.1 Sedimentisphaerales bacterium
CTTATGCCTTAGTTTGTCTTAATCAAGGGCAATGATCATGCTTAAATGGTTTAAAGAAAAATTAGCTCATAGATGGAAAATAAAGGGATCCATCCTTAAATGGTATCCAAACAGCAATAGCTGCATTAAACGGGACATGTCAAATGTAAGGCCGCAGCAAATGCCCCCGCTTATGGTCAGAAAGGCCGCATGGAGAAAATAACATTCAGGATATTCCGAGAGGGTTGAACATAAAGCCCCGTTTGCATTACTTGCAAGCGGGGTGTTTTTTTGCGCCCAGGCAAAAACATCTTCGAGGACCAACAGATCGAAATACTTGTAACTAGCACAACATTTTGATACAATTACCAAAAATCAGAGATTCGGAGAGCTCATAATAAGTGGAAAAAGTCAGAGACAATCTTAATGTTCATAAAGAACGCGCCATACTTGTCAGTGCCATTATCAAGAGCCGTAAAGGCCCAAAATACAAAGACGACAATCTTGCCGAGTTGACCGCCCTTGCCGAAAGTGCAGGTGCGATCGTAGTCAGTCGATTTCAGCAGAAGATATCTCGCATCAATCCTTCCACATACATTGGCAAAGGCAAAGCGGCCATGCTTTGGGATCGTGTTGAAGAATACGATGCGGACGTAGTCATTTTCGACAATGATCTTTCACCTGGACAGATCAGGGAACTTGAAAAAATAGTTGAAACAAAGATCCTCGATCGTAGCGAACTGATCCTTGACATCTTCGCTACTCGTGCACAAACACATCAGGCAAGATTGCAGGTTGAGCTCGCTCAACTACAATACACATATCCCCGGCTTGCACGAATGTGGTCCCATCTTGACACCGTCGCAGGTGCGGCCGGTGGTACTGCCGCTGGTGCCGTTGGCGGCATTGGTACAAGGGGCACCGGCGAAAAACAGCTTGAGATCGACAGAAGGCTCGTGAGCAAACGAATCACTGAACTAAAACGCAACCTTGCTGACATTGACAAAAGGAAACTCCGCGAGATTGATGGGCGAAAAGGAACCTTTAAAGTAGGACTGGTCGGCTATACCAATGCAGGCAAAAGCACCCTTATGAACGCACTGACAGACGCTAATGTGCTGGTGGCAGATAAACTCTTTGCCACTCTCGATACTCGTACAAGAAAATGGACGCTTAACGGCAGTACCGATGTGCTGCTCAGCGATACCGTCGGTTTTGTAAGGCAACTGCCCCATCAGCTTGTCGCTTCATTTAAGGCCACGCTCGAAGAAGCTGTAAACGCCGATCTGCTCCTGCACGTTGTTGATGTTTCAAGTCATGATGTCTTCGAACAGATCGAAAGCGTAAATAAGGTTCTTAAAGAAATTGGATGCGGAGATAAAGACATACATATTCTTTTGAACAAAGCAGATGTTATATCTGACACTGGAACACTTGAATCACTCGAAACTATTTATCCTGATGCCATCTGCATCTCTGCAAAAACGGGGCTGAATCTCGACAAACTCACCCAAATGGTATTGGACAAGTACAAAAAAGGTGAAGTTACCATCATACTGACCTGTCACCCGGGCAATGGCAAGGTTATCAGTTTTCTTCAGGCGAACTCCGATATCATTGAACGCAGCTATTCAGAATCAGCAGTTACAATAACCACAAGGATCGGTAAAGCTCAGCTAAACATCCTCAAAAGGCATAAATTCATTGAACTTAAGGCCCTTGATAACTGATTAGGGCCTTTATTTATTGACAAATTCCTGGTTTCGCTATAACCTTCCTAAGTTCGAGATTTTTGTAAAACCATTGGATTCGTACGGAAAAAATTATGTTTTTTAAGCAGCAAAACGGGAAACGTCAATTAACTCCAAACAACAGCGATCTATCTTTCATGGATCGTCGTGCATTTCTGAAAACCGTCGGAACCGGTGTTGCTTCCTTATCGTTGTCATCCTGCTTTGCTGCTGACAGCGGGCATCGTACATCTCGGCCCAATATTATCTTGATAATGGTGGATGATATGGGGTTTTCTGACATCGGCTGCTATGGTGGAGAAATTCATACACCAAATCTGGATCGTTTGGCCGCTCAGGGACTCCGGTTCAAACAATTTTATAACACCGGACGGTGTTGTCCTACTCGAGCCTCACTGATGACAGGCCTATATCCGCATCAGGTAGGTATCGGGCACATGACTGAAGGACCTGAAGGCCCCAGTCCTCTACAGGACGAACCATACCAGGGATATTTAAATCAGAGGTGCGTCACGATCGCAGAAGTCCTGCAAAAAGCAGGGTATCATACATTAATGACAGGAAAGTGGCATTTGGGCTATCATCGCAAAGAATGCTGGCCTCTGCAAAGGGGATTTGACAAATATTTCGGCATTATTTCCGGTGCCTGCGATTACTTCCGTCCAACTAAGCCTCGCGGATTGACATATATGAACGAGCCATTTGAGGTTAGCAGCAATTTCTACGTCACGGATGCATTTACAGATTATGCCTGCAGATTTATTGAAGAATCAATTCAGCAAAAGGATAAACCGTTCTTTCTCTACCTGGCCTACAATGCTCCTCATTGGCCGTTAGAAGCCAAAACCGAAGACTTGAAAAAATACGAAGGTACCTACAAGATCGGATGGAACCAGATATCTAAACAACGTCTTGCCCGTCAACAAGCAATGGGATTGATCGACCCTAAATGGATACCGGCCAAACATGAAGGACCTGAATGGGACTCGCTCTCGGAGGAACAGAAAAAGATTATGGATTTGAGGATGGCTGCATATGCCGCCTGTGTGGATTCAATTGACCAGAATGTGGGTAAATTGATCGATAAACTCAAATCGTTGAACAAATACGAAGATACGATCATTTTCTTTTTAAGCGATAATGGTGCTTGCCAGGAAGGCGGCATCTTAGGATCGGGCAGTGAAAAAGCAATCAGGGATCCTATGAGTACCCGGGGCACTGACGGCCCTTCTTGCGGACGGGCCTGGGCAAATGCTTCCAATACTCCATTTCGACTCTACAAGCATTTTGTTCACGAAGGTGGAATGTCGGCACCCATGATTGTCCACTGGCCGAAAGGGGTACCCAAAGATAAGCTTGGTTCGTTTGTCGAACCCTTCGGGTATCTGCAGGATCTCATGCCTACATGCTTGGAATTGGCTGAAGCACAATATCCCAAAAAGCGAAATGACCGGACAATTCCACCAATGGTTGGTACGTCGTTAATACCATTGATCAAGGGATCGAACAAGGCAATACATATCGAACCGGTCTTCTGGGAACATGAAGGAAATCGTGCGATGCGGGACGGCAAGTGGAAGCTGGTATGGGCTCGAAAAGGCCCGTGGGAATTGTATGATCTCGAAGCTGACCGTACTGAAATGCATAACCTTGTTAAAGACATGCCAAATCGAGCGGCCGATATGCAGCGAGCATGGGAATCATGGGCTCGTAGAACAGGCATACAATTTCAAACATCATTCAGCTATTATAAAATGTTCGATGATTATAAAAAAAACCAAAATCCCAAAAAATAAAAAAGTTAAACAACAGTTAATCTAAGATAGAATATTCGGTCTAAGTCTTTTCTGGGAGACAATTATGCTTTCGGTTTTATTAAGCTCCGGCGAAGTCGCTGTTATCGTCGTTGTTGTTGCGATCATCGTATTTTTGGCTGCTCGCAAAAGAAAATGATTTACGCAAGCTACTCGGACAACTTAGGGGATTTTGAAAAGTTCTGCTTCCATTCCTGCTGTGTTTTTTCCACTTCCTCTGCCTTTAACTGACCTGTTTTTACCGGCAGCCAAAGTGAAGTTTTCGGGATATACGTAATAACCATCAATGCCATTATCATTGCCAAAAAGAACGGCAGCATGGTCTTTGTAACTTTAGCAATGGTTGTTTTGCCTACGCCGCAACCAATAAACAAACAAGTCCCAACCGGCGGGGTACACAGCCCGATACAAAGATTGGCGATCATCATAATACCGAAATGGATCGGATGCATGCCAAGCGACTGTACGACAGGCAAAAATATAGGTGTAAAGATCAGCACAGCCGGTGTCATGTCCATAAATGTGCCTACAAACAACAGCAGCATATTGATGGTCAGCAGGATAACTATCGGGTTGTCAGACATGCCCACCAGGGCCTGGCTGACCGTTTGAGGAATATTTGCCATGGTCATGATCCAGCTCATTCCGGAGCTTGCTCCGATCAAAAGCATAACTACGGCAGTTGTGATACCTGTTTGCCTGAGGATCTCCGGCAGATCTTTAAGCTTAATTTCACGATAGAACACTACTGTAAGAATGAACGAATAAAGGACGGCTATTGCAGCAGCTTCGGTTGCGGTGAAGACGCCCTTTAAAATACCCCCGATAACGATAACAATAAGCAAAAGACTGAAAAAAGCGTTCACGAATGAAAGCAAGGTCTGCTTAAACGGTACACGTTCTCCTGCGCCATATTTATAACGAAATGCAAACCCTCCGCAAACAACCATAATAAACAGTCCGGTGATAATTCCGGGGATAACGCCGGCCATAAACATCGCAGCGATCGAAACACTGCCGGCTGCGACTGAATAGACGATCATAATATTGCTTGGCGGAATAAGAAGCCCCGTAGTTGCCGCGGTAGTGGTAACTGCAACGTTAAATTCACGATTATATCCCTTGCGATTCATCTCAGGGATCATAAAACCGCCGACAGATGAAACGGCTGCTGCGGCAGAACCGGAAATAGAGCCGAACAACATACAGGTCAATGTATTAACGTACGCCAGGCCGCCCGGAAACATTCCTACCAATGAGGCTGCAAAGTCGATCAGCCGTCGGGCCATCCCGCCCTTACCCATCAAAATACCCGAAAGGATAAAAAACGGTATCGCAAGCAACGCAAAACTGTTGACTCCATTGGCCATTTTTGTTGCCATCATAATCGATGGGTCAACACCTTCGGCCATAATAGCAACGAACGCCGCGATACCAATTGAAACAGCGATTGGAACATTCATAACCAACAACAACACGAAAACCAAAACTAAAATAAGAGTCACTGCTCCCATCAGTTCTCCCCCTCAGTTTGCTTGTCGGAAAATATTGCCTCTAATAATTGTTCTACGGCAAATATAATCATAAATACACCGGCTATTGGAAGAGCCATATAAACATGTCCCATCTTTAGACCAAACTTCCCAAGTGCCGGGGCTTTCTGCGCCAAGTTACCTATAACAACATTGCTACCACCAATGATGAAAATCGAGATCGCAAAAAACAGCACTACAAATTGGCCGAAAATTGTCATGAATTTTCTGGCATCCCAGTCAAATTTCTCGACAAAATAATCAACCCCCAAATGTGCTTTTTCACCAAAAGCCACCGCCCCCCCTAGCAGTGAAACCCAAATCAGCAAAAAGCGTGCGAATTCCTCACTGTATTTATTCTGCCCCCGGGGCAAAAAGGGCCAAGCCTCAATCCCTTTTGTAGCCAGCCATGCCACAAAGGTTCCACAAGCCCGTGTCAAAACACCCCATATTACGACCGACACCAACACAAGTACAGCTATCATCAAGGCGATTTCAAGTATACGGCAAAGAAGTATGCGGCTCTTTTTTATGATTTCAATGATCATGGCTTGACCTCACGTATGCGTTTAATCAATGCATTCAGAGTTTCATCTTCTATACTCTGATACATCGGCTGTACTCCTTCGGCAAAAAGCGATTGGTCCACTTCGTATATAGTAACACCTTCTTCCTGTGCCTGCTGAAGTGCTTCAACAGTTTTTTCTTTCCAGAGTTCACGTTGATACACGGAAGATTCGTCCGCAGCCTCCTGGAGCCACTGCTGTTGCTGTTTACTAAGTGTATTCCAGACTTTAGTACTCATTAAGAGTACATCGGGAATGCGGGTGTGTGCATCCTGTGTAAAATGTTTGCATATTTCATAATGCTTGTTTGTGGTAAAACTGGGTGGATTGTTTTCCGCGCCATCTACAGTCCCCTGAGCAAGCGCCGTGTACAGTTCACCCCAGGCAATCGGTGTCGGAGCTGCCCCAAGTGATTCAACCATATCCATAGCAGTACGGCTGTTCATAACACGAATCTTAAGTCCAACTAGATCATCCGGTGTACGTATTGGGCGATTCTTTGTATAAAAATTACGGCTGCCGGCATCATAGTAGCAAAGACCTCTTAAGTACTTGTCCTGCCCTTTTTGAAGCAGCTCTTTTCCTATCTCACCCGTAAGAACATTCCAAAAATGCTCTTCACTGCGGAAAAGATATGGTAAGCCAAA
>JAFGKL010000042.1 GCA_016928585.1 Sedimentisphaerales bacterium
ATGGGCCAATAATCCGATCGTAATTCCCGATACCATACCTCGCCCAGCGCCATTCCTTGACTCTTTTGCCACGTTCCATAAGGCCAAGGATGCTAACTTAAATGACGGTGTATCTAATGCGGTATTTGCCGACGGGCATGTCGAGCAGGTTGATGTAAGGGATACACACGAACTGGCATGGCCATTTTAAGATATTGGACCAACTTAGAGGGCTTTTAGGGAGGAATAAAGTGTTTAGAGAGGGATGCGATAAAACAATTAACAGGGCCTCAGTAGTTTTTTTTCTCTATCTGTTAGTTCCAGCGTTAGCATCTGCAACAGCTTCTATGACAGACCTTTCATTTACAGACGGTAAGGCTATGTCCAAATTGTATGTACAGGGATCAAGTGGATACAAAAGTTATACCTTAACAACGACAGAACAATTGCGGGACAATGAGCCGGCAGACAAGAAGAGGATGTTTTCTGAAAAAGAAGGCTATCCTTATATTCGCAGCGGCAATGAGATGTTCGATGCGATGTATGCGTTGACTTTAGACGATGCCCGTCTAAATGCCGTGGATGCGATCAGAGACTGGAGTTTTGAAGTTAGGGATAGCATGAATCGCCCATATTTTCAAACGGGTGAAAAGTGGACATATGTGTGGACACGGGATATTTCATATTCCGTCGATCTGGGTTTGGCTTCTCTGGATCCGCAACGCTGCGTCAATTCACTGCTGTTTAAAACTACCCGGCTGAAATCTAATATCAAAGGGGAATATTCACGGCAGATCGTACAGGACACAGGCTCGGGGGGAAGTTATCCTGTTTCTACGGATCGCGTGGTATGGGCCATTGGTGCATGGGAACTGATAAAATATCTCGATGGCAAAGAACGTTTAGAATTTTTGGAAGATGCCTGGGAGATCATGCATGACACCATTGAGCATGACCGCAGAGTGATCTATGATGCCCAGGACGGATTGTACCGCGGCGAGCAGTCATTCCTTGACTGGCGTGAGCAGACATATCCGGGATGGACTCGTGACAGCGTTTTGGCTATTGCCAAATCGAAAGCACTCTCAACAAATGTCGGTCATTACCGGCTGCTTAAAACGGCAGCCGAACTTGCACATCAAAAAAAACTGTCCGAACAGGAAGAACGATACAATTCCTGGGCAGAGTCTCTTAAAAAAGCAATTAATAAAGAATTTTATATCGAATCCGAAGGTTTGTACAGTTCACTAATATTTGATGAGCCGGTGAAGATCCGTTTGAACCGTTTTGATTTACTGGGAGAATCTTTAGCGATTTTGTGCGGCATAGCTGATAAAGATATGTCTCGTAAGATCGTTTCAAATTATCCGATAGTGCCTTATGGCCCACCGGTCGTATGGCCGCAGGAAAAGACCGTGGCTATTTATCATAATCATGCGATGTGGCCTTTTGTTACAGCCTATCGGCTTAAATCGGCCAAGCAGGCCTGCAATGGTGCAGCCGTAGACCATGCGGTACATTCCCTGGTCAGAGGTACCGCTTTGAATCTTTCGAATATGGAAAATTTCGATTTTGTAACCGGCAGGGCCTATTCCCGAGTTAACGGAATTGAAGGGCCGGTCATTAATTCTCGCAGGCAGCTCTGGTCCGTTGCCGGATATATGTCCATGGTGCAGGAGATAGTGTTTGGCCTGGAGACTGACTGGGACGGGATACGATTTATGCCTTGTATCACTGCTAATATGCATCGTGAATATTTTAATGCCGGTGACACTATTGATCTGAAGGACTTCAAATATCGGAACAAAGTTATTCATGTAACGATCCACCTGCCTTCTTCAAATGAAAAAGGATCCGGCATTTATGACATTGATAAAATCAGTCTAAACAGCCAATCTATCGACAAGAATTTTGTAAAAGCAGGCGAACTGAAGGATGATAACCATTGGGAAATATGGCTTTTGGCAACAAAGAATACCGGGTCTGATAAGATACATCTGGTTAACGACCTAAGTCCAAATAATATTTTCGGGCCTAAACAGCCAGAATGGAAGGATGTCGGGCAGGGCGGTATCACTATTGAAGATAACAAGCTTAAACTTCACTATGGTGCCAGCGGCGAAACCGATGTTCGCTTTAATATTTATCGTGACGGCAAATTATGCGCAAAAGGGATCAAAGAAACCGAATGGACAGATCCCGCTTCAGCCGATCATTCAGAAAAGACACACTTCTATATGGTCGAAGCCTTTTATCCTGATTCCGGCAATTGCTCCCATTTGACTGACGTAAATTACTACTGCCAGAAAGATGATATCATCGAAATTGGTGCTTCATCTATGAAAAACACAGGCGGCAATCTAGTAAACGATCATCACTTCGAGAACTGGGGTAAACCTGCCCATGAACTGTTCATTCCTTCTTTGCGAGTTGAGCAGGGCGGCGAATACCTTCTTTGGGCACTTTATTCAAATGGTGCCGGTCCGATCAACACGGGTGTTACCTGTTCTGTCAAAAAGATCGAGATCAGAGAACTGCCCGGTGGTAAAGTTGTTATTGCCTGCAATTTGATCATGCCGCACACTGCGGATTGGGTCAGATTCCTTAAGTCTTCATCTTTCCGTGCCGATCTGAAAGCAGGTGTTGAATATTCGGTTAAGATCTACGAAGATGAGTATGCCCGTAACATGAGCTATTTTGACCATTACGAACCTTATAAAAATAGCGGTAATGGAACCGAACCTTACAATTATGTTAACATTGCCAGTCTTAACTGTTTTTGTGTAAACAGCAAAAGCAATTAGCAGTTCTGGATATTGCTATGGCACGGTTATTCCGGAACGGCGTCTGCATCAAGCATAGCGAATCTAGCAACTGTGACTTTGCGGTAGACATCTTCGGGGGTACGTCTTACGCCGTCTACGGTGAGCAGGTCACGGTCTATCGAAATTCCAAACAACTTTTCGTTGGTTTCAAGATATGGCAAAATGAGCTGCCAGTCCTCTTCGGTAAGCTTTACGAAATGTCCGCCGTTCAATTGCTCAGGTACGAGTTTGCAGTGCGGGTCCCTTACATAGATAGCTCCGCCGGAAGCAAGTGAAAAGAGGTTGGATCCGGGATATGGAGATTCCAGCGGAACGACTTGTCCTTTATCGTCAAACTCAATGCCATTTAGCACTACAAAGCCTCCGCCGTTTAGCGGATCGCCGGCCATGAAAGATTCAGCAAGGAAATCAAGACAGGTTCCGTTAATTACAACACGCGGTTTACCAACAGCATTGATCAGCGGTCGTCCCGCACCGTTTCCGAGTATATAGACTTCTCCACCTTTAGCACCGTACATGAAAGCCTGGCCGACATCACCGTAAATAACCAGTCTCCCGGACTTTAATATCTGGCCAAGCTGATCCTGGGCGTTGTCATGTATGTAAATTTCCATTCCGTCTATTCCTGACGCAATGTAGTCACCTGAAGATCCGTAAAGATCGATGCGAACTCCTGAAGTTTCCGGTCCTAAACCGCAACCCTGAAATCGCTGGCCCCTAAGTCCGTACACTATGAAACGTTTCCATCCGAGGTGGTATGCCTTGACCATTAATTTGGCATCGCATTTTTCGTCTTCCGGCGGGAACTTATGGGCGTTAATAACCAAAGTTGTTTCGGAATCCTTTGGCGGACGTATTTTATCGTGTGTGTTCCAATCGATATGACGTGCATGTGCCGAACTGTTATCCGTTATTGGCGGTACCGACCTTAGAATAGAATCAATAGCCTGACGTATGATCTGAAGAACCACGGAACGTTTTTTTTCGCCGCAATTATATCGACGATCATTCAAAAGCGAAAGTATCTCCAGTGCCCAGTTAAAGTCCGCCTGTCCGCGGGAAGCTATTTTTTCTATTTGAGAAGTAATGCACCGCAAGTTATCAAACTCCGCATCTGCGATCAGAGTTGAGAGTTCTGCAAAGATGTCGTCTATATCATTGTTCTCTGCGGATGTTTCAATTTTAGCCGTAATATCGGCAAGATCTTTATCAGTTTTCGGCTCGGAGCTAAAGTCTACGGTCCAACCCCCGGCCGGGCTGGAGATGGGTTTTCCGAACTTATCGGCACAGGAAAGTTCAGCATTTTCCTGGCTGCCTGCATTTTCTATAGTAAATGCAAATGCGCCGCCATCGGTATGGCTGCCTCCGCGTGCATTCCAGTACTTATCAGCAATTGGACGGAAGCGTTTGTCTTCTGAACTAAGCGAGTGTAATGTGGCATCAATGGCCTGTTTTTCAGAACCTATCAACCCGACACTGACATCACCTTCCTGTAATGCGAATACCTGCGGTCTTAACATTGCGGTATCCGTAATTCCAAGCAATTGCAGTTTGTTTTCGTCAGGATTGCTCCGTGCGATGATAAAGAACCATGGGCCGTCAGGAGAAGCATGCATGTGCGTAGCCTGGATGGCACGGTATGCTTTTTTCTTTTCTTCCGGGAGGTTGTCAAAATCGATCTCTGTTGTCGGGGCAAGTGCTTCGATGACATATTCGATTGGGTATCGCCATACGCGATGCCACAGATCGAACAGCAGGACAGAAACTTCCGTATCGGTTAAGAACAGCGGCATTACATTGTGCTGGTGAAGATATTTTGAAATACTGAAGTAGTTCGCAAAGTCGCCGTTGTGTACGAGAGCTTCATTCATTCCGATGAAGGGGTGGGCTCCAGCCGGATGCCAGACCCTTCCCTTTGTAGGGTATCGCTGGTGTGCGATCCAGACATTTGCTTTAATGTTTTCCAGGCCGTAGTACTGGACGACCTGCTCGGCATAACCGACGATCTTGAAGATCATCAGATTGCGGGCATGGCTCAATATAAAAGCCCTCTTTTCACCGAGTGAAGCATAAAACTTTCTGTTAAAGTTAAAGCTATTTTGATAAATAAATTCATCTTCTATAACTCTTGAAGGCTCATTGGTTAAATTGTTTTCTTCAGCAAAGCGATTTAGTTTGTCATCTTTTACACGGACGAAATATCTTGCTATTTCCGGCGGACAAACTTCCAGACCTATATCACGATGGTCGTCGATGTGCGAAAGTTTTTCCATATGGTCTATGCGAAGGTTTTCTTTGATGAATTTTTCCGCTTCACTGTCGGCGTTCGGATCCAGCAATGCTATCTGTATGATATAATTTTCTCGTAATGTTTTAGCGTCGATACCGAGCTGGTCAGGGATAAAGCCAGTGGCAGCAATGCCACCGCCTTTGCCATTGCCGCGATTCTGCATTTGTATAGACGGTTCAAAGATGTGCCTTCCTCCAACCGGGATGCTTGCGGCAAATCCCACTACTCCACATCCGCCTTCCTGAACGACGTCTTTGTCGTAAAGATCCTGTGGGTCTATCCCTGCTATCAGTTTTCCTCTCGAAGAAAGAATATTCTTTGCGAAATTATTCATTTGTTTTGTTCTCACTTAATGTACTTTGAATTAAGCCGGTTATTTTTTTTCTGGTTTATTATCATAGTCCAAATGTTCCAGGAGGTCATATCTGCCGACTAATTGTTTTATGCTCTTAAAGCCGAGTCGCCAGCAAATATACTGAAGCTGTATTGACCACGAATGGAAAATATTGATTAATCTCTGTGTTGCCCATTTTCTATCGAACATAAGTGACAGTTCCGGATCCGTAGTTGCAATACCCCTGGGACATCCTCTTCCACTTTCACATGCCCCACACCTTATGCATTCCAGCGCAACGACTTCGACGGTTCCTAAAACGACACCGTCAGCTCCAAGAGCGATGGTTTTAGCCAAGTCCCATGCACTTCGTACTCCGCCTGATGCGATGAGAGTAATGTTATCGCGGACGCCCTCTGCTTTCAGGAAGTTGTGTACCTTGCCTACGGCATACTCTATAGGCATTGCAATGTTCTTTTTGGCTATGTCCGGTGCAGCGCCGGTTCCTCCGTAGCTTCCGTCAAGATGTATTATGTGTGCGCCAGCGTAATAACTGCCCACAGCGACCATATCAACGTCACTTGCACCGGAGACTTTTACCGAGACAAGAGCTTTTGGGCTGACTTCTTTTATCCAGTCTACATGTTTCTTGTGATCCTCAACCGAATAGACCGAGTGGAACGGAAACGGCGAGAATAAAGAAGTTCCCTGTACTGCTTCTCGCATTTTCGCCACAACGGGAGTGTTTTTATCGCCGAGCAGATGGCCTCCAAGCCCCGGTTTTGCACCCTGGGCATACTTGAACTCCACAATCCTTACTCTCTGAATGGTTTCTTCTCTGACACCAAAGAGGCCGGTAGCTACCTGTGTTATTACATGGTCATCGAATTCCTTTAACTCTTCCGGAAAGCCACCTTCTCCGGAGCATGTGAAAGAATTAAATGCTTTGTATGCTTCTGCTCTTGAGAGCATTGTTGCCAAACTAATAGAGCCATAACTCATGCCGCCGCCATAGAATGGTATCCCTATCTGTACATCCGGTCTGCCGTCATTACGTTTGTTAAGTGTAATGCCAAGGTCGACATCTTGCGGTTTAAAAGAAGTATCGGGAGTTTTTTTAGGCAAGACAAAATTTATTCTGTCAAAACCGCCCCCCGATGCACCTTTTTTATATTCCATATTTCTGTCAGAGGGCATACCCGTTTCAGATTGATGCCAGGTACTTACCAGCAATTCAGAAGTCCATCGAGGATCACCAAAGGCTTGCCACATGGGATCAGGTCCGATGCGAATAGCATCCACCGGACAGTTGTTTATACAGAATGAACCTGCTGTTCGGCAGACCTCCGAGCCTCTACATAGATGGCTCTTGGGAGCGAGCAATTTTTTGCCCGCCATTACATGAACGCCGTATTGACATACCTGTGTACATTTTCCGCAGGCGATACAATCAGATGTTCTTACCACCTTGTAAACTGCCATCGAGTTTCTAAACCTTGACGGACACGGCGAAACAAGTTTTTTATCAACGGGCGGATAATCTGCCTGTATTTTTGCTTCTTCTGTTATATCCATGCTTTTTTCTTTAGAAGCGGCTTCGAGCGATTCTTCCAGCGAACGTATCCTTTTACCAAAGAAGGGCCCTAAGTTATCCTTTTCGAGATCGTCAAAGAACATAACCCTTCCGAGCTCTCCGCGGAGTCTTCGTACTTCACGCAGTCCCATAGCGCCCATAACTTCTATCAGTTGTGAATGCCATGCCCCTATTAAATTGATCATTCTCTGAGCTGCCCAATCAACGGGGGCCGTATCTATATCAACAGGACAGTTTTTTCTTTCGGAGCAGTCTTTACATACTCGACATCCGAGGGATATAAGCAGGGATCTGTCAGCAGCAACGCCATCCGCTCCACAAGCGATGACCTTAGCGACGTGTTCTGCGAGAGCCATCCCGCCGCTGATAAGAACGGTAACCTGATCCCTTAAGGATCTTTCCAACAGGGCAAAGTGAACTTCTTTGACAAGTTCGATCACAAAGTCTTCACTTCTTTTACCAAAACCGTTCCCTTCATTAGTAGCCTGAAGGTGAATTACACCGGGACCTTTGGCTGCCAGCTCGGCTGCACGTTCGACGGCATTTTCATCGAGCGGCAGGCGAACCGAGACTATGATGCAGGGATTGATACCGGTTATTTTTTCTATCACATCAAGAATGTCCTTTGACCATTTCAATTCTACGATGGTTGCCCCGTGAAGATCCCTGATGTCATCACATGCAGGATCGAACCTTATAATAAGATGCTCTTTGTGTTTTTCGAGCAAGGCGTTTGCATCTTTTAGCGATGCGACAGCAAAACTATTCAAACCGACCGCAGCGGCAGCAATCGCTTCTTTTACAGGATCGGTAACGAACTTATTTTCCGGGAGATCAAGTATTACGGGAATTGGTATTTCCGTAAAAGCAGGGACTTCAGTAACGAGACCGCCATCATTATCAAATTGCAGGCGTTCCGGTCGTCTTCCCAGTTCGATAACTGTCGAGATATATTCCCTGCCATGTATTCCGTCTCTTGTCGGACGGACGATCTCTGACATGTCAGTCCACATAGAATCGAAGCCTGTATTTGCGAACAGGCCCCTGTAGCCTGCACCTGAAACAGGGATGTTTCCGGTATCTGACTGTTTCCAGATATTAGTAATTATATCCGGTCTCCAGTATTTGTTGCCGAGGCTTTTGTATTTGGGATTAGGCATGCGAAAGATAATGTTTTTTTTGCATTCCTGTACACAACGCATACAGCTTATGCAGTCCACATCGGCAGTGTCGACAACCTGAGGAGTATCGAAAGCTCTCTTGTTATAGACATCATAGACACAGGCATCACGTTTGACGCATTGCATACAGCCGAGGCAACCGTCATTTTCTATCGCATTGAATCTCGGAACGGGAAAGAACCGAGGTTTCGTAGTTTTAACTTTAACATGATATTTATCTGGCATATTATTTTCTCACATATCTAATTCGGTCCAGAAGGGACCTGCTTAGCTAATCAATTTTGGGACGCGGAAGAAGGCCAGCAGCCTTGATCACATCCGGTAAAAGTTCTTCAGCTTCTATCGCCTGGAGATGAACCCCTTTAATACCGCTAAGGTTCTTTACACCATCAATAAGTTCAAGAGTTATCTTGATGCCTTCTTCTTTCGGATCAGCAGAGTCCTTCATCCTCTGGATCATTTCATCGGGAACCTCTATCCCCGGAACGCTGGCATTCATATATTTAAGCATTCCTGCCGACCTGGGAATAATGATTCCCGGCAGAATGGCGGCTTTTTCGGTAAGCCCCATATCCTCGGCGCGTCTTACAGCTTCTGCAAATCGTTTCATATCATAAACGGCCTGAGTCTGGATAAAGTCGGCACCGGCGTTGATCTTTTTGGCAAGCCTTATAGTTCGGAACTTTTCAGGCGGTCCGAACGGTGTCCATGCCGCACCAATAAAGAACGGTGCTGCAGGTGATATTGCATCACCACCGTCCTGAATCGCGTTATCACGGAGACCTTTGACTATTGATATCAACTGTATTGAATCAACATCATAAACGTTTTTTGCTCCAGGATGACCGTTAAGCTTTCCACCAGCTCCAGCCGACTGATGGTCGCCGGACAAACAAAGCACGTTCCTTAACCCTAAGGCCCATGCGCCAAGCAGATCTGACTGAATTGCGATGCGGTTTCTGTCTCTGCATACGATCTGCATCACCGGCTCTAATCCTTCTTCGAGAAGAACTTTCGAGGCCGCTATGCTTGACATGCGAACAACAGCGGTCTGATTGTCAGTTACGTTAAAAGCATCGGCAACACCGTGAAGGATTTTGGCTTTTTTAACTACGTCAGCCGGATCAGGTCCTCTTGGCGGACCGACTTCAGCGGTAAGTGCAAAATGACCTCCGGCCAGTGTACGTTCCAGATTACTTCCTACAATCGTTTTCATTTTTTAAGATCCTCCCGGACAACTTTTTTTGGTCCGCCATGACGGGAATTGGACCAGTTTTTCGTTTTTCTGATCTCAGCAAGTGATTCAAGCTGACCTCGCTGTTCTGCTCGTTCAACGATCAGGTTCCATATACAATCCACATCTTCGTTTACTTCGCACTTGCCGTCCTTTCTTGTACCGCCACAAGGGCCGTTCAAAAGGCTCTTTGCACATCTTGCAATCGGGCAGAATCCAAAGGTTTGGTCCAGAACGCAGTCGCCGCATGCGGCACACCTACCGGCCCATACGCCATCCTCTTCACGAATTGTAAGTGACGAGGTGTTGACGCCCGGATAAACAGGCATCGGATCAAATCGTTCTGCCAGTGCCTGTATACCTATTCCGCATGCAAGGCTCATGATCGCATCGACATTGGCGGCCTTTTCGGCGAGCTCTTCCACGAACTCCCATTCACACTGTTTTTCCAGTGTGGCGGTTGTTATGTCTACTGTGTGGCCCTGTTTTTTCAGAGCCATGGTAAGCAGCGGTGCAAGAGTTTCAGTTTCTTTCTCGCCGCCGGCGGCACATTCTGCAACGCAGGTCGCACATCCTACTAAGAGCACCTTCTTGTGTGCCTTTAGTTTATCAACAAGCTCATCAAGAGGTTTCCATTCTGCAAAGATCACAGCTATTCTCCTTTCATCGGATTTGTACCTACAGATCGGACGGCATCGGCACGGGCCTTTGCAAGTTCGATCAGTTTTTCAGGTGACTGGGATAATTTTCGGCTGATGCCTACTCGCTGCGGTTCATAACCGATCTTTTCAAGCAGACCCCGGATATATTCAATCCTTTTTTCAGCACGACGGCTTCCTATAAGAAATTTACAACTCTTTTCCGGACAGGCGACAATCTCAACGGCATCGACACCGGCCTGAAGTATCTTTAGTATATAAGGTACTTCAATTTTGCTGCTGCAAGGCATCATTATGGCTCTAACAGAAACATCCGTACTCTTCTGCGACCAGTCAGAGCCTTTGGCATCATCGCTCAGACCGTGTTGACAATACAGTACCACTACCTCAACGTTTTTATTAGAATTTTGAGTTTTTTTGCTCATATAAGGCTTCCGGAAAACAAATAACTATTTGGCGATAACTATTAAATATCGCCGTTATACGCACTAAATTCAGCCAATATCAACAAAGACTAGAATTTCGCTCAATATACTCATATCTCTGTCTAAAGGGTACAACAATCTCCTATCATACGGATTTATTTAATAAAAACACGAATATTCTACTAATACAATTCATTAGTAAGACTTATAGTATGTACATTTAAACAAATACTGTTAAGATATCTAAAATAGCCGCTTTATAACTCAACGAAGCTTTTTTAGCATTTATCAAACTTATTTGGTGTGGTAAGATGGCCGTCAGAACATAGCAAAACAACAAAAGGAGATATTATATTGGCCAGTAAGATAATCCCTGTGAATGACAGTATTCTTTGTGTAGTAGACATTCAGGAAAAGCTTTTGCCTCATATTTCAAACCATCCGCAGGTTGTAAAGCAAAGCGGCATGCTGATAGAGGCGGCGGGTATATTGGGTGTTCCTTTGGTTGTGAGCGAGCAGGTTCCCAGGGCCTTAGGGCCGACGGTGGCTGAAATAAAGGAGCGTTTGGAAGGGGCGGGAGTGATCGAAAAGACGACGTTTTCGTGTTTGGGGTGCGGGGATTATGAAAAAGCATTGGATGCGGCGGGGCGAAAAACGCTGGTGCTGTGCGGGATAGAGGCGCATGTCTGTATAATGCTGACTGC
>JAFGKL010000043.1 GCA_016928585.1 Sedimentisphaerales bacterium
GTGCTTTTGCCGGTGCCGTTAGGTCCGGTTATGCCTAATCGTTCGCCCCTTAGTACATCGAAAGTAAGATCTTCGAAAAGCAGAAGCTCGTCAAACGATTTGCTCAGCTCTTCGCTTCTTAAAACAAGATCGCTTTTTCCCTTGCCTTTGGTGAATGAGAATTTTATGTGTTTTTGATGTTCGGGAGCCGTGAGGAAATCCTTATCCTTTGCGAGCAGTCTTTCGAGGCGTTTTTTTCTTCCTCTTGCCGTTCCGCGCATGCCCTCCTGGTCCTTGTTTCGGGCTATAAAGTCCCTTGTTTTTTCGACCATCTCGACGCGTTTGCGATGCTCGCGCTCTTGTTGCAGGCGGATCTTTTCTTTACTGGAAAGATATTTACTGTAATTGCCCTTCCATGAAACGGTTTTTTTACCAACAACTTCCACAATACGGCCGGCGATGCTGTCAAGAAGGTACCTGTCGTGGCTTATCACTATTGCGGCGGCGGGAGATTTTTTTAGGAAATTTTCCAGCCAGACGGTTGCCTGCAGATCAAGATGATTGGTTGGTTCGTCCAGCAGGAGAACGTCCAGCTCCGACATAAGCACTTTTGCCAGACCCAGCCGGGAGAGCTGCCCGCCGCTGAGGGCGGACGTTTTTGTTTCGTAAGTGTCCGTTCCGAAGCCGAGGCCTGCCAGTACGGTGTGGACCTTTGTTTCGTATTCGTATCCGCCGGCAAGTTCAAACTGCCTGCCGAGGCGCTCATATTCTGTCATGGCAGTTTTTAACGCTGCATCACCAAGGGTGCCGAATGACTCGGCCAGTTCGTCAAGTTTTCTTTGGATGCCGAGGACGCTTTCGAGCCCGGCATGCATTTGCTCGATGACAGTAAGGGCACCGTCAAAGACGGGCTCCTGCGGCAGGTAGCCGATGCGCAGGCCCTTGCGTTTGATGACCTTGCCAATGTCGGGTTCGAGATTGCCCAGGATAAGATTTAAGATCGTGGTCTTGCCGCAGCCGTTGGGGCCGATCAGGCCGACTTTTTCGCCGGCAAAGAACCGCTCGTCAAGTCCGTCGAGGACGACTTCCGGCCCGAATGATCTATGAATATCTGTTAAAGTAATCAGCGGCATGGACAATAATAGACTATATTTTTTTGCACAAAGCAAGCATGGCCATTATTTTTATTAGCCGGGGATGCTGGCGAAAGCCTGTAACCGTTATAATAGTTTTGTCAGGCGGTTTTTTTGGTTTTGCCAGAAGATGCCAGGTTAAGCTGACGGATATCTTCAAAAGGCATAACACATATAACCCCTTCGTCTTCTGTGTTGAACATATTCAAAAAGGGGTCGTCTTCTATCAGCGATAACAAAAGCTTTGCCTGTTTTTCACTTAAGACGGCAATGAAGCCCTTGTCATATTCGTCATGTATACAGCTTTTGTGAAAATAAAAGCCCGAGCTGTTGCCCGAAAAGAGCATTCCCAGATCATTTTTATGGATGAGCTTAGTGTTGGAGATGCCGTTTTTATTTGCGAGATCGTTTAAAGAGTTTAGATAATCCATCCTATTGTGCAATACGATAAATAACATAATACAAACTCCTGAAAAATTAACAGTTGTCCTGGTCGATCTCCCCGGCCTTTTTTAACGCTATTTTGGTCAGGATGGGCCCGATGATCTCAAAGAAGATACATGTTGCCGTGATCGAGGTTAAGACCATGGTTCCGATGTCTCTTGCATGAGAGGAGCCGTATTGAACATAAAGCTCATTGAATTCATGCACAACGATAAGAGACAATCCAATTGCCACACCTGCCTGTGAGAGTATTCCCATACCTACGTATTTTTTTACTTTTTCATCAACATGACCGACCAGGCCGCCGAAGTAGGCTCCGCCCATTAAGCCTGCCGATCTTCCAATAATATAAACAATGCCTATGGTTCCTAACGAAGCTATCTTCGCCAGCTCGAGGTGCGAACCTGCCAGGCAGAAAAACAGAATAAACAGCAGCGGCATTATTTCCGAAAGCGGGCTGACCACTTTACGTACGAGCAGTTCCTTGCTTGTGTTAACCAGTACAAAACCAATGACCATATTTGTCATAATAAGCGACAAATGTAATGTTATCGAAAGGCCCGTTGCAAAAAGCACTGCTGCGAAAACAAGAATGAACATTTCGCGGGAGCCTGATAGTCTTCGAACCAACTGGCAGAATATTACGCCGACAATGACGCCGACAACAATGCTGAGGGAGATTTCTTTTAACGGCGTCAGCAGAGCAGGCAGTATGGCTCCTGTTTGATTGGAAGCCTCGGCAACGAGCAGGCTTTTTGCTATTGCTGCTGCGAAACCGAAAATTATAATTGCCAGTCCGTCATCGAACCCCACCACAGCATATAGTGCTTTTGTTAAATTACCTTTGGCTTTGTATTCCTGTATTACCGCTACCGTGCCTGCCGGGGCACTGGCCGGGGCCATTGATCCAAAAATCAGCGCCAGCGGAAGATCCCTGGTCAATATGTATATCAGTATGGCTACGCAGAAGAAGGCTGCGAATGATTCGGCGAAGATGATATATACAATACCGGCTCCGAGGCTCCTCAAAGAAGACATTTTTAATTCCGAGCCTATGCTGAAAGCAACGAACCCCAGGGCAATTTCTGTTATGAAGGACAACTGCTTTATGATGGATTCGTTATAAATGTTCAGTATTGCAGGGCCGAGAATAATGCCGAGAACCATGTACCCGATGATCGAGGGCAGTTGTATTTTTCTAACAACCTGGCCCGCGTAAAAAGCCAACACCGTGGACACGCCCAGGATAGAAAGTACCGATATATGTAATGAAGGATTTATAAAGTTCATTTTTGTTACCGATCGTTAGAGCTTTTATTAACTTACATCTTGGCGTTAAGTTCCCCGGCGAAATAGGATATTTCCTGAACGACAACCATAACTCCGGAACGACCACTAAGGTCCCCTGCTATGCTTTCTATTCTGCGAATTGTTTCGTTTACCAGGCCCTTATCTACAATTGCGATGACCATTCTGCTGAATTCATCCTTGTCGTTGTTCCAGAAGCTTGCGAACAACGGGATCCTGGAAAGGTAAACAGAAGCGTTTTCAGAAGTTAAAACCACAAGAGAGCTTGACTCTATACCTGCTATTTTTTCAAGGATAGGCTCAAAGATATCCTCATCCTGGACAAATATGCTGATCAGACTTTTGCTGGCGGCCTTCTCGGGAGCATTAACTTCAACGTCTGAAGTCCCCGTGAAACTTTGGTATATTTGGTCTGTGGTTTTTTGTAGAACAATTTCGTCAATAATACCGGGGGTTAAAAGTGCCTGAGATATATGTGAAAGCAGCCGGACGTGTTCGTTGGATCGGTTTGCAGGAGCAATAATAAAGACCATGAGCCGGACCTTCTTTTTGTCCGTTGAATCGAAATCAAAGCCCGCTGGGGCAGTGACGATACCAATTACGAAATCTGTTATAGATTCCAACCTGCAATGCGGGATAGCAATGCTGTTGCCAAATCCTGTTGTGCCCAGCTCTTCTCTGTCCTGCAGAGCTTTTAGAATTACCTGCTCGTCAATACTGCTTAAGACAGGGCTCTTTTTGGCAATGTTTGCAATAAGCTTTAAAGCATCGTTTTTGCTCTTTATTTCCGCATTTGCATAAATACATTCTTTTTTTAGTATATTTGCCAGCTTCATTAATATCTCCTGTTTACAATATAGACCTCAGGGTGTCGTAAGTAACGATTCGAGTTAACCAAGACTTTGCGACGCTTTGCGTACGACCCCTATTACTTCGTTTTTAGTGGCGGCTTTTTGCAGTTCGGCAACAATTTTTTCCTGTCTGCATAACCACGATATCTTAGCCATTAGCTGCAGATGGATATCTTCCCTTGTCGAACAAATAACAAAGAACAGATGGACCAGACGATCGTCAACTGCTTCAAAATTTGTCCCCTGTTTGCATATTCCCAGGAGCACAGCCGGCTCGGAAAACATGTCCGGTATGGGTTTACGCGGATGAGGGATCGCGATGCCATGCCCTATTGCGGTGGTCATCATGCGCTCGCGCTCGATCAGGCTTTCAAATAATACCTGCGGGTTTTTTGCAAAACCGGTCTCTTTCAAGGGGATCATTAACTGTTTTAAAATAGAAATTTTTGAGTCCGGCTGAATATCTAAAATAATCAGGTCGGGGCTCATAATTTCGTGTAACAACAAAGGCTGTGCAAACTTTTTCAATCTCGACATTTGTATAGTCTGCATTTGCCCTGCCAGCCAGTCGCGGATAACCGAACGCATAAATCTCCATTGACTTGCTATCTTGGCGCCTGGGATTTCATTCTTTTGGCACATGCGCAACACTGTTTTTTCAGACAGCTGGAGGTACTCTGCAGTCTCAGCAAGAGTCATGACTTCATTAAACTTGTTGTTTTGGGCTTCTTCCAATTTTGTCCTCTGTAGTCTTTTATAGTACTCTATATGCTATTATGTTCATTTATAGGCCGGGTGTCAAGCATGTTTTTTTAAATAATATGGTTTTGGTAGGTTTTTAGTGGATTGCGGGCTAAAAAAGGGGTTTTTGGTCAAAAATCGCTATGCATTTATTTTAGCCATTTCTTTTGCGGTTTTTGCGATTTTGTCCCTGAGGGCCTTTGGCTTTAACACTTCTACCTGGTCGCCGTAGCCGAGTATCCACCAGCGTATCTCGCCTAACCCGTCAACAACAAATTCCATCGTTACCGCCCCGTCGCTGTGATGAGTTGCCTTTTGCGAGCAGTGCCATCTTACCTCCGAGACGTTGCGAGCGACTTTTTTTGCGAACTTAAGTTTAATGTGATAGAGCCTGCCCTCAGGAATCATCGACCAGGCCTTGCCGAAATAATCGGCCGAAGTAAACTTTTCCCTGACGACAAAACATTTGTCGAGGACCGTTATTTGTTTAATACGGCTAAGCTTAAAGGTTCTTAGTTCTTTATGCGAACCCGACAAGCCGATCGCGTACCAGGCCCGATTATTGTAGCTTAAGTGGTAAGGACTTAGGGTAACGGTGATATTTTTATTATTGCTAAGCGGGGCATAATGCATATGTACTTTTCTTTTTTTAGCAATCGCATTTTGCAGGGCAGCAAATGTCTTGTCGAGGCCTTCTGTCGGTACGTGTGAGTCAGGCCGGATCGATATGCTTTTGAGCACAGTGCTGCAATATTGCTTGATCTGGTCGGGCAGATTGTTTTCGACTTTGACGGCGGCCATGACGGCAGCGCTTTTGAACGGCATCGGCAGATGAGTCTTTGCTTTATGCACGAGTGTAAGCAGGCTAAGTGCTTCCTGCATATTCAGATTTACCGGCGGGAGGAAGTATTCCGGCTCGATGTTGTAACCGCCGTTGTAAGCATCAAATCTGTATGGAACACCGGCCGCGGCCAGCTCGTTTAAGTCGCGGTATATCGTGCGCTTGCTGACGCCGAGAATGCCGGAAAGATCATCGGCGGAGTAACGCTGCTGTGACTGAAGAAGCGTCAATATTCGAACCACCCTGCTTAGTCTGCTGATCTTCATATAAACCTGACTTTTCAAACCCACTATTGTTTGGTAGGATAATTATAGGACGTTAAATCGAACTGTCAACTTAAAGGCCCGGTCGTGTTGCGGAAACCCTTGTTTTAGGGCTAAAAACAGTGTTTCGGGTCTTTTTGGATTGACGTAGGGAAAAGTTATAATTACAATCCAAGTTATTGCCGAAACAAAAGTGATATATGAGCGTACTTATCATGTAAATAACCCTTACTTTTGAGGATATAATGAAGAAATCTGACAAAAAAGACCTTTCGAGGCTCATATCTTGCCTTTGTATTATGATCGTTGTCACTGTTTTCATGTCTGGGTGTGCTGCTCCCGGGGAATCACGAGCCGAGATCAGGCAAAGACACATTGGTATCCTTAATGTTCAGAAACAGCAAATCCAGAATGATTGGGACGCACTCCTTTTATTGAACAAATCCAGCAGGCTTTCCGATATGTATGTTAGATAGCATTTAACGGGGCTTGCAGGTCCTGCGGCAGCCTAAAAGGTGACTAGCCGTTTTGCATATTGAATTCAAAGCTGAATTGGAGTTTGACGCTTGAGCGCCATCTTTGAGCATTTATATCGTATTGGTTTTCACGAAGGGATGAAAGTTCTATTCGAACTGGTCCTTATCGGTATCATCGTTTATGCAGTGCTGAGTTTTCTCGAGGGTACCAGGGGTGAAAGGCTTTTCAGGGGGGTCATTTCCGTAATCATTATAGGTACGGCGATACTATATCTTGTTGTAAAGCAATTTGACCTTACCCGTGTAGCATATCTGTATAAAGGATTCATGATAGCAATTTCCATCGTTGCGATCGCGGCGTTCCAGCCGGAAATAAGGCGTGCTTTGATCCGGATAGGGCAGGCACGTTTCCTTTCAAGCTCACCGCAGCAGCTGTCGCGAAGTGTGGAAGAAATAATCAACGCCGTAACACAAATGGCCGCGATCAGAATGGGGGCCATAATCGTTATCGAGCAGCAGGTCGCGCTGGGAGAGTTCATCGACACGGGTGTAAAATTAGACTCCAAGGTTAACGCCGAACTATTAAAGACCATTTTTTATCCCGGCACCGCTCTGCACGATATGGCAGTCATCATAAGAGGGGACAGGATCGTTGCCGCCCGGGTCCAGCTTCCGCTTGCCGAGATGGATTCTTTGAAAGGAAGGCAACTGGGATCGCGGCACCGGGCCGCGATCGGCGTTACTTCGAGCTCCGACGCAACCGTTATCGTGGTTAGCGAAGAAACGGGAATAGTTTCGCTTGCTATCAACGGAACCCTTACCAGGAATGTTTCCGAGGCACAGCTTAGAAGACAATTAACATCTGCAGTGGTTGAAACAACTCTGCTGGTAGATCAGATACAGGAAAAGCCAAAACAAAAAACTACAAAAACAGATGCGTAAATAATGCTGGCAAAATTAAAAAAAATATTGGTTGTTATTTTCCTTACGCTGCTGATCTGGACGTGGGCTTACATGGCCCTTGAGCAGGTTATCGTAGAGTCCGGGACCCTTAACATTTCTACCGCGACGAGTCCGGACCTCTACGTACAGTTCGACAGAGAAGTTCCCATAAGGCTGAAACTGGAAATAAAAGGGCCGGCCTCAAAGATAACCGATTTCAGAAGAAGGCTGCAGGCAAAAGAGACTGATCAGGACAAAGAAAGGCTTGACTTTTTTTTCAATGCCGAAAAGCAGGACATGGCAAAGCCGGGTACGTATGATCTTAACGTATTGCAGTTCCTAAAAGAAAGCAACCAGCTTAAAAGGCTCGGACTTTCCGTAGAATCCTGCGATATAGAAACCATCAAGGTAGAAGTCGAAGAGCTTGTTGAAAAGACGCTTCCCGTTCAATGTCTTGACGAAAGCGGGGAGGTCATTCCTCATTCGAGCATTGAGCCGGCACGTGTCAGGAGGTTTGTTCGTAAGGACTGGAACCAGGAATCTTTAAAGGCCTATGTCACGTTGAGTCCTACCCAGATCGAACAGGCGAGGATGGAGAACTCTTCGGTTGTCGAAACTCCATATATCGAATTTTCTCCCGGCAAAAGAAGATACGGCAGTGTTCGTGTTGAGATAAGTCTTCCGTCCCTTGAGCAACAGCTTAGCGATCAGCCGCTTCAGCCGACGATAGGGTTTATTTTAAGCAGGAGCCTTTACGGCAAGTACAAGGTTGAACTGTCCAACGAAAGCGAGCTTACGAGCAGTACAAAATTCAAGGCCACGGAAAATGCCTGGAACGAATATGTAAAGCGGACTCCTTACCAGGTTCTTGTTGAGGTTCGCGATGGGGACGAAGCTGCGACGTCTGAGATCACACGGGAAGTCGTTTACAACTTTCCTCCGGAATATGTCCAGAAGAAAGAGATCAAGCTTAACGAGCCGCCAAGAAAAGCAAGGTTTAAGCTCGTTCCGATAGCTGCCGGTCCGACCGCGCAGTAAAACCTTTTAGAAATATTATCACTGTTTCTATCACCATCCATATTGCCAAAAGAAATATTCCGCAGCCAATCGCAACCACCAGCCAGTTTTTTTGTTCAATGGCTGAGGTTTCGGTTTTTATCATCGCCGAGCAGGTTATCGTCAGCATGATGATACACGGGATGCCGGTAACGATAAATTTTAATCCGCCTTTTTTTCTAAGGTACATGGTAACGACTAAAAGCGCCAATGCGGCCAATAGCTGATTTGCGCCTCCGAACAACGGCCAAAGGATCATAGCGCCTTTTCCGTCGGCGCCGGTAGCGAATGCCAGGGCTGCTGCGGTGAGCACAGCAAAAGTTGTAGCGGCCCACTTATTCGTCAATGGTTTGATGTGAAGGTCGTTTGCCAATTCACTTATCACATATCTTTGTATCCTTACGGATGTATCGAGCGTTGTGCCGGCAAACGAAGCAATGAATACGCCCATTAATGTGATCCCGACGACTTCGGGCAAACCCAGCGTCCCCATCATGTTGGCAGCGCCTACGACGACCGCGGTTAATTTTGCCCCCATTCCCGCGGCGCCGGAAAAAGACGAGTAGTGCTGCTGCCAGGCGGCGGTACCGGTTAACAAATTCCCCGCATTTGTTTTATATGCCATGCCGATGCCTGCACCTACGCAGGCGATGACGAGTACGGCGAGAAATCCTTCAACAAGCATTGAGCCGTAGCCGACCATAAGCGAGTCTTTTTCGTTCGCTATCTGCTTCGGCGTTGTTCCGCTTGCGACCAGCGAGTGAAATCCGCTTATGGCTCCGCAGGCGATGGTAACGAACATCAACGGCCATATGGGTGGTATGCTTGCCGAGTTGTTTACTGCGGGCGCGACCATTTCGAGGGAACCCGATATGGCCGACGCTGCGATACCCAGCACCAACATGCCCATCATAATAAATAATTGCCAGGCATTAATATAATCTCTCGGCTGAAGCAGCATAGTTACCGGCAGCGTCGAAGCGATCCACGCATAGATCAAAAGAATTATTGTCCAGACACCGGTGGCCGGCATGTTGCCGATTTGCGTGATAGAGCAGATGCCGGGCCAGTTGCTTTCTATGAAAGCTCCGATGGCGATGGTTGCATACATGCACAGAATGCTTATTGCTGTCGAAAGGGAGACAGAGCCGCTTTTTTTATAGACCACATAGCCGAGGCTCATCGCAATGGGTATCTGTAGCCATACCGGTATTACGGAACTTGGAAAACGTGCGAATACTACCGCTATTACCACGCCGAAGACCGCGATAACGAGCATCAGAGAGAAAAAGACGATCGCAAAAAAGATGAATCTTACACGTGCATTGATATATCTTGCGGCGACTTCGGAAATGCTTTTGCCTTCATTTCGCAGCGAGACGACCACGGAACCGAAATCATGCACCGCCCCCATGAAGATGCTTCCTAATATCACCCATAATATTGCGGGGACCCAGCCCCAGATGATCCCGATGGCGGGCCCGACAATCGGTCCGGTGCCGGCTATCGAGGTGAAGTGGTGCCCGAATATGATACCCTTACGACTTGGAACATAATCGACCCCGTCGTTGAATTCATGACTTGGAACCAGAGCGTTTTCGTCGAGCTTGAATATCTTACGTGCAAGGAACCTGCCGTAAGTGTTATAGGCGATTATAAAACCAATACCGCAGCCTAAAGTTAGCAATAAAGTAGTAAGTGGTCCTTTTGGTTTGTCCTTTTGCACTGTCTCATCAAGCGGCGGCTCCGGTGCCTTCCGGACGGTCGAGGTTACTTCTTTTATCTGTTGTTTTGTTTCCTCCACTGCCGCATTAACATCTGCAATTGCCTCTTTGTTTTTTTCGGCTTGGTCAACAACGGTTTTCATCTCTTCTTTAAGCTGACGGACCTTTTCTTTTTGTTGGTCAATTGCGCTTTCCAGCCTGTCTAACTGCTGCTTAAAGTCTTCGGTCGAGACAGAGTTTCCCGAAACGTTTTTGGTAATGGCAGACTCGTCTTTTTGTACAGACGTACAACCGCCGATGCAACACAGGAAAAATGCTAACGAGATAATAACAACTTTTCTTTTGTTCGTGTTCATGTTTTTCGTACGAAACTAATGGCCCTTTAGGCCCTGCCTTATTTACGTTTTCGCAGCATCAGCCGGATAGGAACTTCCTCAATATCCAGAAGCTCACGCAGGCGATTTACGGCAAATCTCTGAAAATTGTCATCGAACAACTCAGGCCGATTTACGAACAAAAGTATCGATATCGGGCACGTTGCAACCTGCGTTCCATAATATATCTTCGGAAAACCCGCTTTTTTTCTTGAGCCGCCGACCCTGTGTTCGGAGATATCTTCGATAGCCTTATTAAGCAATGGCGTAGGAATCCGTCTTGTTGACTGTTTATATATCTCGGTTGCAAGGTCAAGGACGGACTGGATATTCTTGCCGTCTTTGGCTGTCGTAAACGCAATAGGAGCATATTTTAACCCGGGGAGCATTTCTGTCAAATATTTCTCGTAATCGTCGACATCGGCTTTGTCTTTGGCAAGATCCCACTTGTTGATAACCAATATGCAGGATTTGTATTCATTAGTTATAAAGTAAGCCAGTTTTTTATCGACCTGGGAAACCTTAAGCGTCGAGTCAATGAGGAACAGCACAATATCGGCACGCTTTATGCTCCTTGTTGCGCGGGTATAGCTGTAAAACTCAATGTCATCCGACATTTTGTTTTTCTTTCTTACTCCTGCGGTATCAATGGCGATAAACTTTTGGCCGTCGCGTTCAAATCTTACATCCACGGCATCTCGTGTTGTGCCCGGCACCTCGCTTACGATCAATCGGTCCTGGCCGACGATCGAATTGATGAACGTGCTTTTTCCTGCATTTCGCTTACCTACCAGGGCGAGCTTCATTACTTCTTTGCCCGGGCGATCCATCGGCAGGTGTTCAAGTTCTTCGATGATCCGTTCCATCAGCTTTGTCTGATTCAGATTATTCGTTGCTGATACACATAACGCATCGCCAAAGCCCAACCTTGCAAACTCGCCGGCAGACCCGAACATGCCGGCACTGTCGGCCTTGTTTGCGACAAGAATTACTTTAAGGTCGGCCTTGCGCAGTAATTTTGCAACGGTTTTGTCGAGGGGTGTTATCCCTTCTTTGTTATCTACCACGAACAGCACAAGGTCGGCAGTTGCTATCGCCTGAAATATCTGGTTTTCAACATGTTCGGTCAGTTCGTCGCTGTCGATAATGCCGTATCCGCCGGTGTCGACCAGTTCGAAATAACTGCCATTGCGTTCTATAAGCGCGGTAACCCGGTCACGGGTAACGCCCGCTGTCGGTTCTACGATGCTTATCATCCGGCCTGACAGTGCATTGAGCAGGCTGGACTTGCCCACGTTGGGTCGGCCTATTATTGCTACGGTTGGTAGTGCCACTTTAAATCCCTGTAAATGATCCTTTAAAATATCAAAACGCTTATTATAGCACAGGATACCATAATTTGAAATGGCAATTTAATAGCTTGCTTAACGGGGCGGAACATTTATAATCAGGGGTTCTTATACAGGCACAAAATATGAACATCTCTTTGGTTATACGCATAAAAGGCGGAAAAAAATGAAGTTTACGGATCTTGACCTAAAGCCCCAGATACTTGCCGCCCTGAAAGACATTCAATATATTGATCTAACGCCCATCCAGGAAAAGACGTTTCCGCATATTCTGTCCGGCAGGGATATGATAGCCCGTGCCGAAACCGGCTCCGGGAAAACCGCTGCCTGTGCGGTGCCGCTTGTTCAGATGGTTGACCCTTCGATAAAAGCGGTTCAATCGCTGGTTCTTGTTCCTACTCGCGAACTGGCTCTGCAATATGTAACGGAGATATCCAGCATTGCCCGAAAGATCGACGTAAGCCCCTTTGCTGTTTATGGGGGGTTTTCCATGCAGACACAGATCGCGAAACTTAATCACGGCGTTGATATACTTGTTGCTACGCCCGGCAGACTTATCGATCTATTATACAATACGCCGCTTAGCCTTTCAGAGGTGAGATCGTTCGTGCTCGACGAGGCGGATGAGATGCTTAATATGGGGTTCATAACCGATGTTGAGCTTATCCTCTCGTGTTTGATACACGAACATCAAACCCTGTTGTTTTCTGCGACAATGCCCAAAAAAGTCGAACAGCTTGCAAAGAAATATCTCAGGGACCCGCTTACAATATATATGGGCGAAAACCAAAAAACACCTCAAAGCCTGAAACATCATTTTGTGGAGACGCATGCGAAGCATCGACTCGAATCCCTGCAAAAATTTCTTGATGATGCCAAACCAAAGCAGGTGATCATTTTCTGTAATTCAAGACGCGGTGCGGAAAAACTTTATGACCATTTGAAAACCGGACGCAGCGCTACGGAGATCATCCATGGCGGACTTGAGCAGTCGAAAAGAACGTCACTGTTCAATCGGTTTCGCAGGATGGAGATAACGACTATGATAGCAACCGATCTGGCCAGCAGGGGGCTTGACTTTGCGCATGCGAGCCATGTTATCAATTATGATTTCCCGAAAAATGTCGAAGCATACACACATCGCACCGGCAGGACAGCAAGGATGGGACGAGAGGGCATGGCGCTTACTCTTTTTACCAGAAGTGACCTGCGAATATTAAAAGAGGTTATCAGAACCAATAACTTAAAACCCGTTTGGGAAGGCGCCGAGCCTAACCTTGAGCACCTTCCGCGACCTAAAAAAACAAAAAAGTACTACGGAAAACGCAAACACAAGGGCCCGAGAAGATCAAAAAAATCCTGAACTGACTTTTTTCAACAGCGATCGCGAATTACTTTTTTCTCCAGATCAAGCAATATTTTTTTGATTTTTGTTCCCCCGGCAGCGCTGAAACCGCCAAGCCCGCCGTTGGAGCAAACCACCCGATGACAAGGGATGATGAGAGGAACGGGGTTTTTAGCAAGTACATTGCCTGCGGCGCGTGCACCTTTAATACTGCCTGCGATCTTAGCGATTTGACCGTAGGTCATGGTTTGGCCAAAGCGGATCTTTTGACAAGCGGTCAAAATTTTTCTGGAAAAGCTGTTAAATGTTTTCAGGTCTACCGCTACATCTGAAAAATCAGCATAGCAGCCTTTAAAATAAGTAGCTATCTGCTCCTGAAGGTTTTTGAAACGACTTCTGTCAAATTCGGCATTGTCAATATCTACAAGGAGTGCGTCAGTACATGTTTGTTTGCTTTTGACAGGCAGGCAACTTCGCAAAAGGACGTTTTGGTCACCGAGCAGGCCGAAATAACCATGTTTTACTTCGAAAGTTACATATTTAAGAGGATTTTTCCGCGGAGCCATAGGATTTATAATTGTTTTCCTGGGTCGCCAAAACTTCCTTGACGGTCCTAAGCAATTTTTCCTGATTGATCGGCTTGGAAATATAATGATTGCATCCTGCTTCGAGACATCGTTCCTCGTCGCCGGCCATAGCGTGGGCGGTTAATGCGACCATTGGTATGGTTATTCCCTGCTTCTGTAGCATTTGAACCGCTTGATATCCATCTACAACAGGCATCTGCATATCCATAAATATAAGATCGAACGGTTCCTTGTTGACGATATCGACAGCTTCCTGGCCATTTTGAACCACTGTTACATCAAGCCCCATTTGTTCCAGCATTTTCTTTGTCAGGATCTGGCAGCTGTTATCGTCTTCGGCAACCAATACTTTGCCCGATACTTTGTCGGCCATTTCTTCTGCGAGCCCGGGGACCGATCTGGTCTCTTGCATTTCAGTGTCTAATAAAGGCTGAGAAGCATCGCTGATTCCTACCGGCAGCGTTAAAGTAAACACTGAGCCGACGCCTTCGGTGCTGGTCAAACTTAATTCGCCCCCAAGCAATTCCACCAACTGTTTGGTGATGGCCAGGCCAAGACCGGCACCGCCGTATTTGCGGGCGTTACTTGCATCGACCTGAGTGAACGAGGAGAAAATGGCTTCTTGTTTTTCTTTCGGTATGCCGATGCCGGTATCTTCGATCTCAAAACGCACGAACGGCACGTTATCTTTGTTTTCGGCTGTTACTTTCAAATGAACGTGTCCCTGTTCGGTGAACTTTACAGCGTTGCCGATAAGGTTGACCA
>JAFGKL010000044.1 GCA_016928585.1 Sedimentisphaerales bacterium
CTCAGGCAGAACCGACCGCTGTCCTTGAGATCGATCCCTTAAAAGAAAAACGTTTTAATATCTGCATAGCTATTTTGATACTTGCCTTCGGATTATACGAAGCAATATTATTGTTCGGTGCCTATCCCGTCCCTAATCCTGATTACCCGGGTTTTATCAATGTGGGAAAACAACTGCTACACTTTCAATTGCCGGGCAGTTACAAACGTGCACCGGTCCTTGGTATAATGCAGGTTTTCCTCGGACGTTTTATGGGTGGAGTGCATCCGTTGCTGACAGCAAGCTGGGTGCTTAACGATATCTTTGGAATGTTTAACATACTTTTATTCTGGCTCGTAGGCAGAAAATTAATAGGCAAAGCAGCGATCTGGCTGGCCTTTGTTGCCATGCTTAACCCGTTGGTTGTTCGCTTGCAGCTTGTACCTATAGCAGAAACGGCAATAATATTTTTTACACTCATTACGTTTTATTTTATATTCAAACATTCCGGATGGGCTTATGTCTTTGCCTCCATTGCATCAATGGTGCGTTACGAGGGATCCGCGCTGATCTTTATAGCTTTTTTGATGGACGTGGTAACAAAGAAGAATTTTAAGGACAGTGCAAAATCTTTTATGTACGCCGCAATAGCGTCAATACCATTGATCCTATGGCTGCTTGGGACCATACTCAACTGGGACACACAGGGCGGAAGCCACTATTTCCGAAACTACAAGGGAGGTATATCCGAAAAAGTAGGATTTGGGTTTGTCCCATATATTGTCAACTCTACATTTTTGCCGCTGTTAAAGCTGCCGGATACAGTTAGGGCGTCCTTTGAAGGATATCGCACACAGCAGGAAGCTGTAGCTGCCGGGCAGGCAGCGAATTTATTTTATCTTATCTATAAAATATTGGTGGCCTTAGGATGTTTGACAGCACTGTTAGGTGCCATTATAAAACGTAACTGGAAACTGCTGGCGCTTATTTTATTCGTGATATTATATTCTACGGCTCATGGCCTTCGAAGGGCTACACAGGCACGTTACACCGTCCCGATTATGTGGCTAAGCCTGCTGATATTTTGTTGCGGACTTCAATATTTGTGGGCAATGATCAACTGGAAAAAATGGATGCCAAAGATTTTGATAACTACCCTGCAGGCAGCAGTCATTATCATTTTCCTGGTTTGGGTATTCAGACTGGTTCCCTATTTGCCAAGATCGGTCCCGGCTTGTATAAAAGCAGCGTCACTTCCGTATGTAATGCTGGGAGCGATCTTATTGATAATTTTATTAAGAATATGCTTTTTCAAATTTAGATATTTTAAGGCCGACCTTGCCTTAACCGCGGTCGTTTGTGCAGTACTTGTTTCTCAGCACTACAGTGTAGTTCAGCAGGTGGGCAATGGCACCTATAATATAGAATTTAAAATACTTGCAGACTGGTTTATCGAAAATTCCAAACCGGATGAAAAACTTGCCAGCACGTGGACACATATTTTAAAAGTCATAGCCTCGAAGCATGAAAGTCGGTTTGTGTCGCTAACCATATGTGGGGCCGACACGTTCGAAGAAATCACCGAAAGGTGTTATGACGAAGGGCTTACTTATGTAACCTGGACTAATCGAGGTTCGATGGCTACAAGAAGAAACGTAATGGCATTGCATGAGTTTTTGGGCAAGACGGAGGACCATTATCCGTATAAGTTTATGGGTCAGATCAAACTTGGCAAAAGATGGATCAACATCTTTCGCTTGTTGCCCAGAAGTCAGCCGCCCGACAAAAACGACACGAACTGACCGGCAGCTACTTTACAAAAAGATTAAAAGAAAAGATAAATGTCAAGATTGAAAAAGCGCAAAGCTAAACTGTCTCAGCCGCAGGGGCCCGCAGACATAACAAATTCAACTGTTCAACAGAAGCGGTTTGAATGGTTTGCAATAGCGGTGTTACTATTCTTTGGCATTTATCAGTCTGTGCTGTTTTTTGGCTACAGAGTTGTTCCTAATTCGGACTTCCCGGCCTTTGTCGAAGTTGCCAGAAAAATTCTGTCATTTGATATCCCGACCAATTATAAACGGCTGCCGGGTCTGGGAATATTACAAATAGCCTTAAGCAATTTTGTCGGCGGGCATCACCCGGTTCTTACCGCAGGATGGTTGCTGAATTCCATACTGCATCCTGTCACCCTTATCCTGTTTTACCTTATCGCCAGGAAATTTATAGGCAAAGCCGCATTTTGGCTCGTACTTGTCGTAGCGATAAACCCGTTGACGATAGAGCTTTTGTCCCAGCCGATGGCCGAAACAACGTTGCTTTGCTTTACCTTGCTGGCATTTTATCTGATCCTTGTTCGATCCAACCTGTGTTATGTTGCGGCATGTGCGGCGACATTAATACGCTATGATGCGGCGGTGCTTATTATAGCCGCAATGGCTATGGATATCGTTGAGAATAGAAACAAAAAGCAAATACTTTTGGCTATGGCGAAAGGCTCTTTGGCGTTTGTCCCTTTAGCGATATGGATCATTGGAACACGGTTAAATTGGGAATCCTCAAGCAAGGGTCATTACCTAAGCCACTACACGGGCTCAAAGCATATCGGATTGGGTTATCTGGCCCTGCTTTGGAAATCAGCAATGGGAACCCTGCTCCAATGTCCTGCATGGGTCAAAGCGATTTTCTTACAAAAGCCTTCGGCAAGCGGCATGGAATCTATAAAGCAGGCGAACGATATTCTTTACGGACTAAGCAAACTTGCGGCAATAGCGGGCTTTGCGACTGGAATTATGTATTCTATCATTAAGAAAAATCTCAAAGCTTTACCGCTGCTTGTATTTCTTGCGTGCAATATAGCGGTGCATATGGTGCGGATGAGAAGCACTCCGAGATATTGTTTCTTGCTGATTTGGGCGACTATGTTGATGTGCTGTTATGGCTGGGGGGTCTTGGGCAGACTAATAAACAGGGACCAAAGAATACCGTCGAAAGTTTTAGCGGTTCTCTATATACTAATTATCATAACAGGTCTTGTCTGGATATACAAACTTACGCCTGCCCTGGGCAATGCGGCAAAATTCAGCCCCGGCGGAAAAAAGTTATTAATAGCTTCAATAGCAGCAGTTGTCTTGTTTGCAATGGTGAGCTTTTTTATGAACAAAAAGTCCGGCATATTACGAGTATCGGCAATAACGGTCTTTATGTGCCTGATTATCTTTTCAAATCATTATGGTGTTTCAAAGGTCATAGGCAATGGCTTGCGTGATGCAGAGTTTAAAATGCTTGCAGACTGGTTCGTTGAGAATTCGCAGCCCGGCGAAAAACTTGTAACCTCACTGCCCAAGGTAGTATCGTTGTTTGCACCGGACCGAAAAGCCGATATCGTTCATGTTTCTAATATAGGCGGAACCACGCCGCAGGAATTCGTTGCAAGCTGTTATAAAAAGAACATCACTTATGTTGCATGGGATTCGCGTATTGGGCTTAGACCAAAAGACTCGTACTATAAAAAGTGGCGGATCGAACGTATAGCCCCTCTCATCAATCCTAAGGATAACGGACCCTATCAGTACGTCAAACGGGTAGGAGAGAACAAAACGATGTCCATCAATATCTTTCGCTTGAAAAAACTATAAGAACCCGACCTGCCGGCTTATCAGTCCACAGCGATAACGGCTTTTACTTCCGGAACCTTTTCCTGCAGAAGTCTTTCAACGCCGTTTTTAAGTGTCATCTGTGCACCGGGGCATCCTTTACAGGCCCCCTGCAATCTTACGCGAACCGAATTATCTTCATCGACACCTACCAGTTCAATGTCGCCGCCGTCGCCCTGGAGCATTGGTCGAATTGTCTGTATCACTTCTGTAACTTTATCTTCAAAGCTTTTTTCGCCGCAACCGCATGAATCACACATATCAAATCTCCTGAAAAATTCATCAACCTGCCTATTATACAACCTGATCAGTCACATCCAAAGTCTTTTTTTGACCGTTGATTTTTTATTTGTGAAGTTATTTTTTTTGCCTTTAAACGCCGTTCTTTTGATGCTGCGGTCGGTTTTGTCTTTTTACGGGGCCTTGCTTTTTTTAACGCTTCTGTCAAAAGCTTTTCAAGCCTAAGCACCGCTGCTTGTTTATTCGTGACCTGCGAGCGATGCCTCTGGCAAACAACCCTGATGTTGCCGCTTTTATCTATTCTTGTCGCAAGTTTTTTTACTATCCTCTTTTTTTGCTGTTCGGTCAGATGTTTCGATTCATTTATATTAAAAAACACCCAAACCTTTGTGCTCAGTTTATTAACGTTTTGCCCCCCCGGACCGCTGCTTCTGGCATATTTAAACCTAAGCTCGCTTTCCGGTATTACTGAATTATTGATTATAAGCATCTTCTTCCGCTTGGCCTTGTGTTAAGGATGTTTTCGCCAGTCGATCTGGCCTGAATAAACTATAAAACCAGCCAATAACTGTCAAGTCAACAGGTTTATTTGGCCGATAAAATTGAAAGGTCCGATAAAAACTCCACCGGTATGCCTGAATACGATCTGTCAGGGGCATTTTTTTTATCAGACCTGCTTGAACATGTTTCAGCAGGCGGTATAATATATGTTTGTAGACTATGATGTATTTAAAATTAAAAAGAAAATATCAGCAGCAGTTTTGAGCTAAAAAAAATCAAAAAAAGCCGGCGGCAGGTGATTGGCGTAAGTTCTTTATTTAAAAGAAGTTGAGGCGAGAGACCTTGTTTTTTTCTTGAAGTTTTGGCCGATTTTGGGTATAATAATGCTGTGAGGGTAAGGCTTCGAGGACAAGGTGATGAATTTAGGGGAATAACTATGAAGAGGTTTTACGAGAAGGTCTGGTGCCCGTTTGTGGTCAGCAAAAAACGTGTTCTTATTCTGGCTATTTTCAGCTATATTGCATTATGCTGATGCAATGACCAATGTCTGTATCTAAGGAGAAATAAGGCCCGCCGAAAAGGCTGGCCTCTTTTTTTGCGCATATCAAAAACCACTCATTCAGGCGATCATATTTTATTCAAGCCAGTACTCTGCCAGTATCAGCAGGTCGCTGATATCCACCTGCCCGGAAAAATCAATATCACTTCCTAAACAGTCATAAGGATCCAGCCAGCATTCGGCAAACTCCTGCACGTCCAGTATCGTAACATTACCGTCACCGGAAAGATCAGCCCGTCCGCAGCTATCGCAGTCGGCCTGACTCCAGTTTGCCATGATCACAGCAAAATCCCTAAAATCGATGCTGCCGTCTTCGATTATATCGCACTTATTACATTGCAGATTACATCCCTGCTGCCAGTTGGAAGAAAGCACGGCGAAATCTGCCAGATCGGTTCCGAACCAACCTGTTAGATTTACCCTTTCCCAGAAATGTACTGGATATCCGTATCCTTCATTGATGATCCACAGGTCCTCATCTCCATTGCCGCTCTCGCCATAAAAGTCCCAGCCTGCTGTTATAAAGGTACTTGCGGTCTGCATCTCTGCGGCGCTTAAGCCGATAGCATTATCAGGATCCGGCCCGGTTCCTGAGCCGCTGATACCCGGATTGATGCTGCTGTCAAAAAAGCAGTTTTCTACGGTGCCATAGAAGTCGGCTCCAATTGTTCCGCCGTATGTGCCGGCGACGTCAAGCACGCCTGCCGAATAACAATTTAAAACGCTCGCCGGATTATCGATTGCCCACAGAGTTCCGACGATACCTCCGCTATAGCTGCTTGATGTTATTTTGCTTTGCGAATAGCAGTTGACAACTGTTCCGTGATTTTCTCCGACGATGCCTCCTATCCATCGTATTCCGGTGATATCACCCAATGAATGGCCAAGGCTTACGGTGCTTCTGAGATTTGTTCCTGCAATTCCGCCGACCGTATAGTCTCCGGCAGTTTTTCCTGCAGATACGCTTTTGGTGATAAGTCCGCCGTGGGCATTGAAACCGACAAGTCCGCCTGATATATTTTCCGCGGTAGTCATGGCACTGGAATAGCAGTTTGTGATCGTGCCGGCATTGGTACCCGCAATACCGCCGGCAGCAAAATAACTCTTTATGTCACCGCCACTGACCATGCAGTTTTTGATCGTTCCATAATTGGAAGATGCAAAACCGCCGTTATAACTATGAAGTATATGTTCCGATCCGACATTGGGGTCGGTAAGTGACAGGCTTTCTACGCAACCGTCAGTATCTATCGCCTGGAAAAAACCGAGCCGTTGTCCGAACGGCAACGTATCTTTTGTAAAATTGGACACCTTGTGACCGCCGCCGTCAAATACACCGTTAAATTTACTGCTGTACCCGCCGATCATATAAAGGTCCGTTCCTTTAAGATCAATATCGCTTACAAGCTTAAAATGCTTGTCCATCAGTTGAGGATTACGACCGATGTTATTAAGCTCGGTTGCATTTGAAACCAGGTAAGGGTCTGCTAATGTACCCGATCCTGACGAGAATAATCCCGCAGGCAAAGCGGGCAAAGATGACAATTGCCACCACAACTCAGGATACCCTCCGCCCGAAGGCATGCCCCAGTCATCATCAGGTCCGTTAGATATTTCGCCGGCGAAATCCCATCCGGCGTTTGTAAAAGTATTTGCTGTTTGCAATTCTAATGTTGTGTGACCGACAACATCGCTGCTTGCAGCGTTCCCTATACCCGAAAGACCGCTGTTAACCGTTTGGTTCCAAAAGCAACTCGTATAAAATCCATAATCATCGAAACCTGCAAATCCGCCGACATCTGTAGTCCCGGAAACTATACCGGCTGCATAGCAGGTATAGATTTTCGAAGAAGCAACCTCTCCTGCAAGCCCTCCGACTGCTGAATTGCCAGTCACCGACGACGTAGAATAGCAATTGATAACCTCACCAACATAGCAATCACCTACAAGCCCGCCAATTCCCTCATCTCCGTTAACCGAACCTGTAGATGAGCAGTCATATATCGAACCCCAATAAAGGTCGCCGACTAATCCGCCAACATCATCGCCGCCTGTCACAGTCCCTTCGACACTGCAGTTAGAAACTACTCCGCCCAAATGACCGACCAGACCGCCGGTGTTGTATCCGGAAGAGTTTATATTAACTCCCGTGAGAGTAAGGTCCCGTATGTCTGCGCGAGCGCCAGTACCGCTAACATAACTGAAAAGGCCGACATAACCGCTGGTTGTGGTATATGTAAAGCTGCTTATGGTATGACCGTTACCGTCAAATATGCCTTCAAAGGGATGGTTGTCGCTGGAAGACAAGTAGCGGCCGATCATATTAAAAGAGCTTCCGGTATACATTGACAGATCGATATCCGCCATCAGTTTAAAACACTTGTCGAAGTCATCGGGGTTTGCGCCTATCGCGTTCATCTCTTCCGGAGAATAGATCAGGAAAGGATCGGCCAGAGTCCCAGTTCCACCGTATTTTTCCCAGCTAAGCTTTGGGTAGGTTTGCGGATGGTATAATTTCCAAATGTCTTCGGTTCCGTTAGCCGTTTCGACGACAAAGTCCCACCCGGCATCGGTAAACGTGGTTTGAGTCTGCATCTCTGCAGTGCTTATCGGTGTTCCATAGCCGTTGTCCCATCCATTTTCGTTGAAAAAGCTGCTGATAATATCGAAGACAGTAAAGCATTGTCCTACCAGCGACCCCGAGGTGTGGCTGGCTGAAATTGTTCCTGTTGCATAGCAATTCGAGATGAGTGCAGTTTCCGCATTATCGCCGACAAAACCGACTAATCCTCCACATCGGTAAACTCCGGTAACATCTGCTGTACTGTAGCAGTCCTCGATGGTAGTTTCGATGTTAATACCTACAAGCCCGCCGGCAATTGAGTCTGCGACGGTAACGCTGCCTGTTGAAAAACTTTGCTTAATGGGCGAGTATGTTATTCCCACAAGCCCGCCAACCTTTTCTTGCCCCGAAACTATCGAGTTTGTCTGGCAATACTCTATCCCGATGCTTCCATCACTGCTGCCGGCCAGACCGCCGACACCGCTGTCGCCTATAACCGTTCCTTCAGCTTTGCAATTAGACAGGTTTGCTCCGCAGACACCTGTAAGTCCTCCTACTGATCCACCCGTTCCCGGGCAGGTTACATCGATTGATGCGGAACAGTTTGAGAGAGTTCCCTCCGATGCAATTCCAATAAGACCGCCGCAATTTGGCCCTTCACTTTTTACAAAACTGGTCTCTATCATACCGTCAACCGAACAATTGGTAACGGTTCCGCTTTGCATATACCCGACAAGCGATCCGGTAGAAAATGCATCACCTCCGTCAACTTCAGGACGTGAGACCGTAACATCGCTTATAGTTGCCCCGTTTACATAACCGAATATACCTATCATATCCATCATGTCCGAAGTCTTCTCATAATGGAAATTGCTGATACTGTTTCCATTACCGTTGAATGTACCGGTAAATGCGATGTCCGGACCCGAAAGCGTCATAAATCC
>JAFGKL010000178.1 GCA_016928585.1 Sedimentisphaerales bacterium
ACCGAGCCGGACATGAACAGCGGGGCGGAAGTGAAGGCGCTGGCGATGGAACTGCAGCGGATCGTGAGGTTCCTTGGTATTTCCGAGGGGGATATGCAGAAGGGGCATATGCGTTTTGAGCCGAATATCAATCTGCATATTACGAAGGACGGGAAGGAATACAAGACGCCGATCACAGAAGTGAAGAACCTTAACAGCTTTAAGGCGCTTGAAAAGAGCGTTGAGTATGAAGCGAGAAGACAGCTAAGCGAATTTAAAGAAACGGGCAAGACGATGGGGATGGGTAACAAGAGTACTTACGGCTGGGACGACGAGAAGGAATGCACCGTTTTGCAGAGGGAAAAAGAAGAGGCCCACGATTACAGGTATTTTCCCGACCCAGATCTTGTTCCGGTTGAAACGAGCGAGGAGTGGCTGAATGAGATCAAGTCGCGATTGTGCGAGCTGCCGCTGCAGAAGCAGAACAGATTTGTAAAAGAGTTCGGGCTGAGCGAGTATGACGCCGGAGTTTTGACGGGGGACAGGGGGACGGCGGAATTTTTCGATGCGGCGGTGGCGGCGGGGGCGGATCCTAAGCGGGTGTGCAATATCCTGACGCAGATAGGCGCGAAGCTTGCCAATGAAGCCGGGTGCGGGGTTGCGGAGCTAGGTGTTTCGCCGGAGGGGCTTGCAGAGCTTGCCAAGATGGTTGAGGCTTCTGACGTGAGTGCGACTGCGTCGTTTACGATATTCGAAGAAATGACAAAGAGCAAGGGCGGGCCGCGAGAAACCGCTGAGAAGTTAAACCTTATCCAAAAAAGCGATGCAGGCGAAATAGAGGCGCTTGTTGATCAGGCTATAGCGGAAAATCCGAAGGCGGTAGAAGAAGCGAAATCTGGTTCCAAGAAAGCCAAGAAGTCGGCGGGTTTTCTTATGGGGCAGGTCATGCAAAAGTCAAAAGGGCAGGCCAATCCGCAAGTCGTATCGGAAATCCTTAATAAAAAGCTAGCGAATTGATGGCGTTTTTTGCCACAGAGGGCACAGAGGAAAAAAGAGATTTAAATAATTTTCTATCAGATCATATTGATTTTGATTTTTTCTGCATTACCTTGTTTTCCGAGCCGTCAAGCAGCCGGGTGATATTTTCAACGTGTCTTACAACGATGAGTATCGGGACCGCTATGGCGACGATGAACAGCGGCCAAAGATCCTTAAAATGCCATTGAGGAGAAACGATAAACGCGATTGTTAATGTCAGAGGGAAGGAGACGGCGGCGATCATTGAAGCGAGTGATATGTATCTCCAAATAAGTACACAAATCCCCCATACGGCAAAAGCGATAAGCCCCGGTATCGTGTAGTAGGGGTATAAACCAAGAATCACTCCAAGACATGTTGACATGCCTTTGCCTCCTTTGAAGTTCAGATAGATGGGGAAGATATGTCCCAAGATAGCAGCACATCCTACGCCAAGCCAGAGGGATAGTTTTATGACGGTTATGTCTTTTATAAGCAATCCTGCGATGAACATCGGGACAAAACCCTTGAGGCAGTCCAGAAGGAAGCAGCAGTATGCCCATCTTTTGCCGAGAGCTCGTGATACATTTGTCGCACCTATGTTACCCGAACCGATGTTGCGAAGGTCTATGCCGTGTGCCATTGTCATCAAAAGTCCAAAGGGAATCGACCCGGTAAGATATGACAATATTATAAGGGCCAAGAAATCCATATTCATTTTTTACCTTTTATCCAAAATCGTTTTGTAAAGTTCAATGAGCCTATCAGCGTGTTTTGCAATTGAAATCTTTTCCTTAATATTATCTGTTATGATGGCCTGTGAAGCAGAGGCGATGTTGTGAGTTTTTCTGAAATAGTTTATCGCGTCAAGAAGCGAATCAAGGTTGTCGGGGCGATCTACGATTCGGCCGTGCACGTTGTTAGCGATGACCTCTGACGCTCCGTTAAAGGCTGTTGTTATTACCGGTTTGTTCATTGAGAGTGCCTCAAGTACGAACCTTGAGCAAGGGTCGTACCATGTTGGCAGGGCGGCAACGTCGCAGGCCGAAAGTGTGTCCCGGATATGCGGTAAGGTGCCGAGAAATACGACTTTGCTGTGAATGTTAAGCGTTTTAGCAAACAGTCTGTATTTTGCCGGATTGCCTGAGCCTGCTACAGCAAGGCAGACGGGTCTTTGCTTTTTGTCTTTTGAAGATGCTGCTATTGCCTTGAGAAGGGGTGTAAGTCCCTTGAGTCGGAAATTATTGGCAGCGAACAAGAATATCACGGGTTCGTCGGCTTCGGTGAGGTCTATGTTCTGAAAAATATGTCTACGGATGCCTTCCGCCTTTTTAGTGTCGGGGGTGATGTTTATTTTAATTCCATTAGGGATGACGTGTATTCTTTCTTCATCCATTCTGTAATGGTTGACGAACTGAGATCTTACGTAGTTTGAAAGGGCCGCGATCGTTGCTTTGCCAGACGTGCAGAGAGTTTTTTCTGCCTTTAGAAGGGCGGTTCTTTTGAAGTTCAGGAAATGGGATGCCATTTTAACTTTTGAAATAAAGGCATTATCGTAGCTGGCGGCATTCTGAATGAGTGCCTGTTTGTATGAGCCGCCTCTTGGCTGATAAACATCGGCAAAGTCAAAGGGCAATGTGCTGTGAATGATGTCGAAGTTATTTTTTTTGAAATGATCCTTTAGCGTTTTTTCGAAATTTTTAAAAGATATTCGTTTGGTTTTCGGCTGATCAAATAAAATTTTGAAATTATCTGCCTGAATGTCTCCTGTTGCGGCGAATGTAGTAACGTCAATGCCCATTAAAGAGAGTTGAGAAGTCAATTCGAAAACCGACCGTTCGGCACCTCCGAGTGCTATATCAGCTCTTTCGATAATTACGGCAGTTTTTATCATTTAGTATTTAACCCTGCGATCATTACGAGGCGAAAGGGACATCCCTTCCGTGCTTTATGTCGTGATCAGCCATTCTCCATGCCTTTGTTTTAACGGACCATATAAAAAGTTTATCGAGGAAACTAAGCTTTGATCTTTGTCTGTATCTTAAATAGAACCTGAGGCGGTCGGAACGAGTTATGTATTTGCCCGGCGCCGAATAATAGAGCTGGGCGATATCCTTTATTCTAAAACGAAATCTATATGGCAGCGGTTTGAAGGCACGATGCAGGTCTATCAGGAAGAACTCGCCTTGTGTGTTCATGAAGATATGTGCCAAATAGAAGTCACGATGTCTGAAGCCGGTGCGATGAAAGCGTCTTGTAAAATCAGCAAGCGAATTAATGAAATCGGTTCTTTGTCGCAGGTTTTGCTTTGAAGAGTCCTGATAGAAGAAGTAGGGCAGTTTTTTTTCAAGGGACTCTGCGTTCGGTATTTTTTCAGTAACGATGAAAGATTTTTTTTCAAAGAATTTTCCCCACCGGGATCCCCAGGCGATGACCTTTGGTGTGCCGATACCGTCCTGCGTAAGCATCTGGCAAGGTTTCCCGTCAAATTCAGCAGCGGCCGAACGGCTAAAGTGGCTTATCCAGTTTTTAAGTTGTGAGAACATTGGCGTTCGATCGTAGCGTTTTAAGAACATGGTTGTTCCATCCAATTGAAACTGTATCCTTGCGCGATGTTTTGCGAGGTTGGCTTTGACAAGGTTCTGTCCGCCTTCGAATTGAAAGACGGCGTCGATCGAAATGAGGTCGATTTTTTTAAACGCATCGACGTAATCGGCGTCGATATGAAAATTTTCGCTTATTTTTATAAAATTTTGTTTATTCATAAACGTTCCTGCGGTTTTTTGTCACCTAACATTTTTTCAGCGGCGTTACAAACCATTTCGACGGTGATCGACTGCATACAGAGATGTTCCTGCTGCGAACACTCGGGTTTTTCGCAGGGGGCACATTCGGCGGTACCGACTATCTGTATTTCTTTTTCGTATCCTGTTTGCGTCCATTCCGGATTGTTCGGGCCAAAGAGGCTTACAATCTTACGGCCAAGTGCTATTGCAATATGTCTTGGCCCTGTGTCGTTTGATATTACAAGGTCAGCCTGGGCGAAGAAAGATTTTAACTGTCCGAGTGTTAAAGGTGTGTCGGCAAGATTGTATAATTTATGTTTTGCCGAGGAAGCTATGCTGTTTGCTATTTCTTTTTCCTGTTTATTGGGAGCTACGGAGATGGCCACCATTGCCTGATAATTTTCAATGATCCAGTCAGCAGTTTGTGCGAACCTTTCCGGCAGCCAGCATTTACTTGGCCCGAATGCCCCTCCGGGAACAAGAATGACCAAGAGAGATGCGGGAGAAAATACATCCGGCATTTTTTGGTTAAGTTGCGAGGTGTCGGCTTCTTCGAGAAGGAGTTCGAGGCTGATATCATTTTTCTGACAGCCGAGCCATGAAGTGATGCCGAGATAGTAGTCAATCATGGATACAGGTTTGAATTTGCCCCTGGCATCTTTGGGCGGGGCGATCTTTTCGGTTAGAAACAGGCCCCTACAGTCCCGGCTGTATCCTACTCTTTGTGGTATGCCGGCGAGCCTGACAGTCAGGCCCGAACCAAAGGAATTCTTGAAAAGTATCGCTGTCGAAAAATCGTGTTTTTTCAGGATTCGAGCAAGCGTGAAAACATTACTATTGGTGTACTCGATCCATTCATCATTGAAGCTGCATGGTGACAGGAGCTGTTTTGTCATTGGGCCTGCGAGAAAGTAGATGCGTTTGGATGCGAAGCGTTCCCTTATAGCACGCAGTGCGGGTGTGCAGAGTATCACATCTCCCATCGGGGAAGGAAGCCATACTAATATCTTATCCTGTTTGGTATCGACCATTTGAAGACCTAACTTACAGATGAGATCATTTTTGATCCCGCATGATATAAAATGCTATCGCCATAAGCTGCAGAACAATAGCGTATCCTATAGCGGTATGGACAGAATCAGCAGTTCTTGTTTGATCCATCAAAAAGCAGATGCTGAGGACAAGACAAAACAGCACTCCTATCTGGATCACACCTGCAATAAATTTCATTACCTGGAAGTCTTCGAACATGTCCGTTCTGTTCTTTGCTTTTAAGTGCCTGATCGTTTCTTCGAGTAACAGATGAGTTTTATCGTTATGTGTCATTTTTGGGTCGTCCATTTTTTGGTTAGGCTGCAATTTGGTCGGCATTTTTTTTGCAGCGGAGGTTA
>JAFGKL010000179.1 GCA_016928585.1 Sedimentisphaerales bacterium
CCCGCATCGATGATCTCGTCTATATCGTCGCAAACAAAAGCTGTCGCTATCATACCCGTAAACAACTGGGTCGCCTGTGCCGGCTCGCCGTCAATCGCAACGCGCGTATAATTAAGCCCGATTGCAGCAGCCGTCCGAGGCATCGCCGGGGCAATAAGACCGAACGTCTCACACAAAAACTGACCCGAAATATTAAAATGGGCCCACGGATTAAGCTTCGTATTGCCAGTCAGCGGCGGCTCGAAACCAAGATCCATCAACCGACGCGCATACAAATTCGCACACCATATCCTACGGTTTATCCGCTCCTTCCAAAGTGTCGCTATGCGCGACGGAGAAAGAAATATCTCGTTCTCCTGCTGCATGATATAAATATAAACCCATTCAAAATCGGTATCGTCGTCCGTCCACGCACCCTTCGGCAAAGCAGGCGTATAGCTTTCGACATTCCCCGGGCTGTCAAAATATTTAAACTCATGTTCAAGGCCGTTAAGGTTTCCCAGCAACTGACCCAAAAGCCCACCGCGGATCTTGTCACGCATCTGGTCGGCAGTTAGCGTAATAACACCCGCAGACTGGCCCTCCGCACCGGCCTGCAATACCCCGCAAAAACTGACCGCATATACAAAAACAGTAAATAAAGTGATTTTTATTATCTTCATGCACAAACCTTTGTTCTTAACAAATAATCGCTTTGCGGACCCCTTATTGTACACTGTTTTACCACCCCATTGACAAAAAAATTCCGGCAATTGCCCTAATTTCGATGATTCTTATGGTGATTTACTCAAACCACTGGCCTTTACCCGCTTTTCGCACTTCACTCACTTTAGCTTGGAAAGTAAGGACTTCATAAACCCATGCAGCAGTTTTGGCGGCACGTCCTGCAGTTCAGGCTCCGGCCTTTCGGCCTTGGCCATCCTCCTTAAAATATCGCCTGCCTGTTCCTTAAAAGCTGCTATCTTGCCGACAGCAGCTTCCGCCTGATCAAGGTTACCCGCCGTCATGTGTCTTAAATAAACGATGATGTTTTTTAGCAGTTCCTTTTCATTATATGGCCCGGGATCTCCGTCATCGTCCGGCACTTCGTTTTGTTTTAGTATATTTTGTGTAAGGTCGTGTGTTTCTTTCATCATCTCATGATACTGGCTCTCTTCATTGGCATCGATCGGCGCAAGTTTAAGCTCCTCCTCATCGTCGTCATGCGGAAGCGGAATATAGCAGCGATGGTTACAATGCGGGCAGCTTCCCCATCTTCCGCCTGCGTTATCGGGAGCCTTTATTTTCTTCTCACAGCATTCACAAGTAAAACTGATAGACATAACCTTCTCCCAAACTAATTATCATTCGGCACGATACTTACTTACGATATCTGTTGTTATCCCGCCGCGCGGGGTGAACTTAGAAGTAACTGTCATCCATTTCGGCTTGCATTGGCCGCTAAGATCGTCAAGAATATCATTGGTAAGTTTTTCATAAAAGACGCCCTCGTTCCTGTAGCTTTGCATATACAGCTTAAGGCTCTTAAGTTCGATGCAGTGCTTGTCGGGGCAATACTCGATCGTGATCTCGCCAAAATCGGGCTGGCCGGTTTTAGGACATACACTTGTAAATTCCGGACACCTTATAGTAATGGTATATTCCCTGCCGCAACGAGGATTTTCAAATAGCTCCAGATCGGGTTTTTCGCTCATTCGTTTATGACCTTAAAAAGGTGTACTCTCGGAAAAAAAATGCTATACTTAGACTCCAATATTAACAAAAAAAAATGTTTTTGCAAGGACAGTTTAATGCCTAAAAACGGCAAAAAAGCAATAGTTCTGCTTAGCGGCGGCCTGGATTCGGCGACAACTCTCGGTATCGCTATTCAGGCGGGTTTTGAGTGTTATGCAATTACATTCCGCTACGGCCAGCGACACAGCATAGAAATAAATTCGGCAAAGCGTATTGCCAAATCTTTCGACGCAGCAGAGCACAGGATCATAGATATTGACCTGGCGCAATTAGGAGGTTCCGCGCTCACCGACTCTAATATCTCCGTACCGAAGAATCGCCCCGAACTGGAAAAGGAAGATAAAACATCATCCATCCCTATCACTTATGTACCTGCAAGAAATACGATCTTTTTAAGCTATGCACTTGCATGGGCAGAAGTGTTGAACATCTCGGATATTTTCATCGGCGTCAACATTACCGACTACAGTGGCTACCCCGACTGCCGGGGCCGGTTCATCGAGGCATTTGAGAACATGGCCAACCTCGCAACAGCGGCTGCTGTAAAGGGAAAAGCAATATATAAAATACACACACCGATAATCAACATGAGCAAAGCGGACATCATAAAAAAAGGAACACAGATCGGCGTCAATTATTCATTGACCCATAGCTGTTACGATCCGGATAAGGCCGGTCGTGCTTGCGGACAATGCGACTCATGCCGATTAAGACGTAAAGGGTTCAAAGAAGCCGGCCTTACGGACCCGGCCAAATATTCAAAATGATAACTGAACAAAACCATAATACTAAAAAGAAAACTGACAAGTTAACTGTCATCTCGTCGATATGTCTTGTCATTATTCTGTGCAGTATACTGGTTGTTTCAGTTATAGTCCATTATACAACTTTAATTCCAAATGCTTTTGTAAGGCAGGAGACTTTAGGCGGTATATGGGGATGTCTTCTAGTGTATGAACATGACAATAACGATGAACTGCCCCCTTTAGACAAATGGTGTGACGAGTTGATCAAAAAGGCTAATGCACATCCGAGAATGTTCGCCATGGACGATCAAGTATATAAAACCTGCGGCTATGCCTTAAATAAGAACCTTCAGAATCTAAAATTTCCTCAGATACCCGATGATATGGTTGTTGTCTTTGAAGCCAGGGGAGAATGGAATCTTGTGGGTGGACCGGAATTATTAGGTACAAGAAAACCCGTTTTAAAAAGGTATGGTGTCATATTTGGAAACGGAGATCAGAAGTTTATAAAAAAAGAAGAATTTGGCACTCTTCGATGGGAGCCTTAAGTACACAATGATAGTAAACGAAATATTCTATTCTATTCAGGGCGAGGGTAAACTGGCAGGCGTTCCGAGCGTCTTTGTTCGTCTGGCAGGGTGTCCCCTTCGCTGCAGATGGTGCGATACAAAGTATGCCTGGTCCTCTTCTGCCGGGCAGGAGATGACCGTTGTGCAGATCACAACCGAGATAATAAAACACCCTGCCGGCCATGTAGTTATCACCGGCGGCGAGCCTGTTGTTTGTGATGAACTTGGCGAACTGACCAAAGCGATTGCACATGTCGATAAGCACATAACGATAGAGACTTCCGGCATCAAATTCATCGATGATCTTAAATGCGATCTTATGAGCATCAGCCCGAAGCTTTCGAACTCTGTTCCGGAAGATGAAGCTCTCTCCGTCAAGCATAAAAAGCATATGATCGACCATGAAGCCATCCGGCAGTTGATTGATAAATACGACTACCAGCTTAAATTCGTCGTCGATGGGCCGGACGACTTGAACGAAATTGCCAACTGCCTGGAAAAGATGAAAAATGTCAACCCTTACAAGGTGTTCCTGATGCCGCAGGCGACTGAGAGTTTGGAATATATAAAAAAATCCAAAATTCTGGCTGACATCTGCAAAAGGACCGGGTTTGCCCTTTCGCCGAGGCTGCAGGTGCTTCTGTGGAACACCGAAAGGGGCAAATAAACATCCTTTAGCCTTTTTTCGTACCGAGGAAGGATTAATACAAAAAAATCTTGCAGAAAAGGATTTTGACAGTAAAATATGCGGTTCATGCCCAGGTGGCGGAATAGGCAGACGCGCTAGGTTGAGGGCCTAGTTCCTGATAAGGGAGTGCTGGTTCGACTCCAGTCCTGGGCATTA
>JAFGKL010000045.1 GCA_016928585.1 Sedimentisphaerales bacterium
ATATTTGTTTATTTATCAAGAAAATAGTTCACTTAATAGTAAGCCATGCCGAGAAAAAAGATAAACAAACTGTAATCGGCATCGTATGTTTACTGTATCCATATGAGGTAATAAGGTTGGCTGACAATCGATATAATATAACGCTTTCCCGTTCCGATAAGAAGCTTAAGCTTTGGCGTAACTGCGGCCTGATGCTTACCTATAAATGTCCTGCCTCTTGTGAATTTTGTTATTATCACTGCAATCCGAAAAAAGAGGGCCTAATGAGCATTAATGATGCCATTGGAGCTTGGACATCGCTAAGAGAATTAGCCGGTAATAGCGCAAAAGTTCATATAACCGGTGGTGAGCCCTTCCTTTATTTTGACCATCTTGCCAATATCATGACCGTGGCCGATAAGTTCGATCTGGGTCCGCTAGACCTATTGGAAACGAACGGATACTGGGCCAAAGACGTAGGTGATATAGCCGATAAGCTTGAGTTTCTTGATTCCAAGGGCCTGGAACGATTAAAAATCAGTTGGGACCCGTTTCACGCCGAATATATCGACCGCAACAGGGTGTTGATGCTGGTAGAAACGGCGAATCAAGTGCTTGGTCCTGAGCGTGTTCTGGTTCGCTGGGAAAAATATTTACAGGAACCTGTTAAAAAAGACAGCGAATTGACCGAAGAAAATCGAGAAGAGCTCTATAAAAATGCAGTTTTTGATTATCCTGTCCGGTTTACGGGCCGAGCCGCGGGCAAACTTGCGGATCTTTTTGCAGATAAGAATGCCGAAGCCTTTAGCGATGAGAACTGCAAGGGTGCATTTCTCGGGGCCAAGGGCGTGCATATTGATCCTTACGGAAATGTTTTTAACGGCCAGTGCAGCGGGATAATAATTGGGAACCTTAACGATCACTCGCTGGACAAGATGTGGGAAAACTTTGACCCTGATGAAATGGCAGTGATCGGCACTTTGTTCGAGGAAGGACCCTGCGGGCTTTTGGAAGAAGCAGAAGATAAAGGATATGAACGAAAAGCTGCTTATGCGAGTAAGTGTCATTTGTGCAGCGACATAAGACAGTTTTTCTTTGACAATAGAATTTATAGCAAGATAATTGGACCCTGCGACTGCTACGGCGTTGCAGAAACGACTAAGGAGAAAACATTTGTCACGGAACGATAGCACAAGCCAGGACACGATGTTCGGACGTATAGTAATCGAACAGAGACTGTGTACGGACGAGGAACTTAAGCAATGCATCAAGGAGCTTAAGAACCGTACGGCCCCAGCTACGCTCGAAGACCTGATGCTCGAGTACGGTTATATTACATTGACGCAGGCAGACCGCGTAAAGAATACGCTTCGTGAAAGCAAGACCGCCGCCAACCAAATCCCCGGTTATAAGGTTCTTGGTAAACTTGGATCAGGTGCAATGGCGGTAGTATATAAGGCCCGTCAGCTTAGCCTTGACAGGGTAGTAGCGATCAAGGTTCTTCCAAAACGATTTGCAGAGAAGCCGGATTATATCCGTCGTTTTTACAAAGAGGGTAAACTTGCAGCAAAGCTGAATCATAATAACATCGTTCAGGCGATCGACGTTGGAGAGGCCGGGGGACTTTATTATTTTGTGATGGAATATGTCGAAGGCAAGACGCTGCATGACGATCTGTCGAGGGGTGTCATCTTTAAAGAGCACGATGCGCTCGAGATCGTCATCCAACTAGCGCATGCACTGGAACATGCACACGCACAGGGTATGATCCACAGGGACGTAAAGCCGAAGAACGTAATGATAAACACCGCCGGTATCGTAAAGCTGGCCGACATGGGTCTTGCAAGAGAGACCTCCGATCTGCAGGCGGCGAAAAACGAACAGGGCAAGGCGTTCGGAACGCCTTATTATATCGCACCGGAACAGATCCGGGGTGAAGTTAACATTGACGGGAGAGCGGATATTTACGCATTGGGGGCAACGCTTTTCCATATGGTAACGGGGAGGGTTCCGTTTGAAGCGTCGACACCTTCCGAAGTAATGAAGATGCATCTGAAAGAGCCCCTGACCCCGCCGGACCATATAAACACATCACTGACAGCCGGCATATCGGAAGTTATAGAAGTGATGATGGCCAAGAAGACAAAAGACCGCTACAGTAATATGGAGGAGCTTTTGATCGATCTTGAGGCGATCCTTAACGGGCAGCCTCCTTTACGGGCGAGGCAGAAGTTCAATATTGGCGCCCTTGAGCAACTGGAACAGGGAGTAGCGATCGATATTGACGACGAGGCAAAGCTTTATGACGAAGAAGTTATCACAAAGTACAAGGTTGGTATGGTCATAATGGGAGCCCTTGTAGCTTTATTGCTTGTTGTTGTTCTGGTGATGGCAGTCGGCTAAAGCCGCCAGTTCAACTGTTAGTTTCATTTCCCTGCCCCTTAATTAGCCAGTTTTTTTTCAGATCCAGGATTTGTCCCAGACAATAGCCTTGGACTTATCGTTGAAAATACATATAATCCAGGTGAATCTTGATGCCAGAAAAAACCAATAATAATCAGGAAAACATAAGACCTGTTGGTCATTGTCTGACTACAATCTGGAAATCCCTCCTTATCAATGGTTTGTCATTAGGTGTCTTGATGGGCATTCTTGAAGTGTTATGGACATATCTACTGCCAGTGATATTTCCCGAACGTAGTCATTCTTTACCAGATGCATCTTTGCTTCGTTTTTTTGTAATTGCGATAATAGCAGACACTATTTTTGTGCTCGCAGTCTGCGTATTGTTTGGAATATTCATTTCGTTGTTTTACAAAGTACGAAAGCCCTTATGTTTGAAGATTTTCCGCTCTACATCGATCAGGTTTTTTCTAATTGCAGGGATACTATCCTACCTGTATCGTGGAAACCTGTTTATTTACTTTCTATTAGGAAATGATCCGAGAAGAAATATCGCTGTAATTTCAGGCATTGTAATAATATTTTTTATCTCGTTAATTCTTGCATGGCTATTAAACAAACCTGCTATTCGCTTTGGAGGTAAAACGGTCTTTATAGCATGGCTTTTAACAGCTATACTTTTTGTGGTTTCAGCTTCATATCATTACAACCGCTATACATCGAGTCTTATTGCCTCTGATGATTTGCCAATGATTAACTCTAAAGACAAGCCAAACATCCTGCTGGTCACTATAGACACATTGCGAGCCGATCATGTTGGCTGCTATGGGAACAAAATCGTGAAAACCCCAACGCTCGACAGCCTTGCCAAAGACGGGCATCTTTTTGAAAATGCATTTTGCCAAGTTCCATATACAACGCCTTCCCACTGTTCTATCATGACTTCATTATATATGTCCCAACATGGCGCAATTAACGGATTACCTATGAAGGAAGGCTTGTTGACTATAGCCGAAATTCTAAAATTCAATAAATATGACACGGCCGCATTTGTTTCCTGCGGGATGGTTCGTTCAAAAAATACAAGGCTACATCGCGGATTCGACTATTATGAAGATTCCTTTTCGCGTTATACGCCTCTATTACGACTGGACGAACTACAATTTTTACTTACTATCAACGCTTTGTCAGGTTTAGAAAATCATGAACTGCGAGGCGATATCCCAACCCATCGGCTAATCAAGTGGCTAAGCAAAAAGAGGACTTCTCCTTTCTTCTGCTGGCTTCATTATTTTGACCCGCATTATTCATATGACGCCCCGGAACCATACAAGAATATGTATGCAGGTATGATAGATGAGAACCTGCCGTATCAATTTGAGCGGATGAGGTATGCCGGCGAAGTAACATATGCGGACTCACAATTTGCCCACGTGATAGATCACCTTAAACAAAATAATCTATATGACAATACCATGATCATCGTTACCGCCGACCATGGTGAAGCCTTTGGCGAAAAACACGGCAATATTATAGACCGTCGCCACGGCCGTCATCTGTATGACCCTACAGTACACGTGCCTTTGATCATTAAACTACCGAAAGAAAAACAAAAAGATCATCGGATTAAAAATCTTGTGCAGCTTATTGATATAGCCCCTACGATCCTTGATCATTTGAACGCAACTTCGCCCGAAGCTTTTAAGGGAAAATCTCTGAAGAATCTTATAAATGACAATAAAAGCAATATGCCCTCGGTAATATTCGCAGAAACCACTCCCCCTCTCAGTGGAGGACATTTGGACGAAAAATTGTTCCAGGAGCGCACACTTAAATCTATACGTTCAGCAGAAACTAAATACATCGAGAATATTAACCGCCAAAGCCAAGAGCTTTACGATATGGTTTCCGATCCCAAAGAAACATCTAATTTATATTTGGAAGAACCCGAACAGGTACAAACCTGCCAAGAGGAGATCATAAAAACCCTTGGCAACCAGAAAATCATCCAGCCAGAAGGTTATGACTCCCGTGTTATCGAACAACTCAGATCGCTAGGCTACATAGGAGCCGACCCGGAAAACGGCAATTAATTTATTTTCTTTTTCTTAAAAGCAAACCACCAAGGCCAAAAAGCAACATTGTAGCGGGTTCGGGGACCGTTAACATTGTATAGCCTGCCAGATCTCCTTCGGTTAAATACTCCAGCGTATAATCTATACCATAGGTCGCGCCCGTGATATCGGCCCAACCCGCGATAGAACTATTCCAGTATCGTATCGCATCCGTACCGTCGATCAATCCCAAAAAGGCAACCAGTGAATCTCCGCCATCACCAAGCAATGCCAGTTTGCCGCCGGTGTCCATGTTGATAAAACTATCATCGCCGCCGTTAACGTCGATTGTCACTGTTCCAGCTACACTAACCAAACCACCGTCTGTAATATTCAGTGTTCCATTGCCTTCGTAACCAATGTAGATGCCATAGTCGCTTGTCAACTTCGATCCGTAACCATCGACTGTAACCTCACCCGCAGACCCTGCAAATCTACCGATGCTGCTGCCATCACACCTGACTTCGCCGCCATTGGTAATATTCAGTGTTCCTTCACCAAGAGAACCAACTCGCAGTCTATAGTTATTTGCTGTCCAAGTAGATCCTACGCCAGATACAGTTACCACGCCGGTCAAATCAGATGCCCAACCGATAGTGTTTTCCCCCTGACTGCTAACCTTTCCGCCATTGATGATATTCATCGTCCCGTTGGCAAAGTATCCGACGAATAGGTCGTCACTGTTCGTCCATGTTGAACCATCCCCATCAACTGTTACTTCACCAGTAACCCCAGAGAGCGAACCTACGATGCCCCCATTACTTACGACCTCTCCACCGCCGGTAATGCTAAGCGAACAGCCGACTTTAATCTGCTGGCTGTTTGTCCACTTTGAACCAGTACCATTAACTGCAACCGCACCGGTTGAATTGGCATACTGGCCGATGTAGCCAGTCGAGTTGCTAACCTTGCCTCCGTTAGTGATACTCAGTGTACCGCTACCCTTATATCCAACTATAATGTTACCGCTATTTGTCCACATAGAGTCTTTACCATCAACGGTAACTTCTCCCGTCGAGCCGGACCAGACGCCAATGAACCCATAACCACTGCTGACCGCACTGCCATCGGTGATACCCATCGTGCCGTGGCCGGTATGGCCAATATATCCTTCCGTGCTTGAGTTCCACGTAGACGGATCAGATGGTATAACATCACCTGACCAAGAAATTGCCGCAGGCACGGGTGATGCCAAACTTGTTACTATAGCCATTACCGCTGTTATAATTTCGATTCGCCCAAATCTTTTCATCCGGTTCTCCTCTGTGGTAAGCTTGTTTTTTGTTTTCTATGCTATTTTCTTTTTCTTAAAGCCAAACCACCGAGGCCAAGAAGCAACATTGTAGCGGGTTCGGGGACATTATAAAGATCCACGATCTCGGCAGGAGTAAGTGCCCTGTCGTAGATGCGGACTTCGTCTAAAAGACCCTGGGTAAAGCCACCAACAGTGCCAGCCCACCAAGTAGCACCTATAACAACATCCCTATCAAGAGTTGTATTTAAATTTTCCCATTTTGTATGGCTGTAAATTTCTTCGGCGCCATCAACATACAATTTTATATCCAACGAACTGGGTGAACCGTCATATTCGTAAACGGCGGCTACATGATGCCACTTGTTATCACGAATATCTTTACTGCCGGTTACGCGTCCATCACCAACATCAGCCTTAATAGCTCCTTCCGTGCCGGGCATTGTTTCTCTCTCCAAACTCACATTCCACATTCCGCCGTCAATGCCACCGCTGCCTCCCCATGCCATAACGCCTTCGTTCTCGATATAATCGGGGCGGGTGAACCTTACCCATGC
>JAFGKL010000046.1 GCA_016928585.1 Sedimentisphaerales bacterium
AGGGAGTTTTTGTATCTTGACATTCGTATGATGCATTTTCTGTTAACCATCATAATTTTCCTTGCGATTGATCATCAAAAATGAGTATAAAAACTCTTGCCGAACACCTGTTTTAGCTCAAAACCTTCATTATTGCTGCAATACTAAGGCTATTAGCACTTATTATTCTTTATTATACAGAATTATACATAATCAAAACGCCATGTCAATAGTTTTTAGGATATTTTTCACAATAAAATTAAGGTTAACGCGTTTTTTTGTGAATATCATTAAATTTGTTGTTATTTTTATTGCATTAATAACATCTCAATGGTAAAATACCAATAATTGAGCAAATAATTAACTTTGCTGTGTGGCAAAGGGGCTAAAAATGGAACAAAATCAAGTTACAATGATAATAAACGAAGGCGATATCGAAAAAACCCTCGAAAACGCAACAAGAACATCCGATGCCGCCGAAGTACGCGATATCTTATCTAAAGCCCTCCAGTTAAATGGGCTTCAGGCTCCGGACATCGCGGCTTTAGCTGCGATCAGCGATCCTGAACTCATTGCAGAACTCTTCGAAACCGCAAAACAGGTCAAGGAGATCATATACGGACGTCGTTTGGTACTCTTTGCGCCGCTGTATATATCAAATCTATGTCAAAACGAATGTCTTTACTGCGCTTTTCGCGCCAAAAATAAAAACGTCAAACGCCGTGCTTTGAGTCAACAGGAAATTCAGCGCGAAGTCGAGATCCTCGTTAAGCAGGGACATAAACGCGTGCTGTTGGTGGCAGGTGAGTCATATCCTCAACAGGGATTCCAGTATATTCTCGATTCTATCCAAACTATTTACAATACGAAAGTGGGCACCGGCGAAATACGCAGGGTCAACGTCAACATAGCTCCGCTAACAACCGATGAGTTCAGACTGCTTAAAGCCGCTCAAATTGGTACGTACCAACTGTTCCAGGAAACTTATCACCGCCGGACATATCAAGCCGTCCATATAAGCGGGCAAAAGGCTGATTACGACTGGCGTGTAACCGCAATGGACCGGGCAATAAAAGCCGGCATTGACGATGTTGGTATAGGCATACTGTTCGGCCTGTGCGATTGGCGATTTGAGCTGCTCGCACTTATGCAGCATATCAACTATCTGGAAGAAACATTCGGTATTGGCCCGCACACTATCAGCGTACCCCGGCTGGAACCTGCCGCAGGTTCGGACATGGCCGCGCACCCACCTAAACCCGTCAGCGACATAGACTTCCGCAAGATAGTCGCTATCTTGCGCCTTGCGGTACCGTACACCGGCATTATTATGTCAACACGTGAAACACCGAACATGCGAAGAGAAACATTCGCGCTGGGCGTATCGCAGATATCTGCCGGCAGCCGTACCAACCCCGGCGGATATGCAGAAGGACAGGATATAGAAGAGCAGGCACAATTCTCGCTGGGGGATCACCGGCTGCTTGACGAAGTTATTTACGATGTCGCAAAACTCGGATACATTCCGTCGTTCTGCACTGGCTGTTACAGGCTCGGCAGGACAGGTCAGGATTTTATGGATCTGGCCAAGCCGGGGCTGATTAAGGAACATTGCGATCCTAACGCTCTGTCCACATTCATGGAATATCTCCTGGACTACGGCTCAGAAAAAACTAGATCTGTCGGCCAGACGCTTATTGCAAAAGTTCTCGACGAGACAGAACCAGTTGCAAAACAGCGAAGCATGGCTATGCTTGAAAAAATTCGCAATGGACGACGTGATGTCTTCTGCTAAAAAAATGAAAACGCAATAAATTAAGGGTGGCTCTTATAATTGCTTTTGAGCGGAAAATAGAAGATTTTTGTTTTCCGGCAAGGAAGAGCAATGAGCTTTATTTGAGGATAAAGCGGCTTTGCTCTGACGCTGACCGGAAACAAATAAGATTCGGTTTTCGCCAAAATGAATTGTTAGAGGGGCCCGTAATGTTTCTGTTGGAAAGTTATTGATAAAAATGATATCTACACCAAAAGGTTTAAGATTGCATATCGGTTTATTCGGCAGGCGAAACGTCGGCAAGTCCAGCCTGCTAAATGCCATACTGCGGCAGCAGGTTTCGATCGTTTCCGAGCTGCCCGGCACTACCACCGACCCCGTGGAAAAACCGATGGAACTGCTGCCCTTAGGACCGGTAGTGTTTATCGACACCGCCGGCATCGATGACAAGGGGGCACTGGGCAGCCTGCGAATAGAAAAAACAAGAAAAACTCTCGATCGTGTTGACCTGGGCGTAATAGTTACCGATGGCAGTTGGGGCGAATTTGAAACCAACCTGATAAGCGAACTTACCGCACGAACCGTCCCGATCATCGCTGTCTTTAACAAGATCGACAAATGTAAACCGTCCGCAGAAACTATAGATCGTCTTGAATCCGAAAACATTCGTACCGTTAAGATCTCATGCCTGAAGAACCAGGGCATACTCGACTTTAGAAAGGCCCTGCTGGACGCCGCACCCGAAGATTTCATCGACAGCCCTTCGATCATCGGCGACATTGTCGGCCCGGGCGGCATGGCTGTACTGGTGATACCCATTGACAAAGA